>JAPPKD010000220.1 GCA_028820215.1 Spirochaetaceae bacterium | reverse complement strand
ACAAAGCCGGCGAGGTCTGCGACCGATCATAGCGCAGTTCCGGGGCCTATGTCCGGGCCGTCAGCGTCGGAGTGTCGGGGTCGGGAGCGTCGGCAAGGACGATGGATCGTTCGCGCGAGAGCATCAGCCGAGGGTGTAGCGCAGCACTCCCGTCGGGCCGACGAGCAGAACGTCGCCGTGGCGCAGTTCCTGCTCTGCCTGCCGCAACGCCCTGCCGGGCTCGATTGCCACGACCGCGGCGTTATCGGTAAGGGCTTCGTTGGAGAGGCGTTCCGAGAGCGCCTCGACGCTGCGCCGCGCGGTCCAGGGAGGTTCGCCGTCCCCTTCCTCGAAGGCGGCGCTTCCCGTCCACCGTATCGGGTCGTGCGCGCCGTCGGTGGTCAGCACGCAGCGGCCGCCGCGCGGGGTGTGCAGGACGTGGCGCTCGGCCAGGATGCCGTCGGGCACGCCGATCACGTCGATCAGGCTGTTGTCTGGCTCGGTCGGCCGGTAGGGCAGCGCCGGGCGGCCGGTGGTCAGGCGGTCGAGCGCGTCGGCGTGTCCCGCCTCGGTGTGGTCGGAGGTGAGGCAGCGGAACGGGCGCCCCGGCTCGACGAAGTGAGCGCGGGTGTCGCCGATGTGCACCAGCATGCCGCCGCCCCGGTCCCAGACCGCGGCCGTCAGCGTGGTGCCGCCGGCGCCGCGGAGCGCTTCCAGCACTTCCCGCTGCGCGGTCTCCAGGGCGCTGGCCAGCATGTCGCGCGGCGTGTCATGGCGGCCGGCGAGGCAGCGCTCGACCACCACCCGCACCGTGTGGCGGCTCGACCAGCCGCCGCCCCGCATGCCGCCCATGCCGTCGGCGATCACCGCCGCACAGCGCGGCGAGAAACCGAAGCGGGGCACCCACAGCAGCGCCGCGCCGCAATCCTGCTGCTCCGCGCGCGGCCCTTTCTGCATGGCGACGGCCAGCGTGTCGCCGGCGGCGGCATGGACCGCGCCATCCGTGTGGCCGGACAGGCTGATAGCCTCGTCGATCCACCCACGCAGTTCTTTGGAGTGCCTTCGCATCACCATGCCTTCTCATCGCCGCGTGCAATCCTGCACGGCAGCATCGACAGCGTATTGCGGTGGCGCCGCGCTGTACAGCCCCACCCGGCCGTCAGCCCATCAGTAGGGGTCGGCGGCGTCGCGCATGCCGTCGCCGATGAAATTGAACGCCAGCACGGTGACGATCACGAACAGCGCCGGGATCATCAGCCACAGGTTCAGGTACACGGTCTTGACGTTCTGGGCGGCGCTTAAGAGCACGCCCCAGCTCACCACCGGCGGGCGCAGGCCGAGGCCCAGGAACGACAGCGCGGTCTCCGCCAGGATCATGCTCGGCACCGCCAGGGTCAAGTGCACGATCAGGTAGCTCAGGAACGCCGGCAGCAGGTGGCGGTACAGGATCGGTCCGGTGCGCGCCCCCGACACCCGCGCGGCGACCACCATGTCCGACTCGCGCAGCGCGATGATGTAGCCGCGCACCACCCGCGCCAGGCCGGTCCAGCCGATGATCGACAGGATCAGGATGATCACGAAGTAGACGCGCAGCGCCGGCCAGCTCGGCGGGATGGCGGCCGCCAGCGCCATCCACAGCGGGATCTGGGGAATCGAGCTCAGGAATTCGATCATGCGCTGAATCGCCATGTCGGCGGTGCCGCCGAAGTAGCCCGAGACGCCGCCCAGAATGCAGCCGAGCACGAAGCTGATCACCACGCCGACGAAGCCGATCGACAACGAGATGCGCGCCGCGTAGAACACGCGCGAGAACAGGTCGCGGCCCAGGTTGTCGGTGCCGAACAGGTAGAACGCGCCCTCGTCCCTGATGCCGAGCAGGTGCAGCCGGCCCGGGAACAGCCCCCATAGCTTGTACTCGTCGCCGCGCACCAGCAGGTGGATCGGATAGCGCACCGTCGTATCCTCCGTGCACTCCAGGGCGAAGGTGTCCATGTTGCGCTCGGTGGTCAGGTGGTACACGAAGGGGCGCAGGTGGAAGCGTCCGTCGGCGTCGACGAAGTGGATCTTCTGCGGCGGGCACAGGATGTAGTCGGAGTCGCGCTCGTAGATGTCGTGGGTGGCGAAGAACTCGCAGAACAGGGTGCCGGTGACGATGAAGAAGCCGACGATGACGGTACCCACCATCGCCAGCCGGTGCGACTTGAACTTGCGCCACATCAGCCGCCACTGCGACGCGATGTAGTAGGACTCCTGTTCGTAGCGGGCGGCCTTGCGGGTAAGCATGAGAGTGAGGCGGATGCCGGCCGCGGCAGGCACCCGCCACCGCTGATACTAGTGGATCAGTTCTTCCAGAACCACTGCTCGGCGGCGTCGCCCACCACCACAGAGTAGTAGCCGCGCTCCTCGGCCACCCCCACGTTGCCCAGGTTCACGTCGTAGATGAACGGTCCCGGCGCTTCGGCCACCACGCCGATCACCCACAGGTTCTCGGCCTGGTTTTCCCACATCTCGGTGAGCACCGCGCGGCGCTCGTCGGCATCGCCGGTGGAGTACAGGATGTCGCGCAGCTCGTACAGCCGCATGGCTGCCGGCGGCGGCTCCTGGCCACTGTCGCCGCCGGAGTTGTACCAGGCGTTCCACGCCCGTCCCGCGACGTTGAACTTCATCGGCCCGAAAGTGAAGTTCATGGTGGGGTTCCACCAGTTGGAGAAGCGCGGCTCGCTGTCCGAAGCCCACCACAGTCTGCCGTCCACCTGCTTGATCTGGGTATCGATCCCAATCGGTCCCATGTACTCGGCGAACAGCTCGGCGCCGGGGGTAGCCGTCGGGGTGACCTCGTAGTACATGAACGGGATGCTCAGCCGGCGCCCGTCGGGCAGCAGGCGGTACTCGCGCCTGTCGTCCCACTCCAGCCCCATCTCGTCGAGCAGCGCGTTGGCGGCATCGACGTCGTAGTCCACGAAGGCGGTGTCCATGTGCGGCTTCCAGAAGTCGACGCCGCGCGGCGGCGACACCTGAGCGATGCGCCCGAAGTCGAGAAAGATCGACCTGCGGATCTCCTTGCGGTCGATGGCCATCGAGATCGCCTGGCGGAACCGCTTGTCCTGGCTTACCTCGGCGTACACCGGGTCGGCCGGCGTGAGGTTGGGAAAGTAGACCAGCACCTGCTGCTGCCAGGCCGGCAGCAGCATGGTGCGATAGCCCGCCTCCGCCTCCTGCGACTTGAACAGCGGCACGTCGCCGAGGCGGACGAACTGGAACTGCACGTCGGTCTCGCCCGCCACCACCTTGGCGTTCATCACCTCGAGGTTGTTCACGAACACGCGGTGGGCGCGGTCGATGTAGGGGAGCTGCTGGCCGAGCGGGTCGATCTTGAAGAAGTAGGGGTTGCGCTCCAGGATGAACTCGCCGGGGTTGGGCTCCTCGATCACGTGCCACGGGTGCAGCGACGGCGCCTCGATGGCGTTCGGGAAGCGGGTAGGGATGTGGTTGGCCGCGTCAGTGCCGCCGACCGCGAACGAGGTGTAGAACGTGCCCCACTCCTCAGTGTCGTAGCCCTGTTCCCGCATCACCGGCAGGATCTTCTCCAGGTCGGTGTAGTCCTTGTGGAACTGCTTCATGTAGTGGCTCGCGCGCATGAAGTAGCCGGCCGGTTGCTGGCTCACCTGCCCGAGGAACAGGCCGTAGGACTTGGCGAACGTGAGCGAGAAGGAGTAGTCGTCCACGATCGACACCTGCACCGGCTCGCCGCCCCAGTTCGCCCAGCGCGGCAGGGTGGGGGTGATCTCCTCGTTGAAGTACACGTCCTCGAACGCGTAGCGCACGTCGTCGGTGGTCACCGGATCCCCGTCAGACCACTTCAGCCCTTCCCGGATGCGGAACGTGAACTCGGTGGCGTCGTCGCTGTGCTCCCAGCTCTCCAGGATCGAGGGCTGGAAGGTGGCGCCCAGGTAGTCGTAGCGATGGTTGGATGCCGACGGCGCGATCTCCAGCAGCTTGACGGCGTTCAGGTGGCGCAGGTAGTGGCCGTGGTCGATGGTGAACTCGGTCCATGTCAGCGTGCCGCCGTAGGTGCCGTTCGCCTCCCAGGTCTGCATCACGAGCGGATTCTTCGGCAGCCGCTCCTCCACCGGCGGCAGCCCGCGGCCGGCCAGGTAGGGCGAGTCCGAGAACGTGATGCTGGCGCCGGTCTGGCGCACGTAGTCATCCAGATTGTATTGCCCCGGCGGCAATTGCGCCGCCAGCCACAGCGGCGCCAGCAGCACCCCCGCCACAACGATCAACGATAGCTTCTTCATGAGCATCTCCACGCGGCACCTTATCCGAGCGGCCGGCAGGTGTCAAAGAGGCTTGTTCTCACCCTTATCCTGTGGCACTTTGAGATGTGGAGACCAATGCGTAACGTGACCTTGGCGATGGATGAGCATCTCATCGAGAGGGGGCGCGAGTACGCCCGGCGGCGCGGCATGTCGTTCAACGCACTGATCCGGGAGCAGTTGCAGAGGCTGGTCTACCAGGAGTCGGACTGGACCGAGGAGACCTTCCGCGCCATGGACGAGGCCACGGGCGGCTCCGGTGGTCGCCGGTGGCGCCGCGACGACCTGTATGTCAGACAAAGTGGACGGACATGACGAGGTCCTCGCAGCCCTGCTTCACCATCGTGCCGCGTGATGCGGTTTCCCTATTCCTCGGCGCCGGTCGGTGCTGACCTGACGGACCTGAATTGACCGGCACGCCCTGCCCGCTGTGCTAACCCCGGCGATGACCGTTCCAACCCCTGGCGCGCGCGTGCTCATCCGCGACGCGGAGTGGGTCGTGCGCCGGGTCGATCATGCCCCGGGTGGGTATCAGCTCGTTTGTGACGGGGCGTCGGAGCTGGTACGCGGTAGGGAAGCCGTGTTCCTCACCGCGCTCGATCCGGTCAAGGCGCTCGATCCGGCGGAAACCACACTGGTCCCGGATGAATCCCCCCGCTTTGCGGACGGGCTTCTCTATTTGGAGAGCCATCTTCGCCAGGCCGTACCGGGGGACGACGCGATCCACCTTGGCCACACCGCGGCCATGGATCTCGTCCCCTATCAGCTTGAGCCGGCCCGTCAAGCTCTTGCCCGCCCCCGACAGCGCATCCTCATCGCCGATGCGGTTGGTCTTGGCAAGACGCTGGAGGCGGGCATCCTGGTGAGCGAGTTGATCGCGCGCGGCCGCGGGCGACGCATCTTGGTACTGGCCGTGAAGAGCATGCTCACCCAGTTCCAGAAAGAGTTCTGGAACCGGTTCACCATTCCTCTCACGCGATTGGATTCCATCGGTATCCAGCGAGTGCGCAGCCGCATCCCCGCCAACCACAACCCCTTCTACTACTACGACAAGGCGATCATCTCGATCGACACTCTGAAACAGGACGCCGAGTACCGTACCTATCTGGAACAGGCGAGGTGGGACATCATCGTCATCGACGAGGCGCACAATGTCGCCGACCGGGGCACCCGTTCCCTGCGCAGCCGTCTCGCCAAGCTGCTGAGCCGGCAGTCCGACACGCTCATCATGCTGTCCGCAACCCCACACGACGGCAGGGCAAGGAGCTTCGCAAGCCTGGTCAATATGCTCGACGCCACGGCGATCGCAGACCCGGACGACTATACCGCCGCAGACTTCCGCCCCGGTTTGGTCATCCGTCGGTTCAAGAAGGACGTTCAGGATCAGGTGCGGGACGCGTTTCGTGATCGCGAAGTCGCCACACGACGCTGTGCCGCATCCAGCGAAGAGGAAGCCGCATTCGAGGCGTTGCTGAGCGTACGTGCGTCCGACGCGCGTCGACAATCGACGAACCGCAACCTGTTTCTGGTGACACTCGAGAAGGCCCTCTTTTCCAGCCCCGCCGCGTGCATGGAGACGGCGCGCGAGCGCATCAGGCGCAATGAAGGCGATCTCGAACGAGGCAGCGGAGCTGCCGGGCTGCAAGCGGAGGTTGCCGGCCTGGAGTCGCTCATGGCAGCACTCGAACGCGTTACCCCGGAGCGATATGCGAAGTACCAAGCGTTGCTGGACGTCATCCGCGACGACTTCCGCTGGCGCGGCGATGATCCAACCGACCGCATCGTCGTCTTCACCGAACGCATTCCCACCCTTAATTGGCTCAAGCCGCATCTCGCGCGTGACCTGCGGCTCACTGATCTCGGCCGGATCGCCGTTCTCCACGGCGGATTGAGCGACACCGAGCAGCAGCGCGTGGTGGAAGACTTCGGCAACTCGCAACGCGCCGTGCGGCTGCTGCTGTGTTCCGACATCGCCTCCGAGGGCATCAACCTGCACCACCAATGCCACCGACTGATCCACTTTGACCTGCCGTGGTCGCTCATGGTGTTCGCGCAGCGCAACGGGCGCATTGACCGCTACGGTCAGGCGCGTACGCCCCGCATCGTCTACCTGGTCACGGACAGCTCGAACACCACTATCCGTGGCGACACTCGAGTCCTGGAGGTGCTCAGGGAGAAGGACGATCAGGCGTACCAGAACATAGGTGATCCGTCCGTGTTCATGGGCGTTCACGATGTCGCGGAGGAAGAGATGATCACCCAGAACGCGATCGCCGACCGCAAGTCGGCGGAGGCGTTCGACGAGGGCCTCACGCCAGCGCCCAGCGAAGGCGACAAACTGCTGGCGCTGTTCCTCGGCGACGATGCGGACGATGCGGCCGCCGAGCCGCCGGCTCCGGATCCGGCGATGCCACCCGCGCCGCTCAGCCTGTTCAAAGACGAACTCGACTATTGCGCGACTGCCCTGGACCGTCTGCGCCGTACGCGCGAGGCAGACGCGAGCACCGACGACCTGCTCCTGGCCAGTGCCGCCCGCATCCGTTTCACGGTGAACCGCGAGACCCAGACGCTTACGCTGGACGCGCCCGACGACCTTGCTGCCCGATTCAGCTATCTTCCCCCGGAAGTCCTGCCGGCCAGCCGCCGCTTCGTGCTCACTACCGACCGCGCACGGGTGCAAGCAGCGATTGCCGAAAGCCGGCGGTCCGAGTCCACCTGGCCCTCGGCGCACTATCTCTGGAGCCTGAACCCGGTGGTCGAGTGGCTGAACGACCGCGTACTCGCCGCCTTCGGACGCTTCGAAGCACCGATCCTCTCAGGCATCCCCGGCCTCCAGCCTCGTGAGACGGTGTTTGTCTGCTCGGGCCTGGTACCGAACCGCAAGAGTCACCCGCTGCTCTACGAGTGGGTCGCTGCCGTGTACCGCGATGGCGAGTTCGTCCAACTGGTGCCGTTCGGCACCGTTGTGGAGCGCACTGGCCTCGGACGGGACGCGATGGCGAATCGCGGCCAGCAGGTCGACGTGGCCGAACTATCGGTCCTGTTACCCGATGCCGTGGAACGGGCGCGGGCTCACTTCCGTGAACGTCGCGACCAGTTCGAAGGGGCGATCAACATCAAGCTGGAAGAGGAGGTCGCCGCCCTGGACGCGTTTCGCACTCGCTGTCTGAAGCGGCTGGAACCCGACCCCGATCAGCCTCGGCTCGCCGGGTCGAGCGGGCAGCGCAACGAACAGGAGCGCGCGGAGATCGAAGACATCCACGATGAGTACCTGCAGTGGATCGAGGACACGATGACCACCGAGAAGGCACCGTGGGTGCAGGTGCTCTGCGCCTTGACTGGGTCGAGCCCTTGAGCGGGGTTGCATGACGGCCTGCCTCTCACCGTATCCTTACCGGTGAAGACAGCCAACGTAAAGGAGCGGGACGACGAACATCAACGCGGCCATCGTAGATCAGCGGATATCGGGAGTCATCGACGAACATCCCGACTGGTTTCCCTGGGCGGACGAAAACAAGCAGCGATCGGCAGCCTTCGTGCTGCTCTGCATGTCCACGGCGCTGGAATTCGCTCTCGAAGAATGCGCCGAGCGGCTGACCGAAGGAGGCAACGACGCCGGCGTCGACGGAGTGCACATAGGCGACGTGGACTCCGATGGCTTCCCCGTAACGCTGTTTCAGGGCAAGTACAAGGTCAAAGACCTGAGCGGGACCGCCAATTTCCCGGAGACAGGCGTGCAGGCTGCCGTCCAGACCGTCGAGATGCTGTTCGACCCGCAGCGGCGGGTCGCTCTGAACGAGAGGCTCGAGCCGCACATCGCCGAGGCACGCTCCCTCATCGTCGATGGCTATATCCCCACGGTTCGCGTAGTGCTCTGCAACAACGGCGCGCGGTGGACTGCGCAGGCGGACGCGTGGGCGCGACAAGCAGTGCGCGACTACGGCGACCAACTGGAGTTCATCCATTTCAACCATGACGCCATCGTGCGCTCCCTACAGCGGGGCCCTCACGTTGACGCTGCCATGATGCTGAGCGGCGGCATCGTCACCGAAGACCTGAATTTCAGAAGGGTGCTGATAGGACGAGCATCGGTCCACGAGCTGCACCGCCTGTTCGATGAACACGGAGACCATCTCCTGGAGCACAACATCCGGCGCTATCTTGGCCATGCCAATCGCGTCAACATGGACATTCGCTCCACATTGCTCGATGACGAGAAGTCCGCCGATTTCTACTTCTACAACAATGGCATCACGATGATCTGCGATCGCTTCGACTTCAACGCCCTGCAACGAACGGACTACGTGGTACGAATGAAGAACGTGCAGGTGATCAACGGCGGGCAGACCTGCAAGACGATCCACCGGACGCTGACTGACAACAACTCGTGCGCGGCGGAGGCGCATGTCCTGATTCGCATCTATCAGCTACCGGGCGAGTCGCGGGAAGTCGTACAGGAGATCACCAAGGCCACGAACAGCCAGAGCCCGGTGGACCTGCGCGACCTTCGTTCGAACGATGAGCGGCAGAAGACCTTGGCTCTCGGCTTGGAACAGCTCGGTTACGGCTACAAGCGCCACCGAGACGAACGTGGGCTCGCGGGGCAGGTGATCACCAGTTCCCTGGTGGCAGAAGCGGTTCTGGCCGTGTGGCGAGCGAAGCCCCATCAGGCCAGGTTCCATCGGTCCCAGCACTTCGCCAAGCTGTACGACTTGATTTTTTCGGGTCTCGCCGCGCCACAGGCGTTGCTTGCGGCCCAGATCTACCGATTCGTCGAGCGGGTGCGGAAACTCGCTACCGCCGACTCGCCCGACTTCCTGCCTTACGCGTCGCACCACCTCGCAATGCTCATCGGTCGCGATCTGCTTGCCGGCCTGCAGATCGCGCCAAACGACATCTCGCACCGCAACTTCGGTGCGCTCCAGGCTGCCCTTGAGAGCGACGGCGAGCGCCACTACGCGGCGGCCGTCGATACGCTGAGAGACGCCCTGCGCCGCTGCTACGGCGATCGCGAAGTCTCGCTGCAGCAACTCGCCGCCACGTTCCGGCGCGGCGACCTGCTGGAGATGCTGAACGCGCTCGGCGGTCTCTGAGGGCTTGGAAGTGTCCGAAGTCCTTCATCGACGATCTGGACGGTGGCGCCGACAGCAACGCCGAGCCCCTCGATCGCCAGCCCGATCGCCGCCGCTACCGCCACCCGGCTCCGGTGTAACGGGCCGGCGATTCGACACCGCCCATCGCAAAGGAGAGCAAGGAGAGCACAGTGCCGACACCTCGTGACGAGTATCCGCGCCCGCAGTTCGTGCGCCCCGATTGGCTGTGCCTCAACGGCCGGTGGCAATTCGAGATCGATCAGGGAGACAGCGGCATCGACCGCGGGCTCCTGGAGCGCGACCTGAACGGCGCCATCACGGTGCCGTTCTGCCCGGAGTCGAGGCTGTCGGGAATCGAGAACCACGACTACCTCAACGCCGTCTGGTACCGCCGCACCGTGACCATTCCCGCGGAGTGGGCGGGCCGCCGCGTCCTGCTGCACTTCCAGGCCGTCGACTACGACGCCACGGTGTGGGTCAACGGCGTCGAGGTGGGGCGCCATCGCGGCGGGTTCTCGCCGTTCAGTTGCGACCTGCACGGCGTGGCGGCGCCCGGCGAGGAAGCGGTCATCACCGTGCGCGCGCGCGACACCGCGGAGCGCCCGCAGCCGCGCGGCAAGCAGTCGCGCGAGTATGGGCCGCACCGCGCCATCTACGTGCGCACCACCGGCATCTGGCAGACGGTGTGGATGGAGCCGGTGCCCGACCTCGCGCTGCGCCGGCCGCGGCTGACGCCGGACGTGGCCGGCGGCGTCATTCGCGTGGAGCAGCCGCTGACCGGCAACGCGCCCGGCATGCGCCTGCGCGCCACGCTCAGCGATGCCGATGGCCGGGTGGCCGGCGCCGAGTGCGCCGCCGACCTGGACCTGGCCCCGCGCCTCGACCTGCACGTCCCCGAAGGCCGCCGCCGGCTGTGGCAGGCCGGCGCCCCGCATCTCTACGACGTCGCCATCACGCTGGTGGATGCCGCCGGCGCGGTGGTGGACGAGGCAACCTCGTACACCGCGCTGCGCGCCGTGAGCATCGACGGCAAGGCGATCCGGCTCAA
>JAPPKD010000172.1 GCA_028820215.1 Spirochaetaceae bacterium | reverse complement strand
ACTCGGCTTCAACTTGGTCCCGGAGACTGCCTGATTCTGCTTGTTTCTAAGGAGCCATCGGCCCGCGAGCCGGCGCCACGGGAGCGCATCGCGGCGGCCTTGGCCGCGATCGCTGCAAGCCGGTTGACAGAGCGTGGCTCATGTTCTATCCAGTCAAGAATGTAAACGCCGTTCCTGCGGCACGGGGAGGTCGTTATGAGACGCGGTTTCAAGCTTGCGGTGGCGTTCGCCGCTCTGCTCGCGGTCGGGATCCTCGTTTTGCCTGTGGCTTGGGCGCAGGAGGCACCGATGCTTCGCGCCCTGGTGAGCCAAGGCACGCTACCACCGCTCGAAGCACGGATGCCGAAGAATCCACACGTCCGCGAGGTGGTGGGCGAGATCGGCCAGTACGGCGGCACGTGGTACTCCGTGCACCTGCAGAACGATCTGCATGGCTTCTGGGGGTACGCTTCGATCAAGCCCACGGTGTTGGACGGCATCTCGGGAGAGTTCTACCCGCAGCTCATCGAAGACCTGGTGAGCTCCGACGGCGGCAGGAAATGGGTCATGCAGATGCGCGAGGGCCTGCGTTTCTCCGACGGTGAGCTCTACGACGCCGACGACATCATGTACTGGTGGAACGACGTCATCCTCAACGAGGATCTCGCCGTGGGAGTGCCCGGCTCCGCGGTGATCGACGGACAACCTCCACGCGTGACCAGGCTCGATCAGTGGGCGGTCGAGTTCGCCTGGGACGATCCGAATCCGCTGTTCCATGTCACTGTCTCGAACTTCCTTCTGGGTCATGAAGCGCCGCTGTTTGCCGAACACTACATGCGTCAGTTTCATGCCAAGTACCGCGACAAGGCCGAGCTGGACAAGGAGGTCTCGGACCGCGGATTCGAGAACTGGACCCAGCTCCACCAGCACATGTCGGGCGACGGGGGATGGGAGATCAACGATCCCGGCCGGCCGACGCTCTATCCGTGGATGACGGTCTCGGCGCCGACCGGGGGGCCGATCGTCTCCGACCGCAATCCCTATTACTGGGTGGTGGACACCGCCGGCAATCAGCTTCCCTACATCGACCGGCGGGTCCTGGAGTTCGTCAACGACATCGAGACCATCAAGCTGCGCGCGCTGGGCGGCGACATCACCGCCGGGCAGGTGCCTGACGGAGTCGGCATACTGCCGCAGCTTCTAGCCAAACGGGAGGCGGGCGAGTTGCAGGTCCAGGTGGTCGGGCACGGCGGTGACGAACAGCTCGACCTGGAGTTCAACCGGACGCACGAGGATCCGGTCCTGGCGGAGATCTTCCAGAACCCTCAGTTCTCCATCGCGGTTTCGCACGCCATCAATCGGGAGGAAATCAACCGGGTGGACTATCTGGGTCTCGCCACGCCGATGCAATTCGGCCCCAAGGAGGGGTCTCCGGTGTATTCCGAGGCGCTCAAGACGGCCTACATCAAATACGATCCGGCCAAGGCAAACCGCATCCTGGACGAGATCGGCCTGAGCGAGAAGGATCGCGACGGATTCCGGCTGCGTCCGGACGGCAAGACCTTCGAGATCGTCCTCTACAACACCCGCGCGGACACGGTGCCGGAGGCCACGCACGAGCTGGTCGCCGATTACTTCAACGACATCGGCATCAAGACCACGATGAAGCGCCAGAACCGCGGCTGGGATACGCTGACCCGCAACGACTGGGAGGCGATGCTCGGCTCCGGCCACCGGGCCAACGGCGCGTATTTCTATACCGTCAGGTCGGCGGCCAAGTTCATCCCCTACGTGAACAACCTGGACCGCCAGGGTTCGTACCCAGCCTATTGGTCCGGCCAGTGGAACATCTGGCTCCACACCGAAGGGGCGGCCGGCGTACGTCCTCCACAGGTCGTCTTCGACATCAACGACTGGGCGGGGAAGATGATGGCGGCGACCACGGAGGACGAAAAGAAGGAGTGGGCGCGCATGATCATAGAGGCGGGCCACGAGAACATGTGGGCGATCGGCATTCTCGGGAAGGGCCCAAGCGGCGTGTTCGTCGCCGACGCGACCGTCGGCAACTTCTACGATCTCAACAACCCGCCGACCGAGTGGCGGTACAACGTCGATCAGCTCTACATCAAGGGGTAGTCGGTCGACTCTGCGGGCGGAGATCCGGGCTTGTCCTCACGGGGCAGGCCCGGCTTCGCTCGTGTAAGCTGCGCCGGCGCTCATCTGGAGGGGGTTCAGCGGCACACACATGGCAGATCGGAAACGCATCCTGGCTGTGAGCGCGCACCCCGCCGACTTCTGTTCGCGCGCAGGCGGCACCCTGATCCGGCATGCGCGGGACGGCGACCTCGTCAAGGTCATCTGGCTGACGCGCGGAGAAACCGACGAGAGTCGGCGCCTGTACGAGCAGCGGCCGGACATCACCGTTGAGGAGGTCCGCGCGATCCGCGAGAAGGAGGCGTTCGCCTGTGCCGAGGCCATGGGTATCGAGGCCACGATGCTCGGGTACGGCGACGGGCCGCTCAGGATGCCGCGGGAGCGCCTCGACCGTCTGGCACGCGAGATCGGCGACTTCGCCCCATCGGTCATCCTCACGCATTGGAAGGACGAGGTGACCTATCCGACGCATTGGCTGACCGTCACAAGCACGATTCAGGCCGCCCAGATTGCCGGACAGCGGGGCAACATCCGCTTCTTCGAGCCGAACATCGGCACCGCGGCGCGCGTTGGGTTCTTTCCCGACCACTACGTGGACATCACGGAGGTGTTCGAACAGAAGATCGCGTCGCTCGAGCAGCTCACGACGCAACCGCATCTCGTCGAGCTCTACACGACGTGCGCCCGCTGGCGGGGCATCGAGGCGCGGTGCCGGTATGCCGAGGCGTTCGCGTCCCTCACGCCGGAGCCGCTGCTGCTCGACCGGCTGGTCTGACCGCACACAAGGAGGTCGACCCGTGAAGATAACCGAGATCAAGACCTATCTCACCGGCCGTGGCTGGATCTTCGTGAAGGTCCTTACGGATGAAGGCATCCACGGCGTGGGAGAAGGAGGCGGCTGGCCGCGCGTGGTGGCGGCCGCGGTCGAGGACCTCGCGCCGGTCCTGATCGGCGAAGACCCGTTCCATGTCGAAAAGCTGTGGCACAAGCTCTTCGTCTCTCGCTCGGGCGTGGCCATGACGGGAATCGTGGCAGGCGGCGCCCTGTCGGCTCTGGAGATGGCGCTGTGGGACATCAAGGGCAAGGCGCTCGGACTGCCGGTCTGGAATCTCCTGGGCGGCAAGATGCACGATCGGCTGCGCGTGTACACCCATGCCGATTCGGTCGAGGACGCCGAGGACCGGGTCCGGCGCGGCTACGACGGGCTCAAGGTCGGCAACATCGCTCATGCCGCGAAGCTGGTCCCGGACATCCGCGCGGCGGTGGGTCGCCACGTCGATCTCATGGTCGATCTGCACGGCGTCCCGTGGATGACGACGCGCGACGCGATCGCGATCGGCCGCGAGCTCGAGCAGTACGGAATCCTCTTCTACGAGGAGCCGGTGTCGCCGGAGAACATCGAGGGCCTGGCTCGCATCGCTCGGGAGGTGAACATCCCGCTCGCGTCGGGGGAGCGGGTCGCCAACATTCACAACATGCGCGAGTTGATCGAGCGCGAGATCATCGACATCGCGCAGCCGGACACCGGCAGATTCGGGGGGCTGTCGCAGATGAAGAAGCTGGCCGGCATGGCCGAAGCGCACCACATCACGATCGCGCCGCACGACGGATCCCTGGGGCCGATCGGGGAGATGGCCGCCGTCCATTACCTGGCGACCATTCCCAACTTTCTCATCCTGGAGCACCGCGAGGACGACGTCCCGGCACGGTACGAGGTCATGACCCCCCAGCCGGAGATCGAAGACAGCTACCTCACCGTGCCGGACACGCCGGGTCTTGGGGTGGACATCGTCGAGGAGGCCGTCGCGAAGTATCCGATGAAGCTCGGCGCGACTCCTCCCAAGGACACCTACGACTACCAGTACGTCTATCCGCGACCGAACCGGGCGGCCTGGCTCGCGGGAGACACATAGGAGATCTCGTACGTCCTGCGCCCATCGGGTAGGGTACCGTCACGAGCATCCGTGATGTCCCCCTCCTCGACGCCCTCGCCAGCCGATCCGGGATCCCGCTCCCGGCTGCGCCAGAGGCTGCTGTATCTGCACGCCGTCAACCCGAGCATCTATGCCGACCTGGTGGCCGCCGCCATCCACGAGCCGGTCGCCGGAGCGGTTACGGAGATCGATCCGCAGGCCCCGGAGCTGCCCTACCGCAACGTCCACGACGCCATCGTGGACGGCTGGCGGGTCGTTCACTTTCCGCAGCAGCGGGCGCCGTTCGACGATCGCGAGATCGACGTGCTGGGGCAGGAGTTCATCCTCGAGAAACTGGAGGAGTTCGATGACTGATCTGCGTACGCAGCCGCCGCGGCTGCTCTCGGACGACGAGGTGCTTCACTTCGTCACCCACGGCTATCACCTGCTGCACCCGGAGTACCCGGCGGGCCTCAACGAGGCGATCGCCGAGCAGTGCGGGCAGGTGGACGACGGGGGCAACGGAGTGCTCGCGTCGGTCCCGTTGCTGCACGAGGTCTACGACCATCCGGAGGTGCGCGGCGCGTTGATCAGCCTCCTGGGCGGAGACTACGCGATGAACGGCCATCGCCACCTGCACGTGAACGCGCCGGGTTCACGCAGTCAGAGCTGGCATCAGGACGGCACCAACGTGCGCCATCACCAAGTCTGGTGCGTGCTGGCGATGTACTACCCGCACGAGGTGCCGCTGGAGCAGGGGCCGACCATGATCATGCCCGGCACCCACTTCCGCAACGCCCCCACCGAGCGGATGGCGACCTACGCCAACATCAAGGACCAGGTGGCCCTGGCGGTCCCGGCAGGGACCGTGGCCATCACCCATTACGACCTGTGGCACGCCGCCAGCCGCAACCTGACCGACCGCTATCGCTACATGTTCAAGTTCCTGTTCGACCGTCAGACCGCTCCCACGGAGCCGACCTGGAACCACGATCCGGAGACGGTCGCGGAAGTCGCTCACGGCCGCATCCGAGCGCGCGTCGGTCCGGTCGACCACTCCTCCGACCACTACAAGGAGTGGGAGCTGCGCAGCGAGATGTGGCAGTGGATGCTCGGCCGGCCCGCGGCGGTGCCGGCGGGAGCCTTCAAGGACATGCTCGGGTAGGACCGATCCTTCATCCGGAAGCCCCAGACCACACTGACATCCGGATACTGGCTGATCGAGTCCTGAAGTATCCTACGAGTGCGGCCAGTCCTCTTCTGCGAGCCGTGCGGCGGGATCCTCGTGGAGCACGCCTCCTGCCAGGAGCGGATCCGGTCGCAGCGGGTCGCGCGCCGTAGGGGCGATGGGCCCGATCTCGGCTACCGGCTTGCCGTCTCTGCACACCCTGATGCGTTCGTTGCGCTCCTCGACCAAGCGGAGCAACTCGAAGAGCCGAGTCTTCACTTCATGGAAATTCACCACCAGCACGAGCTCAGGTTCATCTCGTTCACCTGGACGGTCAACCGCGGAAGCGGAGCCACAGCCGATCGATCCTGTCAGCCGGCGAAGCGGATGCGTTAGATTTGCTCCGTGGCAAACAACCTGGAGCGGTACGCGGATCTGGCGATCGGGGTCGGACTGAATCTGCAGCCCGGACAGCGGCTGGTCATCCGTGCGCCGATCGAGGCGGTCGAGTTGACCCGGGCGCTCGCGGCACGGGCGTACGCAGCCGGTTGCCCGTACGTGGACGTCTCCTACCACGACGATGAGCTGGACCTGGTGCGCTTCCGGCATGCGCCGGCCGACTCCTTCGAGGAGTTCCCCGCCTGGCGCGTGCGCGGCATGCTGGAGCGCGCCGAGCAGAGCGCCGCGTTTCTCACCGTCGCCGGCGGCAACCCCGACCTGCTGAAGAATCAGGACCCGGAGCGCGTGGCGACCGCCATGCGCGTCGCGTCCGAGCAGATGCAGCCGTTCAGGCGCGACTACATCAGCACCATGCGGGTGAGCTGGTGCGTGATCGCGGCCGCGGTCGCCCCGTGGGCAGCCCGGGTCTTCCCCGAAGCGCCTGCCCACGAGCAGGTCGATCGCCTGTGGGACGCGATTTTCCAGGCGTGCCGAGTGGATCGGCCGGACCCGCGGGAGGAATGGCGGCGGCACATCGACGCGCTGGAGGCGCGGCGCGAGCACCTGAACGCGCGGGCCTACACCGCGCTCCGCTACGCCGCGCCCGGCACCGACCTCACCGTAGGCCTGCCCGAAGGCCACGTCTGGAAGGGCGCCGTCGACCGGAATGCAGACGGTACGCCGTTCGTGCCCAACATCCCCACCGAGGAGGTGTTCACGATGCCGCACCGCCGGCGCGTGGACGGCACCGTGTCCGCGACCAAGCCGCTGAACTACGGCGGCCGGCTGATCGAGAACTTCAGCCTGACCTTCGAGCGGGGCCGGGTGGTCGGCGTGCAGGCTGCGTCGGGCGCCGAGGTCCTGGAGAAGCTGATCGCCACCGACGAGGGCGCCGCCCGACTGGGCGAGATCGCCCTGGTGCCGCACCGCTCGCCCATCTCCAGCCTCGGCCGGCTGTTCTACCACACGCTGTTCGACGAGAACGCCTCCAGCCACGTCGCCCTGGGCCAGGCGTATGCGGTCTGCCTGAGCCGCGGGGAGGGGATGTCGGAGCAGCAACTCGCGGACGCGGGCGCCAACGCCAGCGCCACGCACGTGGACTTCATGATCGGCTCGGACCGCATGGACATCGACGGCGTGCTCGCCGACGGCTCCACCGAGCCGGTGATGCGCGGAGGCGAGTGGGCGATCCCCGGCCCTCGGACGTAACGGGTGGGCGCCGCCCATGAGCTGCTCCAGGTGGCCGTACTCGGGGTGCTCGCGGGCAAGCCACGCCGCGTAGGCGTCGGTGTCGCGCTCTTCGGGCGAGGCGCGCAGCTCCTCGCTGTGCAGGTGGACGTCGTAGCCGAGCGGCTCGCGCCCGGGGCTGGAGTGGAACTTGCCGACGCCGAAGGTGCGGTAGCCGAGCCGCCGCATGACCTTGGCCAGGTAGGGCCCGCAGCGGCCCTCGACGGTGTCGGCCTGGCCGGGCGCCGGCTCGGAGATGCGGTTGGTGAGACCCTGGTGGCCGGCGGCTCGCAGCTGGTGCGGATCGTGTAGCGGGCCGGCACGCACACCGGGCAGGTGGATTAGGCGTTGGTGAAGCTCACCCCGCGCCGCACCAGCCGGTCCAGATTGGGCGTGTAGATGTGGCGGTTGCCGAGCGCGGCGATCGTGTCGAATCGCTGCTGGTCGGTCATGACGAAGAGCACGTTCGGCTGGTCCGTCATGGCTTTCTCCACTCGGGCATTCTGTGACCGCGAGACTGACGGAGGTCTACCACGCGCTGGAAGATCGGCGCGCGTGGTACAGGGAATTCTCACGGACCGCAAGGAGATCCGACGCGATAACGGCGAGATCGGAAAAGAACAGCTCCTCATCGGGCCGTTCGCGCCAGCGGACCGTGTCGAACAGATGTCTCGGGAATGAGCGTACCAAGTCCGCCACGGTAGCCGCGTCGATCCCGACCTCTTTTCCGGCAGCCTCGGCCAGAACGTGGGACCAGTGGAACGCCTCATGGCTGCAGATTGCCCAGAGGTCGACGATGTCCTTGCTCTCCAACCGGTATATTGCCGTGACCTTGTTCGACAGGATGTTGCGCAGGGAGTCGATCCTCGGAAAGAGAGTCCCGCACACCACCGCTCCGAATCGAGGTGCGCTGTCGTTGACGAAGTCGACTTTCAGAGTCGCCTCGTTCGCGGTCATCAGGACCCGGGCGTACTGGTCGTTACGGACAAACGCATCTGCATCGAACCGATAACCTCACTCTCGCAGGGTTGTGAGCGCTCGGTCGACGTAGCCGCCGAAGCCGGTATCCTGGTTGACGAACAGGTCGAGATCCTCGGAATATCGGAGCTTGAAGTAGTGTCTATGTAGTGCGGTACCACCGGTCAGATAGAACGGTGCTTCGCAAGTGGCGAGCGTGGTCAGCACTCCATTCTGCAGGGGGTACAGGATCTCCTCGTAGTAAGCCTCGGATTCGTGCATAACGCTCCCGCAAGGACGGTGGCCAGAGCCGCGCGATCGTCTCCGGAGTCAACAGCGCACGGACTTCATCGAGCGTCAGCGCTGTCACGATACGCTGCCACGGCATCGTCTGCAGCATCCGCACGAACAATGCCGGTCTGTCGAGATGGCCGATCCGCTCTCGGCTGCCGCGCAGTACCTCCGCCACGTCCTCGGGACGGTAGTGGTAGTCCCACACGATCGTTCGCGCGATGCGAGTCAGCTCCCCGCTGTCCACGGTATCAGTGTAGTGCCAATCGGCGGCGCTGCCAAAGCAAGGAGGACGCGGCGCGGGGAGCGCTCGCGGACGGCTGACGAGATCGATTGACGCCCGCAGGGGCGCGCGACAGGCTCGCGGTGCATGGATCCGAAACGCCCCAACATCCTGCTCATCATGAGCGACCAGCAGCGCTGGGACACGCTCGGAAGCTACGGCTGCCGTGCCATCCCCACGCCGGCCCTGGATTCGCTTGCGGCCGGCGGGGTGACGTTCGAGCGCTGCTACGCAAACGCTACCATCTGCACGCCGAGCCGCGCCTGCATGCTGACCGGCAAACCGCTGCCTGGGCACGGCGTGTACCGGCTGCACGACACGCTGCCGGACGACCAGGTGCTGCTGCCGGCGCACCTGGCGCGCCTGGGCTACCAGACCGCCCTGGTAGGCAAACTGCACGTCTCCGGGCACGTGGTGGAGGCGGCGCGCCGCCACCCGCACGACGGCTTCGAGCGCTACGAATGGAGCAACGATCCGCGGATCCATCTCGACTCGCCGTTCAACGCCTACGCCACGTGGCTGCGCGAGCACCATCCGGAGTTTCTGCGCCGGCTCGAGTCAGGGCCGCAGGACCACCATCCGGCGGAGGCGCACTTCAGCACCTGGGCCGCCGAGCGCGCCGCAGCCTTCCTCGCCGAGCGCGATCCGGCGCGGCCCTTCTTTCTGAACGTGAGTCTCTTCGATCCGCACTCGCCGTACTTCGACTTTCCGGCCGAGGCGGGCGGCCTGGTGGACCGCTCCGCCATCGATGCTGTGCGCCCGCTGACCACGGCGCACGAGCCGGTCCCGAGCGCGGTGCAGCGGGAGCGGGAGGGGTTCCGGCGCCGCTACGGCAGGCACGCGGGCGGTCGCGATCTGGCCGACGTGCGGCACGGCTACCTCGCATCGGTCGCCTTCCTCGACCGGCAGGTGGGGCGCATCCTCGCCGAGCTGGAGCGGCGCGGTCTCGCGGACGACACCCTGGTGCTGTTCGTGTCCGACCACGGCGACATGATCGGGGACTACGAGCTCATCACCAAGGGCGCCTACTTCTACGACCCCTGCACCCGGGTGCCGATGGTCCTGCGCCTGCCGGAGGGCGAGCGGGCCGGCGCGCGGGTGAGCGAGCTGGTGCAGCCGCACGACCTGGCCGCCACGTTGCTGCACGTGGCCGGGCTGCCGGCTGCCGAGACCGCCGCACTGATGCCCGAATCGCAGGACCTGGCGGCGCTGGCGCGCGGCGAGGTGGCCTCACCGCGCGACCATGCGCTCACGATGTACCGCAACTCCGGCTACGGCAACCGCGGCTACTGGGACCCGCCGATCTACGGAACCATGTTCCACGACGGCCGCTACAAGCTGTCGCTGTTCCACGATCCCGAGGCGCGCTCGGAGCCTGCGGGCGAGCTGTACGACATGGCAGCCGATCCGACCGAAACCACCAACCTCTGGAACGACCGCGGCCACGCCGCGCGCCGCGACAGCCTGATCGCCCGGCTGCACTCGACCCTGGTGGCCAGCGAGATGCGGCACGTGGCGGGCCGAGGCGGCACGAGCTGGCCGGCCGCGAGGAGCCTGGCCGGCTGACCGGAATGCTTTCCGCCGGGCAGGTCAGCCCGTGCGCACGGGCGCCGGCGGCGGCTCGTCGACGGCGAGGTGGGCGCCGCGGCGCTCCACCTCCCGCCGCACCTCCACGGGATCGAGTTCGGCGGTGTCGGCACCGCGCGAGGCGGCCATCGCCGCGCCGATGCCGGCCGCCTGGCCCATCATCGAGCAGGTGGTGGTGACGCGCGCGGAGGACAGGGCGAGCTGGTCGGCCGACATGCAGCGGCCGGCCATCAGCAGGTTGCGGCCGTCGCGTGGGACCAGGCAGCGGAACGGGACCTGGTAGGGCGGCACGTACAGCTCGTCCTTGGGGAGTATGTAGGTGCGCTTGTCGTCGTCCGGCTTGTGGCCGTCCAGGTAGAACACGCCGCGCGCCACCGCGTCGTCGAACTCGCGCCCGGCGCGCAGATCGTCGACGCGCAGCTGGTACCGGCCGACGATCCGGTACCCCTCGCGGATGCCGATGATCGGCGAGCAGTGATCGAAGCGCCAGTCCTTGCGCTCGACCGCCTGGAAGTAGGAGAGCACCTCCAGCATGCGGCGGCGCGCCGCGATCTCGGCCGCGGTCATGCTCTCGGTGTCGGTGGAGTCGAACATCGGCACCTTGACCTTGATCGCCCGGCCGCGCGGACCGTTGGGCCAGTTGGGGCTGGTCATCGGCAGGTCGTCGCGCTGGCGGATCGGCTGGAACCAGCCTTTCGGGAGCTGGTCAGGGACCGGCTCGCCCATTTCGCGCACGAAGAACATCAGGCTCATCGGGAGCTGGAGATGGTCCTCGGCGCGTCCCTTCTCGACCGCGTAGCCGGCGGCCTTGGCCACCAGCCCGTCGCCGGTGCAGTCGATGAAGCAGCGTGCCCGCAGCGCTTCCGGCCCCGAGGGGCCGGCCACGATCGCCTCGGCCAGCCGGCCGTCGCGCTCGATCACGTCGACGAAGCGGGTGTGCAGCAGCAGCTTGACTCCGCGCTCCAGCAGCACCTCCTGCAGGATCACCGCCAGGATCTCGTGATCCAGGACGCGCGACTGGCATCCCCCGTAGGCGAACGGCTCGTAGGGCACGATGGCGTCGAACCGCTCCAGGTGGCGCAGGATCTCGTCGAACACCTCGCCTTGGCCGGCGGTCTCGCCGCAGAAGTTGGCCACCCCGCCGACCGTCATGTTGCCGCCGGTGACGCCGAACCGTTCGACCAGCACCACCGACGCGCCGCTACGGGCGGCGGCCGCGGCTGCGCTCACTCCTGCTATGCCGCCGCCGATGACGGCGACGTCCGCCTGGTAGCGGACCGGCACGCTGCGGCTCCAGCTCACCCGTTCGCTGCTCATCGCCATACGGAAAAGCCTATGAGAGCGCCAAATACGATGCGGATAGATCCGCATCGAAGTCCGACAGATCGTTCGAGTACCGGCGAAGTATCGACTCGATTTCGTTAGTGGAGCAGTTCCCGCGCCGAATCCATACCACCTTTGGCGGATGCCCGCGCAGGAAGCTCAATTGATGGAAGTCCGAGTCCTTGGAGACTACGGCGAAACCCTTGTCGCGGGCATACGTCCACACGACGAAGTCGTCAGCGCTTTGCAACTCGACGTCCCGGACGTGGATGGATCCTGGATACACGCTTGTCAGGCTGCGGACCAGTCTAGGCGACAGATTGTGGTCGAAGAGCAACTTCAATCCGCGGGCACCGAAACGAAGTGGCGCTCCCGATCAGCCGCGAACGAAAGACAGGCCCTGATGTCATCGGGTCTGAGGTCCGGAAAATCGGACAATATCTGAACCTCGGACATGCCCGATGCGAGGTACTCGAGAACGTCATAGACGGTGATCCGAAGCCCCCGGATGCATGGTTTGCCCCCGCGCTTGCCAGGCTCAATGGTGAGGACCTCTCGATAGTCCATGCGATCAGCGTAGCACCGTGATGCCGAGCGCCGGAAGGGGAGGCCGGGTCAACCGCGACGCTTCACATCGGAAGCGAGGCAGCGCAGGTGGGAGAGAAGGGACGGATCGGAATCTGGTGCGCGGTTGGCAGCCTCGGCCGGGTCAGTGATGTGGTCGTATAGCTCTTCCGCCTGAACTTGACCTGTCGCGTCGAGCCAGCGGGTGTAGCGGTGCTCCGCGGTCCGCGTGGAGTAGGCCGTCAGCCCGCCGCGGTGCGCCTGCGCGAACACCGCTGGTTTTCCGGGCGCCGAAGGATCGTCCAGCAGCGGCAGCAGATTGCTTCCTTCCGCCCATTCGGGGACCGGGACGCCGGCGAGGTGCAGCAGGGTGGGCATCAGGTCGACGTGCTCGGTCAGGCCCGTGACCCGCTGGCCGGCCGTGCTGCCCGGAACGCGCAGCAGCAGCGGAACCTGCAGGTCTGGTTCCCACGTCACTCCCTTGCCCCAGTGGCGGTGCTCGCCGAGGGCGAAGCCGTGGTCGGTGGTGAAGGCCACCACCGTGTCCTGCGCCAGTCCGGTCTCGTCGAGGGCGGCCAGGGTGCGGCCGATCTGGGCGTCGACGTAGCTGACGGCGGCGTAGTGGCCGCGGCGCAGCTCTTCGGCTTGCTGCGACGTCGGCTGCCAGGCCGCGCGGGCGCCCGGCAGGTGGTCGGTCTGCTCGTAGTACTGGAACGGCTCGTTGCCCGCCACCGCCAGCTCGGCCGCGAGCGGCGCGGGCCGCGGGGTGTCGTATCCCGCTTCGGCGCCGAAGTCAGTGCCGTCGTGCGGCCGCCAGTAGCGGTCCGGCGCCAGCCACGGCAGGTGGGTGTTGCAGAATCCGACGCCCAGGAACAGGGGCGCGGCCTCCTGATCCGCGGCGTGGGCGCGCAACACCCGGATGGCTTCGGCGGCGACCTCGCCCGCGTAGTAGGCACCGTCCTCCACCGGCGCGCGCTCGACCGGGCCGCCGCGCCAGCGCTTGAACTGGGTGGCGGCATCCGGCTCGGCGGCCAGCAGGGCGCGGAAGCGCTCCTCCATCAGGGTGCGATTCACGGGCGAGAGGTAGCGCCGCGCCCGCTCGCGGCAGTCGAAATCGTCCGGACACCACGGCGGCGCCTCGCCGGTGGTCGCATACCATTGCGGTTCGCTCCAGCTCGGCGGATCGGCGTCGTACTCGTGCATGACCTTGTGCAGGCTCGCGGTGCGGTAACCGCCGGCGCGCAGCAGCTCCGGGATGGTGCGGATCCAGGGCAGCCGGCGGCGCATGCCGGCGTAGAATTCCGTGCCGTCGTTCTCGTGGCGCCGCACGGTGTCGGGCCGGCGGCCGGTCATCAGGCAGGTGCGCGCCGGCGCGCACAGCGGGAACTGGCAGAAGGCGTTCTCGAACAGGGTGCCACCGGCGGCGAGCGCGTCGAGGTGCGGGGTCACGGCGCGCGGGTCGCCGTAGCAGCCGAAGCGCAGTGAGATGTCGTGTGCGATGAGGAACAGGACGTTGGGCTGTCGCACCGGACGGCCGGTCACGGGACGGTCGCCGGCTGAGGCTCCTTGAGGGCGTCGATCAAGTCGGCGCTGTCGTGGTGCCAGGCGGCGCCCGCAGCCTTGCCGTGCTCCTCCGTGGCGGCGACGGCTTCGAGCGAGCGGCGCAGGCAGCGGATGGCGTTGCCGTCGGCGCAGGCGAGCAGGACGCCGTCCGCGGTCGCCGTCAGGGCGTACGGACCGCTGCCGCCGGGGACCGCTACCGCGGTCTGCCGCCAGCGGCCGTCGGCGCCGGCGGTGCCCAGCACGATGCCCTTGCCGGTCGTCCAGGCCGCTGCGTACAGGCGCGTCTCGCCCAGCGCCGCGCGGTCGTGATCGGTCAGCGTCAGGGCCACGACGGGCGCCCCGGGCACGGGCGGCTTCGGTAGTGCGTCGCCGTTGCGGGCGGCGCCGTTGCTACCGGTGGCAGCCACGCCCCGGGTGCTCCAACTGACGCCGCCGTCGGCCGACACCCAGGTCCGGTCGTCTGCGTGAAGCACGACCTCCGGCGGGTCGTCTTGCTCCGTCACTTCCGCCGCCATGGCCGGCACCTGCTCGAAGCCCTCGGTCCGGTTGCGTCCGCCGTTCGCCACCGCGAACCCCAGCTCGACACCGGACCGTGCCGACCCCACGTCATCCAGAGCCACGGCCGGCTGCCAGCGCTCCTCGTGGCGGCGCAGCACACCCGGAGCGCCGTCCGCGATGTACGCGACCAGCACCTCCCCGGTGGCCAACTCGGCGACCGCGAGGGCGGAGACGGGCGCCGCGACGGGGCTCGTCTGCTCTTCATACCCCCGCCGGCGGCGCAGGTAGCTGTAGTACGGGGCCAGGTCGAGGCGCACCCCCGCGCGGCGCAGGCGCGCGCGCAGCTCCGGCAGATCGACCGTGTCGACCGACCGCGAAGGAGCCCCCATCGCGGCCGCCACGCCGGCGGCGAAGCCGGTCTGGGCGCAGGTGCCCATCACCCGGAACGAGCTGGTCGCCAGGTGGTCGCCGCCCAGGCAGCGGCCCGGCACCAGCAGGTTCGTC
Organism: Spirochaetaceae bacterium; assembly: GCA_028820215.1. Next base: position 51,496 of record JAPPKD010000172.1, on the reverse strand, counting down.
GCTCCCCGCGGGCGCATGGCGCGCAGCGGGATCTGGTGCGGCGGGCACTGCACGGTGACGCCGGTGCCGGCGCGCTGCACGACCGTGGGCCAGTGGTAGTCGGTGTGGTAGGAGCCCACCGCCACGCCGTCGGGAAAGTGGCGTCCGGCCAGGATATCGTCGGCGGTCAACTGGTAGACCGCCTCCACCCGGCGTCCCTCGCGGATGCCGATGTGCGGCGCCACCCACGCCAGGCGGTGGTTGGGGTAGCGGGACCCGCGGAAGCCCTGCGTCTGCAGGTAGTGGACGACGCCCATCATCTGCCTCCGGCCGGCCTGCTCGGCCGCCGACAGGGATGCGCCGTCGGTGGCGTCGTGGCCGATCACCTTCATCTTCACGGTCACGTGGTGGCCGTGCGGGATGACCGTGATCATCGGCACCTCCTCGTCGTCCCGGTAGCGCGGACAGCCCGGCGGCAACTGCGGCGCCACCGGCGCGCCGTTGTCCACCAGGGTGAAGTAGAGGCTCATGGGGAGCTGCAACCGGCCGGCCGCGTCGTCCACCGTCGGCGGGTCGCCCGGCATCAGCACCGGTCCGCCCTTGCGGAACGGCCAGCCGCCGCGCGCCACCAGGTCGGCGTCGCCGGTGGCGTCCACGGCGATCGCCGGCTCGATGTGGGTCAGGCCGCTCTTGTTGGCCAGCACCACGGCCGCCACGCGGTCGCCCTCCCGCTCGACACGACGTTCCACGTCCAGGACCTGCGTGTGCAGCAGCAGCTCCACGCCCGCCTCGGCGAGCATCTCCTGCAGCACGAACTTGAGGCTCTCGCAGTCGAACGGCCGGCCGTCCCCGTTGGGCCGGTAGGCGGTGATGCCGCCGAAGGCGCCGAGCCTGCGCACCATCTCGCGCCAGCGGTCGTTGACCATGCGGGTCTCCCCGCAGAAGGAATGGACGCCGCCGGCGGTCCCCTGACCGCCGACGAAGCCGTGCTGCTCGACCAGCAGTACGCTCGCGCCGTGATCCGCCGCTCCGAGAGCCGCGTACACCCCCGCCACGCCGCCGCCGGCGACCAGCACGTCGACTTGGCGCCGTTCATGGAGAGGCAGCGTCACGTTGTCGTCAATCGAAGTGCTCACGGATCCGAGTTTCTCATGCCGGAGCCTTGGATCGTCAATGGCGCGGGCACGTCGCCGCGTGAGGGCTAGGTGCTGAAGACGATCGTATTGAGCTCGCTGTCGGCGAGCTCGCCTTCGGAGCGGCCGCCCAGAAACTCCTCCGCGTCCGCGACCCGGGACGGGTTGCTCAGCTCGTCGACGCGGGTGCCGTCGGGATAGTAGGTCACGACCATGGCTTCGCGCATCTTCTGCGACCGATTGCCGGGGGCGCCGTGAACGGTCCAGCCCAGGTGGAAGCTGCAGTCGCCGGCCATCATACGTGGCACCTGGTAGACCGACAGCCCCTCGCGCGCGATGACGTCGTCGAAGAACTCCGCCGACTCGTCGCTGATGTGCGTGCCGCTGAGGTTCCCGTAGCGGTGGGAGCCGACGACGAAGCGCATCGCGCCCATCTCCTCCGTGCAGTCGACGAGCGGCGTCCACAGGCCCACCGACCGGTCGGTGGCCAGCGGCCAGTAGTACTGGTCCTGATGCCAGTGGGAGTCGGTCCCGCCCGGTGGCTTGAACAGGGCCTGCTCGTGGTAAATCCGCACCGCTGCCGAGCGCATCAGTGCCGCCACGATCCCGCCGAACCGGCGGCTCAGACAGAACCGGCGCATGCCGTCGTTGTCGAAGCGCATATTGAGCGTCTGCAGAAACGCACCGCCGGAGCCCGGCTGCATCCCGTTTGCCCGATAGCGCGCCATGGCGGTGTCGCGAATCACGGGTGCGTAGGCCGCGACCTCTTCGTCGCTCAGCACTCCGGGCAACACGATGAATCCGTCCCGCCAGAACCGCGCTACCTGCTCTTCTGAGACGGCGTACTCGGAATCCAGCGGCGGCAGGTACTTCATCGAGGGCATCGCGCTGACCGGCATGAAGGGCTGAAGCGGCGCGGATGGTCCCCCGCGCAGGCGATCCTGCTGCGGGGGACCGATCGCACGCGTGCGATCAGCGGCTGTCCTGGTAGCGCTGCTCTGCAGCGTTGTGGATCTCCTCCAGGCGCATGCCGTCGGGCTTGATCTGCGCGACCAGCTCGTCCCACTCGGACAGGCTCATGTCACCCAGGATCACCTTGTCGATGGCGGCGTGCACGATCGTGTTCAGATCGGCCATCAGGTTGGTGATCTGCTCACGCTCGTCCGCGTTGAACGGGGCCACCACCTTCGGGTCGTCCCAGTTTCCGCTCGCCTCCATCTCCAGGTACCAGTTGATCTGGTACTCGGGCCAGTTCATCCGGTACAGGCGCATGTCGATGTAGGGCGAGAAGGCGCTGTAGGCGCCGGTGCCGACCTCGTTCATGAACTTGTCGATCAGATAGGCGCCGGTCTCGCTGGTGTACTCGGCCCGCATCTCGTCCGTGAACCTGATGTCGTCGCCGTCGCGCACCCAGTGCTCGCCCTCGATCCCGAACGCCTTCATCTCCGCGAACTCCGGGGTGTAGGCGTAGTTGAAGAAGCGGGCGATCGCCTCCTCGTTCTCGGTCTTGCTGCCGACGGCCCACATCTGGCTCCACACCTCTTCCTCGTAGAACAGCGAGCGGCGGTTGCCGGTGGAGTTGGCCAGCACCTCGGTCGGCGCCCACCAGGCGTCGGGATTGACCGGCACGATGGCGTCGTTGGCGCGCTTGCCGTAGGTCGGGTTGTCGTAGAAGAAGAAACTCTTACCGGCCGCCTGCTTCTCCCGCCACTGCGTGGTGGTCAGGGTGGCGAAGTCGGGATCCAGGATGCCGTCGACGTAGGCGTTGTGCAGGTACTCCAGCAAGTCGCGGTATTGCGCCTGGATCGGGCCGTACGCCCAGCGTCCGCCGTCCAGGTCGGGGTCGTAGTACATGTCGCCGCCGGTGCCGAAGGCGTAGGAGACGTTGCGCACCAGGTTGCGTCCGCCGCCACGGGTGGTCCACGTGTGGCTCTCCGGATAGGCGGCCTTGATGGCGGACAGCACCTCGTAGAGCTCGTCGAAGCTCTGCGGCATCTCCAGGCCCAGGTCCGCGACGACATCGGTGCGGATCACGCTGATGATGCCGCGGTGGAACTCGAAGTGCTTGGTGGTCGCGAACGCGTAGTAGATGCCGTCGATGGCCGTCTTCTGCACGCGCTCGTTCCCCTCCAGGATGCGCTTGTAGTTGGGCACCATGGTGTCGATCATGTCGTTCAGCGCCAGGAACACGCCGGTGTCGCCGAACTCGTTCAGGTCGTTGCGGTGCACCCTGAGGATGTCGGGCACGTCGTCGGTGGCGATGAGCGTGCGCTTCTTGGCGTTGTAGTCGCCGCCGGCGATCGCGGTCAGGTCGAAGCGGATGTTCAGCTTCTCCTCGACGGCGTCGATCACGGCCGAGTCGACGTTGATCGGGGCGGTGCCGCGGTCCGCCAGCACCACCGTCAGCACGGTGGGCTCCATGGACATGGCTTCCTCGGCCGCGGGAGCGGCGAACGCGCCGCCGGCGGCCAGCAGCCCCACGGCGCAAAGGATGGTCAGTCTCTTCATCAGAGATCCTCCTGGTTGAGTTGCCCGGCCGGCAGCGGCCGGGGTCAGCCTTTCAGGCTGCCGATCATCATACCCTTCACGAAGTAGCGCTGCAGGAACGGGTAGAGCAGCAGGATCGGCACGGTCGACACCATGATGATCGCGTACTTGACCGTGGTGTCGACGATCCGCTCGTCGTCCTGGAACTCGACCTGCATGTTGGCCACGTCGCCCTCGATCACCATGGCGCGCAGGATGAGCTGGATCGGGAACCGCTCCCGGTCGCTCAGGTAGATCAGCGCCGGGAAGAAGCTGTTCCAGTGCTGGACGGCGTAGAACAGCGTCATGGTCGCCAGGATCGGCGTGGAGATGGGCAGCACGACGCGCAGGAAGATCTGGATGTCGTTGGCGCCGTCCAGGTACGCCGAGTCGTTGAGCTCCTCGGGGATGTTCTGGAAGAAGGTGCGCATGATGATCATGTAGTAGGTGACCACGGCGGTCGGCAGCACCAGCGCCCAGATGGTGTCCAGCATGCCCAGGCTGCGCACCATCAGGTACAGGGGGATCAGGCCGCTCTTGAAGAACATGGTGGCGACCACGAAGCCGGTCAGGAAGCGCCGGCCGTAGAAGAACTTCATCGCCAGCGGATAGGCGCAGAGGGCGGACATGGACACGTTCACGGCGGTGCCCACGAACGTGTACCAGACGGTGTTGCGGAAGGAGCCGAGGACGTAGGGCGCTTCCAGCACGGCGCGGTACGACTCCAGGTTGACGCCGACCGGCCACCAGTGCACCTCGCCGCGGATCACGGCGTGCCCGTGCGAGAGCGACACGATGCCCACGTAGTAGAGCGGGTAGAGGGTGACGAAGGCGAGGACCAGGAGCAGCAGCGTGTTGCAGACGTCGAACACGCGGTCGGCGGGCGTGGTGGCGCGGGCGATCCCTACCACAGGCTGGTCTCCCCGAGCGAGCGGCTGATGCGGTTGGCCGAGATCACGAAGGCGATGCCGATCACGGACGTGAACAGCCCCACCGCGGTCGCGTAGGAGAAGTCGGACTCGATCAGGCCGCGGCGGTAGACGTAGGTGGCGATGACGTCGGCGGTCTCGTAGGTGGCGCCGGTGTAGAGCAGGATGATCTTCTGGTAGCCGACCTCCATGATCCGCCCCAGGGCCAGGATGAACAGGATGACCACCGTCGGCAGGATGCCGGGCCAGGTCACGTGGCGGAGTTGCCGCCAGCGCCCGGCGCCGTCCAGGGAGGCGGCCTCGTAGAGCTGCGGATCGACGTTGGTCAGGGCGGCCAGATAGATGATCGACCCCCAGCCGACGTGCTGCCAGATGTCGCTGGCGATGTAGATGGGCCGGAACCACTCCGGCCGCACCAGGAACGCTGTGCGCCCGAAGCCCAGGAAGGCCAGGAAGTTGTTCACCACCCCCTCGGTGGAGACGAAGTTGACGATCATGCCGCAGATCACCACCAGCGAGATGAAGTGCGGCATGTACGTGATCGACTGGATGGCGCGCTTGAAGGCGATGGCGCGCACCTCGTTCAGCATCATCGCCAGCACGATCGGCGCCGGAAAGCCGACCGCCAGGCCCAGCACCTGTATGAGCACGGTGTTGCGCACCAGTTGCCAGAAGTAGGGGTCGGTCAGGTACTGCTCGAAGTGCTTGAAGCCGATGCCGGGGGCGGAGAGTATGGCGCCCAGCCCGCGGAACACCTTGATCTCCTTGAAGGCGATCAGCACCCCGTACATGGGCGCGTACTCGAACAGCACGTAGAACAGGAACGGCGCCGCGAACATCAGGTAGAGGTAGCGCGACCGGTGCAGCTTGCGGCGAAGCGGCACGGTCGGCACCGAACGGACCCTGCCGGCCGTGCTGACGCTGTTGCCCATGGCTCGGCCGGAGTGTAGCAGAGGGGCCCCCTGGACCGGGACCGTCCTCGCACGGTCAGATACGGCATGAGCAGTCTGACGCTACGCGACCATCTCTGGCTCTGGGGCATGAAGGTGAACCACCTGCAGGAGCTCAAGGCCCATCCGTTCTGGGAGGAGACCTCGACGCTGACCACGCAGCAGGCGATCGAGCGGACGGGGATCCGCAACGTGCTCATCGCCGGCAACCTGCCGCTGACGAAGGAGACGATGACCCAGCTCCCGGCCGCCAGGCGGATCATCGCCAAGTGGGGAATGCACGAACAGGTGGACGGCCGTTTCCGGGTCGTCTACGAGCGGGCCCTGAGCGCGCTGCTGCAGGCCAAGGAGCTGGCCGCCGCCGACCCGCGCATCGAGGCGTTTCTGCTCGACGACTTCTCGACCGGCACCGTCGAGGGTGGCGTGACGCCGCAGCACCTGGCGGACCTGCAGTTCGAGAACGCCGCGCGCCCGCCGCAGTTGCCGCTGATGGCCACGTTCTACGAGATGTCGCTCGACGACCAGCGCCAGCTTCCGCTGCTGCCGTACTTCGCGGGCTTCCTCAACCCGCTCTGGCACGCCGCGAACATCGACAAGCAGAAGGGATATGCCGAGCGTCTGGGCCGCCTGACCGGCAACAAGCCGCTCCTGATGTGCATCTACGTCTACGACTTCGGCAACCGGCGCAAGGTGTCCTACGCCGGCATGCGCCGCCAGCTCGAGGTCTGCGAGGAGATGATCCGCGAGCGGAGTGTCTACGGCGTCGTCATCCTGGGCACCTGCATGCTCGACCTCGACTGGGAGGCCAACAAGGCCCTGTACGACTGGCTGGACGAGCGCGGCGACGTGAAGATCGAGTAACGGATACGACGGAGGCTACCGGATGAGCAGTCTGACGCTACGCGACCATCTCTGGCTCTGGGCCATGAAGGTGAACGTCCTGCAGGAGCTCAAGGCCTATCCGTTCTGGGAGGAGACCTCGACGCTGACCACCCAGCAGGCGATCGAGCGGACGGGGATCCGCAACGTGCTCATCGCCGGCCACCTGCCGCTGACGAAGGAAACGATGACCCAGCTCCCTGCAGCCCGGCGGATCATCGCCAAGTGGGGGATGCACGAGCAGGTGGACGGCCGTTTCCGGGTCACCTACGATCGGGCCCTGAGCGCCCTGCTGCAGGCCAAGGAATTGGCCGCCGAGGATCCAAGGATCGAGTCGTTCCTGCTCGACGACTTCTCGACCGGCACCGTCGAGGGCGGCGTGACGCCGCAGCATCTGGCGGACCTGCAGTTCGAGAACGCCGCGCGCCCGCCGCAACTGCCGCTGATGGCAACGTTCTACGAGATGTCGCTCGACGACCAGCGTCAGCTTCCCCTGCTGCCGTACTTCGCGGGCTTCCTGAACCCGCTCTGGCACGCCGCGAACATCGACCGGCAGAAGGGCTACGCCGAGCGTCTGGGCAGCCTGACCGGCAACAAGCCGCTCCTGATGTGCATCTACGTCTACGATTTCGGCAACGGCAGCAAGCTGTCCTACGCCGGCATGCGCCGCCAGCTCGAGGTATGCGAGGAGATGATCCGCGAGCGGAGTGTCTACGGCGTCGTCATCCTGGGCACCTGCATGCTCGACCTCGACTGGGAGGCCAACAAGGCCCTGTACGACTGGCTGGACGAGCGCGGCGACGTGAAGATCGAGTGACGATCATCGCCGGCTGAAGCCGGCCCGCCGGGACGCGCTCCGAGAGCCTGCGGCCGGCCTCACGATCACCTCTCCCGTTGCCGCCCGTGGGCGAGATCCGCGGCGCGCGCGCCGTAGCCGCGCCCGTTCGCGAATGACACTTGCGCAGGTAGCTGTCGGGTTCGCCGCAGCGACTCGCGAATCTCCCCCGTCATCCAAGCAATCGATCGTTCGCTCGCGAACATCGGCGTAGTCCGGCGCGCCCCCAAGCGGTAGGTCCATGACGTGGACCGAAGGCGACACCAAGGCAGCACCGATCCGAACGCAGCCGGGTGCCCCCCACGTCCGACACAACCGAAGGAGGTGCCGACGACATGACACCCATCATTTCGTTCTTCCTTGTTCTCCGCTCGCTGCCGCAGGCGCGGGCCGGCGTACTGAGCGCCGCGGCGATGCTCATTGCCGGCATCGCGGCGCTGACCGGCGCCGCGACCGCGTCGGCGCAAGAGTACGATGCGCCGATCGCCACGCTGGTCAAGAACATGGACCAGCCTTCCGGTCCGAACATCCGCAGCGGTCTGTCCAAGTATCAGGACGGGCTGATGCAGGGGTTCAGGACCGGGCCGGTTACCGGCGGCTACGAACTGGCGAGTATCTGGCTGTATGTGCGCGACACGCACGAGAGCCGGTACATGACGATCAACGCCGACCTGTACCGCGGTCCGGGACTGGGCACCAAGGTCGCGACCCTCACGCGAGGTCAACTCAACGACTTCGCACACAATGAGTGGCGGGCCCCGGCCAACACCTTCCTGGAGCCGGACACCGACTACTGGTTCGTGCTCGACTGCATCTCCGGCTGCGCCAATGACAACTGGGCCCAGCTCGGCGCCACCTACAGCGCTGCGGAGGATGGCGGCGACGAACCCGGATTCTCCATTCAGGATCAACTGTGGTCTCGGGCGCCCGGCGAGAACTGGCAGCGGGGAGACCGGGCTCTGAGGATCCGGGTCCGGGGCCGCCCGAGCCAGTTCCGGGCCTACCGCACCGAGATCGTGTCGACGCCGCGCAACGGCAGCACCTACCACTACGGGGAGCACATCGACGTCGCCCTGACCTTCAATGCCGCGGTGTACGTCCCCGACAGCGGCTCGTCCATCGCCATCCGCGTGGGAGATGACCTCGACGGTTCCAACTACCGGGCGGCGGAGTACCATTCCGGCTCGCAAACCAACCGCCTGCTGTACCGCTACACGGTCCAATTCGACGATGCCGACACGGACGGTGTCAGCATCGACGCCGGCGGTCCCGACAGCGGCTACGGCGGGGCGGTGCCCACCATCGTCGCCAGCTTCGGGCTGCTGCCCGTGCACGACCACTACCCGGGGCTGGCGGACGACCGGCGCCACCGGGTGGACGGCTCGTTTCACGTCAGCGGCGTGGCGATTACCTCCACACCCAAGCACGATTACGGCTATGGGGCGGGAGAGGCGATCGACGTCACGCTGACCTTCACCGCCGATGCGTATGCGACCAGCGAATCCGTGGTCTCCATCCGGGTCGGGGACGATGGCCCGAGCTTTCGCCGCGCCGAGTACGTTGCCGGCTCCGGCACCACCCGGCTGGTGTACCGCTACCAGGTGAAGCTCACCGACTACGACGGCGACGGCATCAGCGTGCCGTCGGGCGGCCTCGTTCGCGAGCTCCCCACCACCAGCCCCGCGCTGGGCTCGATACCCGCATCCCGCGACTACACCGGCCTGGACGAGGACGCCGCCCACAAGGTGGACGGGTCGTTCCGCGTCACCGGCGTGGCCATTACCTCCAAGCCGGAGCGGGGAGACACGTACCGCACCGGCGAAGAGATCGAAGTCACCATGAACTTCAGCGCCGACGCATACACGTCAGGCTCCGTGGTCGCCATCCGCGTCGGCGACTCCGCGCCCGACAACTACCGCCCGGCGCGCTACGTGTCCGGCTCCGGCACCGACAAGCTGATCTACCGATACCGCGTGCAGTCCACCGACTACGACGCCGATGGCATCAGCGTCGACGTGGGCGGCCCGCCGTCCGGTTTCGGCGAGCAGGTGCCCACCACCAGCCCCGCGCTGGGCTCGGTCCCGGTCGACCGCATTTACCCCGGCGTCCCCGACCACTCCGGTCACAAGGTGGACGGCACGGTATACGTCCTATTCGGCGCCCCCGCCTACGTGATCGCCGAGGGCGGGCCGCCGGTGGACGTCACCGTGCTGTTGACCGGCGACCCGGGCGGCGAGGCGGTGATCCCGATCACGGCGACGCCGGACGGGGGCGCGACGGCCGCCGACTACACCGTGGCGCCGACCGTCCTGACCTTCGCACCCGGCGAGAGGCGGCGCACCGTCACGGTGGCCGCGGTCGACGACCGCGAAGTGGACGGCGGCGAGAGCGTCCTGTTCGGTTTCGGGACACTGCCCGCCGGCATACGCCATGGAAGCCAGCTCGTGGTGTTCGTGATCGAAGACAACGACGGATTCGACCCGATCGTGAATATCACCGATGTCGAGGGCGGCCCCGAGCCGGGCAGCATCGGCTTCACGGTGACCCTGACCGACCCCAGCGACCTCGAGGTCACCGTGGACTGGACCATCAACGACAGCGGCGCCGGCGACGTGGCGTCCGGCACCATCACCATTCCGCCCGGCGACACCACCGCGGCGGTCAGCGTGCTCGCCGGCGAACTACCGGGCATCCAGGATGCGATCGTCGATCCCGGCCGCACCTTCAGCGTCACCCTGAGCAACCCCGTGAACGCGGTGTTTTCGGGCGGCGCGCACACCATAGGGGAGCATCTCCTGGTCCGGGTGCAGTCCATCGTCGAGATGGCTGCACCGGTGGTGGCCGCGGTTCCTGACACCGCGGGCAACGTGATCGTGAGCTGGGAGCCTCCCCAGGACGCAGCGCCGAGCGGCTACGAGGTGCAGTACCGGGTGCGCGGCACGGGAGTCTGGGAGGCGAGCCTGCCGGCCGGCCCCGAAACGAACGTCCCGATCCTGTTCCTGGAGCAGGACACGGAGTACGAGGCGCGGGTCAGATCGATCCAGCACGGCGCCGAGAACGGAGGGGCTCGCATGTACTCCGCATGGTCGGAGCCGGGCTACGGCCGCACCGGCACGCACCAGGAGGGCAGCAAGCCGGTCGTGACGCTGGCGCTTCCCGACTCCGGTGCGGTGATGGAAGGCGGGGACGCGCGCGTCTACGTCGTGGTGTCGGAGTTGCGCAACTCCTACCAATGGCACGAATTCTCCACCGGGATCTCGGTCGGCCTGGAGTACGGCTGGAGAACCTACGGCAGCGTGTTGCCGGCCAGCTCGCGATTCGGGATCGTGCCGGGAGTCTTCACGGTCGATCACGGGCTCGGCGGACATCGTGACTACCCCGTAGATCTGCCCGAATATGCTGCCGACCATGGCCCGCTGACGATCACGCTGCAGCCGGGAGAGGGCTACCGGATAGGCGATACCGATTCGGTGTGCGTGACCATCGCGGACAGCGAAACGCTGGAGGCGACACCCTGCCCGGAGGCAGAGGAAACCGCGGAGCAGGACTCACAGACCGGCGATGAGTCGCTGACCATCGCGGTGCAGGACGCCCGCGCGACCGAGGGCGTGGACGAGGTCATCTCCTTCGCGGTGACCCTGAGCGCCGCCGACGGCGATCCGGTCACCGTGGACTGGTCCACGGCCGACGGCACGGCCACGGCCGGAGAAGACTATGTGGGGGCCTCCGGGACGCTCACCTTCGAGTCCGGAGAGACCGAGCAGACGATCGAGGTGACCGTGCTCGACGACGCGCACGACGAAGGCTCGGAGACGTTCGCGATGCGACTGAGCAACGCGGTTGGAGCGGAGCTCGCGGACGCGGAGGCGACCGGCACGATCGTCAACAGCGACCCGATGCCGCGGGCGTGGCTGGGCCGCTTCGGGCGCACCGCGTGGGAGCACACGCTCGACGCGGTCGACCAGCGGCTGCGCAGCGCAGGCAGTCCCGCGACGCGCACCGTGGTCGCGGGCCACGAGATGACGGCCGCGGGCGCCAAGCCCGTCGCGGAGGAGCAGGAGATCGCCGCGCTGGCGGCGTGGATCGACACCGGCAACCAAAGCCCGCAGGCGCGGACCATGAGCGGGCAGGAACTGCTGACCGGAAGCGAGTTCCAGGTGGCGACGGGGGCAGGCGATGACGGCGACGCCGCGCTGACCGTCTGGGGGCAGGGTGCCTACGGGCACTTCGCCGGCCGTGAGGGCGACCTGGCGGTCGATGGCGACGTGGCCACCGGGACGCTGGGCGTGGACTACGCGACCGGGCGCTGGATTGCCGGGCTGGCGCTGTCGCACAGCTCGGGCTGGGGCAGCTACGCGCAGCCGATGACCAGCGGCGGCGAGGTGAGCAGTTCGCTCACCGGAGCGTACCCCTACGTCGGCTTCGAGGTGGTCCCGGAGCGGCTGTCGCTGTGGCTGGCCGGCGGCTACGGCCTCGGCGGGCTGCATCTGAGCCCCACCGATGGGGATCCGCTGGAGCCCCGCGTCAACCTGCTGGCCGGAGCCGCGGGCGTACGCGGCACGGTGGTGTCGGCGGCGGCCGGCGGGTTCTCGCTCGGCGTGAATGCGGACGGGATGCTGCTGCGGGCGGCCTCCGAGGCAGCGCCGGGGCTGGTCGCGACGGCGGCCGGTGTGAACCGGATCCGTCTGGGGCTGGAAGGGTCGTACGAAGCGGCCCTGGGCGGCGGCGCGCGGCTGACCCCTTCGATCGAGGTCGGCGTGCGGCGCGACGGCGGCGACGCGGAGACCGGCTTCGGGATGGACGTCGGCGGGGGCTTCCGCTTCACGCATCCGGGGATCGGCCTCTCGCTGGGGATGAAGGGGCGAGCGCTGGTGCTGCACGAGACCGCGGACGTGGCGGAGTGGGGCGCGAGCGGCTGGCTGGCGTGGGACCCGAATCCGGGATCGGAGCTGGGGCCGGCGCTGACGGTGAGCCCGTCGATCGGCGCGAGCGCGGAAGGCGGAGCGGCGGCCCTGTGGAGCCGCGCGACGCTGGCCGGGCTGGATGGCGATCCCGTGGACGCGAGCGGCACCGGAAGGGTCGACGCCAGGTTCGGCTACGGGCTGGACCTGATGGGAGGCGTGGGAACGCCGTGGGCCGGCATCGGCCTCTCGGAGCGCGAGAGGGAATACCGGTTCGGCTACGAGTTCCACGCCCGCCGGCCGGCGGAAACCGAGGTTCGGGTCGGACTCGTGGCGACGCGCCGTGAGCACATCAACGCCGAGCCCGAGCACACGCTCTCCGTCCAGTCGACGGTGAGCTGGTAGACGCACCGAGATCGAAGAGCGACGCGCGGTCGCTCGCCGGCTGGTCCAACCGGCGCCAGCCCGGCGAGCGATCGCCGCGTTAATCTCGCGGAGAAACCGCCAACGGGATAGGATGGCTCCCCGAGGCACACGGAGGACAACCGGATGAGACCGGTCGAGATCATCTTCGAGGTGACGGAAGCGCCTGAAGGCGGATACGACGCCAAGGCGCTCGGCCACAGCATCTTCACGCAAGGAGAGGACTGGGACGACCTGAAGACCATGGTGCGAGATGCCGTCCTGTGCCACTTCGATGAAGAAGACGTGCCGCGAGTGATCAGGCTGCATCTCGTCAGAGAGGAAGCCATCGCGGTATGAGGTTGCCGCGCGGCCTCTCGGGCGATGAGGTCGCCAGGCTGCTTGCCCGGCACTATGGCTACCGAGTAACTCGAACCCGAGGCAGCCACATGACCGTGTCGCTGACGGTCGGCAGCGGCACTCACCGCGTCACGGTGCCTCTGCATGGCGATGTGCGGGTAGGAACGCTCGACGCAATTGTCGGCGACGTTGCGGGGTTTCTTGGCTTGGCCAAGCACGACGTGCGCGAAACGCTCTTCGCCTGATGAAACAGGAGCCGTGCGGTTGCAGACCGTGGGTGGGCTCGTGAACGCAACGCACATACTCTGGGACTGCTACGGCATCCCGCACATCTTCGCGCCCGATCACCGCGGGTTGTTCTACGCCTACGGCTACGCCCAGATGGAGGCGCACGGCGAGCTGCTGACCCGGCTCTACGCACAGGGGCGGGGGCGCGCGGCCGAGTTCTACGGCGCCGCCTGGCTGGACGATGACCGCTGGGTACGGATCAACGGCATCCCGCGGCGCGCCGCGCGCTGGGCCACGCAACAGAGCGCGGACTTCGCGCCGCTACTGCGCTCATTTGTCGACGGCCTGAACGCGTCGGCGGCCTCTCAGGCCGACTCTCTCAGCACGGCTGCCCGCCGCGTGGTGCCGTTCACCGTCGCGGACGTGCTCGCCCACACGATGCGCGTCATCAACTTCGAGTGGCATGCGAGCCGCCAACGGGTGGTGTCCCGGCTGAGCGAGTCGGGCGACGCGCCCAGCGAGTCGAACGGCTGGGCGATCGGCCCGTCCAAGTCCGCGTCGGGCAACGTCATGCTGCTGAGCAACTCGCACCTGCACTGGGGCGACCGGCACACCTACTTCGAGGTGCAGCTCACCGCGCCGGGAGTGACATCGTACGGCGCGGTCTGGGTCGGCTTCCCGGTCCTGCGCCAGTGCTTCACCGAGTACCTCGGCTGGACCCAGACCACGAACCCTCCCAACCTGGCCACCCTCTACCTGCTGTCGCTGACCGGCGGCGGCTACGAGCTGGACGGCGGCATGCAGCCGTTCGACGTGGAGCGCCAGGTGCTCAAGGTGCTCAGGGAGGACGGCACGGTGGACTCCGAGCCGTTGACCATTCGCCGCTCCGCACACGGTCCGGTGGTGGCGGAGGAAGAAGGCAGGGCAGTGGCGCTGCGGGTCGCCGGCACCGCCCGCCCGCGGATGCTGGAGCAGTTCTGGCGCATGGGCCTGGCGCGCACCCTGGAGCAGTTCCACGCCGCCATGGCCATGCAGCATCTCCCGCTGTTCAACACCATGTACGGCGACCGCGACGGGCACATCATGTACCTGTACAACGCCGCGCTGCCGCTGCGCGAGCCCGCCGACGAGCGCTTCTGGCGCGGCCTGGTGCCGGGCAACGACTCCTCGCTGATCTGGTCGGAGGCGGTGGTGCCCTACGCGGAGCTGCCCAAGGTGATCGATCCGCCGGGCGGCTGGGTGCAGAACTGCAACGACTCTCCCTGGACTTGCACGCACCCGATGGTGCTGGACCCCGCCGACTGGACGCCGCAGCTAGCGCGGGAGCCCGTTCATACGCCCCGCGCCATGCGCAGCATCCGGCTGCTGTCGCAGGCGGGCAGGATCGACCTTGCCGACCTCAAGGCAATGAAGCTCTCGACCCGCGTCGAGCTGGCCGACCACTTCGTGGACGACCTGGCGGCGGCGGCCGAGCGGTACGGCGGCGAGCGGGCGCGGCGTGCCGCGGGGGTCCTGCGGCGCTGGGACCGAGCCACCGACAACGCCAGCGTCGGCGCGCTCCTGTTCCATCACTTCCTGACCGCTGCTGGCGATGACTTCGAAAAGGTCGGCGGTCACCGCGTTCCGGCGGACCCGGGCCAACCCCTGACCACGCCACGCGGATTCGCCGCGCCCGAGCGCGCGGTGGCAGCGCTCGACGACGCGGCCACGGACCTGGAGCGCGACTACGGCACCCTGCACGTACGCTGGGGCGACGCGGTGCGCCTGCGCCGCGGGTCCCTGGACCTGCCCGGCAACGGCGCGCCCGGCCAGATGGGTGCGATCCGCACCTCCGGCCTCGGCGAGTTCGCGGACGGCAAGGCGCAGATCGTCAGCGGCGATACCTTCTACGCCGTGGTCGAGTTCTCGGACCCGCTCCGCGGCGAAGCCCTGCTCGGCTACGGCAACTGGTCACGCGCCGGATCGAAGCACGTCACCGACCAACTGGAACTGGCCTCGCAGAAGCGGATGCGGCCGATCCTCCGCTCGCGCCGCGAGATCGAAGCCTCCCTGGAGCACCGTCAGGACCTGGAACCCAACTGACGCGGTCCGCTTCACGGGAGCCGGCCTCGGGGCTACCCTCGCCACATGCGTGTCATCGACGGCGGTGTGGTGTTCGAGGCCGCCTCCGCGGACGGCGGACGCACCTGTACCTGCTTCACCGGCGTGCGTGCACTCGGCGACGGCACCGTACTGGTCACCTTCCGGCAGGCGAGCGCGCGCAAGAGCGCCGACGGCAGCATGGTGCTGTACGCCAGCCGGGACGGCGGCGCGACCTGGCAGCGGCGCTACGACACGCGCGGCGCCGATGACTGGGCGGGGACGCCCGGCGAGGTCTACAGCTTCTCGCTGCGCGAGGAGCCCGACGGCGCGCTTACGGCAACCGGGCTCTGGATCGACCGGTCCGGACCGGAGCGGCCCTTCTCCCATCCGCGGACCAGCGGTCTGTTGCCGATGCGCATCTTCCACACCAGGTCCACCGACGCCGGCGCGAGCTGGTCGCCGTGGCGGCGGATGGAGACCCCGCCGCACGTGGCGGCCTCGCCATGCTCGATGCCGGTGCTCGATCTGGCAGGCGGAGTCCGCGCGCAGCCTTACGAATGCTGGAAGGAGTACGAGGACCCGGCCCCGGCGCCGCAGGCGGCCTACCTGCGGCTGTCGCACGACGGTGGCGCCACCTGGCCCGACCACGTGCAGGTGGCGCGCGACCGGAGCGGCGGGCGGTTCTACTGGGATCAGCGGCTGGCCGTTCACCCGGAGACGGGGCGGCTGGTGGCCATGTTCTGGACCCATGACGCCCGTGCCGGCCGGCCGCTCGACGTTCACATCGCCTGGGGTGAACCCGACGGCGGCGGCTGGACCGAGCCGGTCGGCACCGGCATCACCGGCAACCACACCCAGCCGCTGGCGGTCGGGGGCGACCGGCTCCTCGCGTTCTATCCGACCCGTGGCGCGGGCCGGGACGCCCTGCGGGCGATCATGGCAGCGGAGAGTCACGACTTCGGGCGGACGTGGGACGCGGCAT
This sequence comes from Spirochaetaceae bacterium, assembly GCA_028820215.1. The sequence goes on along the minus strand of JAPPKD010000172.1, from coordinate 35,310 downwards.
CCCGCACCGTCGTGTATCGGAGCGAGCACGACGAGGAGGCGGGCTCGCGCGCGGCCGCACGCTGCTGGGCACGTGGAGCGACATGACCGAGTGGCGATACGGGCATCCGCGGGCCGCGCTGCTCCACGACGGCACGGTGTTCGTCGTCTTCTATGCCGGCGCGACCGCGTCGATGACCGACGTGCGCTGGGCCCGGCTGGAGCTCTGAGCATCCAGTCCCCGGACGCGCGCTGCAACTCCGCCGCGCACTTGAGGATTGCCGGCTGGAGACAGGAGCGAATACGATGTCCAATCACAGCGGTAGTCACATGCTGAACAGCTTGCTCGTCATGCTCGAACGCGAGTCGTGCTTTGCCAAGATTGGGCCGGACAGGATCACCCGGATGAGGCGGCGGGCATGAAGATCACCGAGGTGACGACCAGGACGTTCCTCCACCGCACGACGAGCAGCCATGACGACCTGGGCCATCCGATTCGCGGACCTGAGCACGACGTGTTCGAGTCGCTGCTGACCATCAGCACCGACGAAGGGGCGGCGGGCTACTCCTTCGGCGCCAGTCCCAACCTGGTGGACCAGGTGATAGCGCCGATGCTCGTCGGCAACGACCCGTTCGACCGCGAGCGGTTGTGGCAGCGGATGGCGATATCGCAGGGCATGATCCGCGACTTTCATCCTCAGGAACTTGCCGCCGTCGACCTGGCGCTGTGGGACCTGGCCGGACGCCATCTGGGTCAGCCGATCCACAAGCTCCTGGGGGCCTACCGGGACAAGGTGCCCGCCTACGCATCGAGCCCGCTGGGCACCTTCGGCGGCGGCGCGCTGGACACGCCGGAGGCCTATGCGGAGCTGGCCGCGGCGTGTGTGAAACGAGGATTCAAGGGATTCAAACTCCACACCTGGTTTCCGTCCGGACCGCACCAGGAGCTGGATCCGAAGCGAGACGTGGAGGCGTGCGAGGCGGTGCGGGACGCGGTCGGTCCGGACATCGACCTGATGCTCGACTGCTGGCACTTCTACAGCCGGGAGCACGCGCTGTACATCGGGCGGGAGCTCGACCGGCTCGGCTACTACTGGTTCGAGGAGCCGATGGACGAGTACAGCATGTCGTCCTACCAGTGGCTGGTCGAGCAACTGGACACTCCGATCCTCGGCCCCGAGCGAGCGCAGGGCAACCACCGCGTGCGCGCGGAGTGGATCAAGGCGGGAGCGTGCGACATCGTCCGCGTCGCGTTGGGGCACGAGGGCGGGATCACGCCGGCCATGAAGACCGTGCACCTGGCGGAGTCATTCGGCATGGCTGCCGAACCGCATGGACCGGCCGACCAGTGCGTGCACCTCTGCGGCGCGACGGCGGCCGCGAAGTACCTGGAGGTCGGCTCCAACCCGTCGTGGGAGTGGACGCCGCCGCCCTGGCTCAAGTCGGACATCACCCTGATGGACTCGGAAGGGTACGTGCCGATGCCACGAGGGCCGGGCTCCGGCCTGGAGATCGACTTCGACTACATCGACGACCACGCGGTCGATCCGCCCGCGACGCTGCGCCTCCAGCGCCAGAAGTAGCGCGTCGTAGGGGGATCAGATGGAGGCGCCGGCGGGGTGCACCTGTCGAAGAATCTCCTTGCCACGCTCTCGCTCAAGCATCGCCAAATTGTGCTGGCTCTGCAGGTCGAGCCAGAAGCGAGGGCTGTTGCCAAAGTAACGGCCGAGCCGTAGCGCCGTGTCAGCGGTGATCGACCTGCGTCCGTTCAGGATGTCGGTGATGCGACCGGACGGTACACCAAGGTCAAGTGCCAATCTGTTGGCGCTCAGGCGGCGGGCTTCGAGCTCGCGCTTGAGCAATCTTCCAGGATGTGAAATCGGATCCATACTCGTACCTCCCTAGTGGTAGTCGACGATCTCCACGTTGTGGGCATCACCCTTGCGAAACTCGAAGCAGATCCGCCAGGGCCCGTTCACCGTCATCGCCCATTGATTCCTGCGTACTCCCTTCAGCTTGTGCAGACCGACGCTCTTGAGCGGACTCAGGTCGCGCAGCGTCTGAGCCACGTTCAGCGCCAGCAACAGATCGACTGCGCAGTCGAAGTCCAGACCTCCGAAGCGGTTCGGTCGCTTACCGTGCCATACCCTCGGGCTCGCAGTATTGCGTCAGGAGCGAATCACGGCAAGAACATACTACGAGGGACGGTGAACACGGTAGCCCATCATCGGCAGACGGACGGGCCAGAGCCGCGGTTGCTGTCGGTCCGCGGTCTGGACACGGCGTCGATCACCCAATTGAATGAGCGCCGACATGAGCAACGGCGACCTGAACTGGATCGCGAACTACGTCTGGGGCATCGCCGACGATGTCCTGCGCGACCTGTACGTCCGCGGCAAGTACCGCGACGTGATCCTGCCCATGACCGTGCTGCGCCGCCTGGACGCGGTGCTGGAGGGCAGCAAGCAGGCGGTCCTCGACATGAAGGCCGCCCTCGACAATGCCGGCGTAGTCGAGCAGGACGCCGCCTTGCGCCAGGCGGCCGGGCAGGCGTTCTACAACACGTCCCGCTTCACCCTGAGTGATCTCCGAGCCCGCGCCAATCGCCAGCAGCTCACCGCCGACTTCCGGGCGTACCTCGACGGGTTCTCGCCCAGCGTGCAGGACATCCTCGACAACCTCGAGTTCCGCAACCAGATCCCGCGCCTGTCCCGCGCCGACGCCCTGGGCACCCTGATCAAGAAGCTCACCTCTCCCGACACCAACCTGAGCCCCGCCAGGGCTGATCCTCCGGACGGATACGGCGGCGTGGGGTGGAGCGGCGGCAACTTCCACGACTATGACCGCGAGTACGGCGTCGACCTGGTGCAGCTCGCGGCCTTCCTGTGTGGCACCCAGCCGGAGGCCGCCGCGGCGCTCGCGCTGTCCGAAGACGGTCCGACTCGGCGGGCGTTCCTGACCCGGCTCCAGGGCGAGATCGCCAAGCGCGGCACTATCGACGTGCTGCGCAACGGGGGCAAGCACGGAGCGCTGAACCTGGACCTGTTCTACGGCACGCCCTCGGCTCACAACCTGAAGGCGCGGGAACGGTTCGAGCAGAACCGATTCACGGCCACCCCGCAGCTTAGCTACAGCGGGGACGACGTCAAGCGGGCGCTGGACATCGGGCTGTTCATCAACGGGCTGCCGGTGTTCCCCTTCGAGCTGAAGAACAGCCTGACCAAGCAGACGATCGACGACGCGTTCCTGCAGTACCAGCGGATCTCAAGCCGCGCGAGAAGCTGTTCGAGTTCGGGCGCTGCCACCACCAGCTCGACGTGGTGCGCCGGCTGCGGTTGCTGCCGGTCCGCGATCTGGACACGGGGGCAGCCACCCAATTGAAGTCACAGGGAAGCTGGTCGTGCGTCCAGCAGCGTCGTTGCTTCTTACCGCCCCCGATGGTGGTGAGGAGGATATTGCGAACTGCTCTAACTGGGTATTATCAACCATTATCTCATACGTTGCGGTTGCCACTCTGGATAATATCTGCATTACCTTGCGTCGATCATGACTGAGAGAGGATAGAATGGATCTCGTCAGGTTTCAGGTTACGAACTACAAGGTTGTGAGCGACTCAACGCCCGTAGTCACTGATCCGCGAGTCACGGCGCTTGTTGGAAAGAACGAAAGCGGAAAGAGCGCGGTTCTTCAAGCGTTATGGAAGAGCAGAAACGTTGCCGGCGTCGAATTCGATCAACTCTACGACTATCCCCGCGGAAAGAACCCGCACATCGACACCGATACGCAAGTTATAACGGCTCTAGAGTTCAGTTTATCTGCCGACGAGGTAGCTTTTCTTGCCAACGAATTGCCGCGCGGTTTTCTGAGGGATCCTCAAGTGATTGTCCAAAAGACGGCATACGATGAGCGGAAAGGCGCTACGCGTACGATTGAGTTTGACGGCGAAATGGGAGTAGCGGTTGGTGCGGAGGCTTGCCAAGCAATCAAGGACGCGGTCAAGAATATCGGCGAGCAGTACGATCCTGACGATTTCGGTTTGGTTCGAGAGTCCGCCGAGGAAGCGATCAATGCAATTGACGCCGTTGCCCCTATCTGGAGCGAGGACACCATATCGGCGCTTGACGGGATCGTCGATGCGCTAAAGAACTGGGTTTCTGGCGATGAATATACGCCCGATAACATCGACAAATATCATCAATTGGAAGCCCTATTAGCCGAGGCCAAGCAGGGTGAGCCACACGTCATGGCTGAACGGTGGGCGAAGAAAAACCTTCCAGTATTCATCTATTTCGACGACTATAGCACGCTAAGTTCGAGGATTCATCTGCCTACTTATCTGGAATCAGATGGTTTCGATCTCAAGACGCGTACGCAAGCGGCCTTGTTCGATCGGAGCGGAATTGATCCTCAGGAAATATTTTACCTTGGCCGTCAGCGGGATCAACGTGAAACGGAAACGGACGTTCACCGACGCCTTGAGCAACGGAGCCACCTTCTCGAAAAGGGCTCCTTAAGGCTCACTGGAGAGTGGGTCAAGTGGTGGGTTGAGAGGCAGCACGTTCTCCATTTTGAGATCGACGGCGAGTATATTGTGCTCAAGGTATCGGACGACAAGACTCAGTCACGGATCCCTTTCGAGGAGCGAAGCCACGGATTTCAGTGGTTCTTTTCATTCTATCTCGTTTTTTTGGCGGAGTCAGAAAAATCTCACAAGGGCGCTATTCTTCTCTTGGACGAGCCTGGACTTCATCTTCATCCGACTCTCCAATCGAAACTTCTTGATTTGTTCGAACTTATTTCCGAAAGCAATCAAATCGTTTATAGCACGCACATGCCGTTCTTAATCGACGGGGAACATTTGGAGAGAGTCAGAACGTTGTATCTGACGGGTGACGACAACCAGGCCGCACGAATATCGACCGACCTACGTCCAGAGGGAGACCGAGATACTTTGCTGCCAATCCAAGCGGCACTGGGCTACTCGATCGCTCAGACTTTGTTCATCGGGAAGCGTTCTCTGATAGTTGAGGGAATCACGGACTACTGGATCATTAAAACTCTGAACGAGTGCCTTTCAGCGCTCAATGACGACGCAGTTCTCGGCGAAGACATCGTTCTTATTCCCGCGGGCGGGACGACCCAACTTATGCCGCTAGCATCAATCATGATTGGAGCTTCTGGTGTGGGTGACAGGCGGCTTCTTGTGCTTCTTGACAGCGATGATGATGGTTCAAGGGCTGCGGATAAGATGGCAGAAACATTTGGCATAGAGTCGCCGGTGATCATGTTGGGGAGCGCTCTCGGTCTGTCGGAGGCGACGATTGAAGACCTTGTTCCCAGGGATGACTATGCGAGTGCCTTGAAGAAGGCGGGGTATGAGTTCGACATAGATGAGACCGAGAGAAAGATGGCAACGAACGTGCAGGCGATTAAGGGAGCATTCGATAGAGTAGGGCTAGGTAAATTTGCCGTCGCACAGAGAGTCGCAGCAGCCGTGCAGCTTGTCGGTGCATGGGGAGTAGATCCGTTTTCAGTCTCGATAATTACAAGGAATAGGACGAAGGAACTGTTCGATATGATCAATCAAAGTTTCGAGAAACTGGTGCGCTGAACAGTGTGATCGAAAGGTTACCGATGATCTCGTGCCTTTCGACCGTGATCCCGTGATCGACGAGATACGAAAAGTACGCCAACGAGTCTCAGCGCGGCTTGATCGCGACCGGGTACGGTTAGTAGGATACTAAATCGTACTACAGAGACGGTATCAAGACCGGTTGATCGAGGCAGAGAGGTTTCCGAAGGCATCCCGAGAGACTGATAACGGAGAGCTGCCGGGCCCACCGATGGAGAAGGCTGAACGGGAACAGAGTCCACCATCGACGAGGAGGCAATTGTATGTCGGACTGGAGCAAGTGCGCCGCAGTAGAAAGCGTGCCCGGCAGACTTAGCGGGCTTTGGGTGTTCACCAGGACTAGAGTGCGGGTATCGGGACTGTTCGGCAATCTCGCACGGGAGCCACGGTGAAGGACTTTGTCTAGTGGTTCCGAAGGTGAGGAATGGCAGGTCTAGGCGGCGTTGGAACACGCGGTCAGGAGCTTGGACGCGAAGGTCAGCATTGAAATCCTGTTTGACCATGCAGCCCGGGGCCGCCTTGGAGGGGATACGGCCGGGAGAACGCGTGGAGGTCGAGACATTGCATGACCACCGACACCACGAAGCGTGGGTTGGAAGGACTGATCTGCGCGGGATTGGCCGGGCATCCGTGCGATCCTTCTGCCGAGGGCACGGTGGCCGATCCCCCGGCCGGATACGGCGGCGTGGGGTGGAACGGCGGCAACTTCCACGACTACGAGCGCGAGTACGGCGCCGACTTGGTGCAGGTCGCGACCTTCCTGCGTGGCACCCAGCCAGAGACCGCCGAGGCGCTTGCACTTTCCGAAGATGGCCCGACACGGCGGACGTTCGTGACCCGGCTGCAGGGCGAGACCGCCAAGCGCGGCACCATCGACGTGCTGCGCAACGGGATCAAGCATGGGGCGCTGAACCTCGACCTCTTCTACGGCACACCCTCGGCTCACAACCCGCAGGCGCGGGAACGGTTCGAGCAGAACCGCTTCACGGTGACCCGGCAGCTTCGCTACAGCCGGGACGAGGCGCAGCGGGCGCTGGACATCGGGCTGTTCATCAACGGGCTGCCGGTGTTCACGTTCGAGTTGAAGAACAGCCTCACCAAGCAGACGGCGGACGACGCGGTGTTGCAGTACCAGCAGGATCGCAACCCGCGCGAGAAGCTGTTCGAGTTCGGGCGCTGCGTCGCGCACTTCGCGGTGGACGAGCGGGAGGCGCAGTTCTGTACCCGGCTCGCCGGCAAGGCGTCGTGGTTCCTGCCGTTCAACCGGGGCTGGAACGACGGCGCGGGCAACCCGCCCAACCCGGACGGGCTGGCGATCGACTACCTGTGGCGGGAGGTGCTGACCCGACAGAGCCTCACCGACATCCTGGAGAACTACGCGCAGGTGGTGGAGGCGAAAGACGAGAAGAGCGGCAGGAAGCGGAGGGATCAGATCTGGCCGCGCTACCACCAGCTCGACGTGGTGCGCCGGCTGCTGGCCGACGCCGGCGAGCACGGCGCGGGCAGGCGGTACCTGATCCAGCACTCGGCGGGCAGCGGCAAGAGCAACTCCATCGCCTGGCTGGCCCATCAACTGATCCGGCTGACCAGGGACGACGCTCCGGTCTTTGACTCGATCATCGTGGTCACCGACCGGGTCATCCTGGACCGTCAGATCCGGGACACGATCAGGCAGTACGCACAGGTGGGGGCGACGGTCGGGCACGCCGACCGCTCGCGCGATCTGCGTCGGTTCATCGAGAGCGGCAAGAAGATCATCATCTCCACGGTCCGGAAGTTCCCGTTCATCCTGGACGAGATCGGCAACGAGCAGCGCGGGCGCAGCTTCGCGATCATCATCGACGAGGCGCACTCCAGCCAGAGCGGACGCACCAGCGCGGCCATGACGCAGGCGCTGTCGGAGGGGGCGAGGCAGGCGAGGAGGAGACCTACGAGGACCGGATCAACCGCGTGATGGAGTCGCGCCGGCTGCTGCCGAACGCCAGCTACTTCGCGTTCACGGCCACGCCCAAGAACAAGACGTTGGAGATCTTCAGGACCCCGGAACCGCAGCCGGACGGGACGGTCAGGCATCACGCCTTCCACAGCTACTCCATGAAGCAGGCGATCCAAGAGGGGTTCATCCTGGACGTGCTGGCTCACTACACGCCGGTGTCCAGCTACTACAAGCTCGCCAAGACGGTGGAGGACGATCCGGAGTTCGACACCCGCAAGGCGCAGAGAAAGCTGCGCCGCTTAGTGGAGGGGAGCGACCACGCGATCGGCCTCAAGGCCGAGATCATGGTCGACCACTTCCACGGCTGGCGCAGAGCAAGATCGGCGGCGCGGCGCGGGCGATGGTGGTCACCAACGGCATCGAGCGCGCGGTCCAGTACTACCACGCTATCCGCGACTACCTGGCCGAGCGCAAGAGCCCCTGCCAGGCGCTGGTCGCCTTCTCGGGCGAGCACGAGCTGGGCGGGGCGAAGGTGACCGAGGCGTCGCTGAACGGCCTGCCCTCGTCGCACATCGCCGCGCGGTTCCGGGAGGATCCCTACCGCTTCCTGGTGTGCGCGGACAAGTTCCAGACCGGCTACGACGAGCCGCTGCTGCACACCATGTACGTGGACAAGACGCTGTCCGGCATCAAGGCGGTGCAGACCCTGTCTCGCCTGAACCGGGCGCACCAGAAGAAGCACGACGTGTTCGTGCTCGACTTCCTCAACGACGCCGACACCATCCGCGACGCGTTCGCGGACTTCTACCGGGCGACGATCCTGGCCGAGGAGACCGACCCCAACAAGCTCCACGACCTGCAGGCGGAGATGGACGACGCCCAAGTCTATTCCGGGGAGCAGGTCGAGGAGCTCGCGCGGCGCTACCTGGGCGGGGAGGACCGCGACAAGCTCGATCCGATCCTGGACGCCTGCGTGGCGGTCTACCGGAGCGAGCTGGACGAGGACGGGCAGGTTCAGTTCAAAGGCGGCGCCAAGGCGTTCGTGCGGACCTACGCCTTCCTGTCGTCAGTGCTGCCGTACACCAACGCCGAATGGGAGAAGCGCTCGATCTTCCTGAACTTCCTCATCCCCAAGCTGCCGGCCCCCGAAGAGGAGGACCTCTCCAAGGGCATCCTCGACGCCATCGACCTGGACAGCTACCGGGTGGAGAAACAGGCGATGCAGCGCATCATGCTGCCGGACCAGGACGCCGAGATCGGTCCGGTCCCCGGCGACGGCGGCGGCCGCCGCGGCGAGCCGGAGCTGGACCGGCTCTCCAACATCCTGCGCACGTTCAACGAGCACTTCGGCGACATCAAGTGGGAGGACGCCGACCGCGTGCAACAACTCATCATCGAGACCATCCCCGAGCGTGTGCGGGAGGACACCGCCTTCCGCAACGCCTAGCGCAACTCGGACCGGCAGAACGCCTGCATCGAGCACGACCGGGCGCTGCTGCGGGTGGTGACCGCCGTGATGCGCGACGACACCGAGCTGTTCAAGCAATTCATGGACAACGACAGCTTCAAGCGCTGGATGACCGACACGGTGTTCAGCCTGGCCTACGAGCCGACAGCCACGCCGTGACGAAACCTCGCTTGGAGTCGTCCTTTGGGAGCGTAGGATGATGGCTGGCTGAACGAACAGGAGGTGACGGTATAACGGACTGGAGCAAGTGCGCCGCAGTGGAAAGCGTGCCCGGCAGGCTCAGCGGGGCCTGGGTGTTCACCCGCACCCGAGTGCCGGTATCCGCTCTATTCGCCAATCTTGCATCGGGAGCTACGGTGAAGGACTTTCTCAAGTGGTTCCCAGGGGTGGAGGAGTCGCAGGTCAAAGCCGTGCTGGAACACGAGGTCAAGAGCCTGGACGCGAAGGTCCGCGTTCCTGCTCGATCAAATCACCGCGTTCGCTGATGACGACGGAGACGTCGTGCCTGCTCTGGAGCCGGAAGGAACGGCGTACGTGCCGTGTGAGCCAACTGGAACTCGGTGCTGAATCCGGCGCTCGGTACTCAACTATCCTCTGGAGCGTTGCACATGGCTGCGTAGCGCGCGGTTGATGTCGGTCTGGTAGCCACGGCCACCTTGGGCATGCTGCTTGAACCACGCGACGATATCCGCATCCAGCCTCAGGGTGATCTGCTGCTTGACGGGGCGGTACAGAGCGCCCCGCTGGGCTGTCGACCAGTCGAGTATCTCCGACACCTCGGTCGTATCGATCTGGTCGTCGGGCAGTCGCTCGAGAGCCGCGATCTCCTTCTGCTGATCTCTTGTGAGTCGGTCAGCGCTCTTCTTCATAAGCCACTCGCTCCCTTCTCGTCGCCTTGCGGGCGCTGATGATGCGTCCTACCTCTTCGCCGGTCCGCAGATCTGACTCAGGCCAAGTGTGGACGACGATCACAACCACGGACCCGATGGCTCCCATGGTCCGCCAACGTTGCTCCTGCGGATGCGGATCCGCTCGCGTAGCCGCCAGCGGATCGTCGAACACAAGCTGCGCGGTCTCGAAGCTGAGGCCGTGGTTGCGGTCGTTCGCGCGGTTCTTCGCTTCATCCCAGACCCAACGCAACGGCGATGTCTCGCGTGATTACAATATTGTAGTTACACTAGATCGTGTCAACTCCTCAACCGCCGAACCCCTTGGCTCTGGGGCTCTGGACGTGAATCGACCAGAAGAAGCACGACGTCTTCGTGCTCGACTTCCTCAACCACGTCAACACCATCCGCGACGCGTTCGCGGACTTCTGCCGGGCGACGATCCTGGCCGAGGAGACCGACCCCAACAAGCTGCACGACCTGCAGGCGGAGCTGAACCGTGCCCAGGTCTATTCCGGGGAGCAGGTCGAGGAGCTCGCGCGGCGCTACCTGGGCGAAGAGGACCGCGACCGGCTCGATCCGATCCTGGACGCCTGCGTGGCGGTCTACCGGAGCGAGCTGGACGAGGACGGGCAGGTTCAGTTCAAAGGCGGCGCCAAGGCGTTCGTGCGGACCTACGCCTTCCTGTCGTCAGTGCTGCCGTACACCAACGCCGAATGGGAGAAGCGCTCGATCTTCCTGAACTTCCTCATCCCCAAGCTGCCGGCCCCCGAAGAGGAGGACCTCTCCAAGGGCATCCTCGACGCCATCGACCTGGACAGCTACCGGGTGGAGAAACAGGCGATGCAGCGCATCATGCTGCCGGACCAGGACGCCGAGATCGGTCCGGTCCCCGGCGACGGCGGCGGCCGCCGCGGCGAGCCGGAGCTGGACCGGCTCTCCAACATCCTGCGCACGTTCAACGAGCACTTCGGCGACATCAAGTGGGAGGACGCCGACCGCGTGCAACAACTCATCATCGAGACCATCCCCGAGCGTGTGCGGGAGGACACCGCCTTCCGCAACGCCTAGCGCAACTCGGACCGGCAGAACGCCTGCATCGAGCACGACCGGGCGCTGCTGCGGGTGGTGACCGCCGTGATGCGCGACGACACCGAGCTGTTCAAGCAATTCATGGACAACGACAGCTTCAAGCGCTGGATGACCGACACCGTGTTCAGCCTGGCCTACGAGCCGGCAGCCACGCCGTGACGAAGCCTCGCCTGGAGTCGTCCTGTGGCAGCGTAGGATGATGCTTGGCGGACCGATGGATGGAGTCGCCAGTCAGGAGGTGACCGGATGACGGACTGGAGCAAGTGCGCCGCAGTGGAAAGCGTGCCCGGCAGGCTCAGCGGGGCTTGGGTATTCACCCGCACCAGAGTGCCGGTATCCGCTCTGTTCGCCAATCTCGCATCGGGAGCTACGGTGAAGGACTTTCTCGAGTGGTTCCCAGGGGTGGAGGAGTGGCAGGTCAAAGCCGTGCTGGAACACGAGGTCAAGAGCCTGGACGCTAAAGTCAGCGTTGAAAGTCCTGTTTGATCACGGGACGCCCGCACCCCTCCGCCGGGCTGAGCCGGAACATCACCTGTACGGAGGAGGCTTCTGCGGCTCCTTGCCGATCTTCGCGCAGGTCTCCAGGTAGTCCTCGACCGCCTCGTGGAACGCTTGTCTCAGGCCGTCCACCGTATCGGCATGGAACCCCACACCATCCCGAATCCCGGCGATCCGTCCCGTGAAGATTCGGCCGTCGTCGTCATAGTCGATCAGGGCGGCATGGCCCTTGTAGGTCATGGTGTTGCTCATGGGTCACTCCGATCCGTACCGTTCGTGAGCGGCTGCAAGTCGCTCCGATTCGCCTCGACGCGCTTCGCGGCCGCATCGCGTAGACACGACCATCACCATCGTGCAGATTCAGCCGTCAGGGGACCTCGGTGGCATCGGATGATGCCTCCGAGGAGTCCTCTTCGAGCTGAGGATCGAGTTTTCTGACGTACGGGTCGAACACGCGCTTCATCTGGGCCGAAGCGAGGTTGAGTTCGCGCATCTTGGTCCTGTCAGGCTCGTCCTGATAGTTGATGTCTACCCGATAGCGGATCACCCACCGGCCGGCGTTCACCTCTTCCGCCCATTCGAGCGGCTGCGGCAGCTTGGCCGCCGCGAAGGCTTCATCGATCGCCTGTCGTTTCTCAAGCAGCACAGCCAGCGCCCCTGTCCACTTGCTTCTCGTGTTCGTGAGGACGACACGGGACCCGTGACGGTTGACCGCAACGCGGTATATCAGCCCCGAACCTCTGGCGGATGTGTGCTGCAATCCGTTGCAGTTCGGTTTGAGGCTTCTGAATGGCGAATCGATCCCTTCATCCCGCGCTTGCGCGAACAGGGCGGCCATGAACACCGCCTTCCGCAACGCTCAGCGCAACTCGGAGCGGCAGAGTGCCCGCATCGAGCACGACAGGGCGCTGCTGCGCGTGATGACCGCCGTGATGCGGCGACACCGAGCTGTTCAAGCAGTTCATGGACAACGACAGCTTCAAGCGCTGGATGACCGACACGGTGTTCAGCCTGGCCTACGAGCCGGCAGCCACGCCGTGACGAAGCCTCCGGAACAGGATTCCGAGGCTTCTTGCCGATCTGGTGTTGCCTATGGCGTCGTGTGAGTCACTGGCACTATCCCTTCAAGGCGCCGCTGACAAGACCTGATTGAATGTGCCGCTGCAGGAACAGATACAGAACCATGATCGGCACAACGACGAGTGCCAGCGTTGCCAATATCAGGTTCCACTGTAATGCATACCGCCCTGCATATTGCACTACCGAGAGTTGCAGCGTCATCAGCCTTGGCTCCTGAAGCAGGAGCAGCGAGAGGATGAAATCGTTCCAGATGCCCAGTGCGTTGATCATGATGGCAGTGACGGTTACCGACTTGACCAGTGGGAACACGATAAGGAAGAAGGTGCGAATCGCTCCGGCTCCCTCCATCGACGCCGCCTCCTCGAGCTCCATCGGGATCTGGACGAAGAAGCCTCGATACAGATAGATCGTGAAAGGACACAGCAACGCCGCCGCCACGATGATGAATCCGAACCTCGAACCGAGGAGGCCGACCCACCCGACCACCTGCACCAGCGGTATCATGATCGTCTGAAACGGCAGCATCATCGAAACGACGAAAAAAAGGAGCAACCACGTCGTCAGACGTGACATCGACCGCGCGATGCGATAGGCTGCCATCGCCGAGAACAGGACCACCACGGCGACCCCGCCACAGGTGACGATCACCGTATTCGCCAGCGCGCGGAAATAGCGCATGTTCTTCCAGGCGAGAGCGTAATTCTCGATACTGATCTGTGTGGGAAACGCCAGGAACGACTGGAACATCTCCGCCTGAGACTTGAACGTGTTGGCCAGCAGGAAAAAGATGGGCACGAAGAAGATCAAGCCGACGACGAGAACCGCCAACTCCAGGCTGCCTCGCTGAATCGCCCTGATCAAGTGTGGATCTCTTTTGATCGAAGGTACTTCAACTGAATCGCGGTCACGAATAGAACCATCACCGCAAACAGGACCGCCTTTGCGGAGCCGGCTCCGTACCGAAAGGCCTGTAGCCCGTCCGCGTAGATGTTGTACGCGATGGTCTGACTCGCCTTGCCGGGACCTCCGCCCGTAAGACTGAAGACGATGTCGAAAACCTTCAGCGATCCGGTCGTGGTGATGAAGAACGACGCTATGAACGCCGGAACGAGAAAGGGAATCGTCAGACGAATGAGCCGCTGAAACGAGGACGCGCCATCGATGGTCATGGCGGCGCGGAGATCGTCCGGTATCTCCTGCAGACCGGCAAGGTAGATGATCATCACGAACCCGATGCTTCTCCAGAGCTCCGGGACCAGAACGACCAGCACGATGCCGTCCGACAGGTTCAGGAGCGTCTGTTCCAGGAAGCCGATATGCAAGACCCGGCCGATATCCGGAACGATGGTCCGATACAGAAACCTCCACAGAAAGCCGACAACGATCATGCTGATGACGTTCGGCATGAATATCAGCGCTCGCGCCACGTTCTTGACGCTGAGCTCCAGGTTCACCAGCAACGCCAGCAGCAGGGCGAGCAGGTTCGTCCACAGCACGGCCAGGAGCGCGAAGGTGAGTGTGAACCGCACCGAGCGCAGGAAGTCCTCGTCGAACGTCAGGGCTTCGACGTAGTTCGTGAACCCGATGAACTTGAACGTCTTCTGCAGCCCGTCCCAGTCAGTCAGGGAGTACATGAAGCTCAGGGAAATGGGAACGAAGAAGAACGTGCTGTACAGGACGAATATCGGCCCTACGAAGAACACGCTGCTGGCGATTTCTCTTGTTTTTCTGGTGATGGTCATCACTGGAAGGAAACGGTCAGTAGCTGGCGGCGGCGGGTGCCGCCACCAGCTACTTCGCGCTACCCAACGACCAGCGGGAAGGCTCCACTCCGTGGCGTTGCGTAGCGCAGGATTCGTGCCGTTACTTGAACCAGTTCGCGTACACGCCGCGTATCGCTTGCTCGGCTGAGATCTCCCCCAGGAAATACTGCTGCATGATGGCACTTCCCTCGGCGCGACCGGCCTCGCTCATGAGCACTTGCGACCACGGAACGATGGCGCCTGCATCCTTGTACCTGAGAACATCTTCCGCGGCGGAAAGCAGCGGAACTTCGACGCCCGTCACGACGGGTATCTCCCTGAACAGCTCGCTGTACACGGTGTTGCCTTCGACGGAGGTGACCCAATCGAGAAACCCGATGGCCTCGTCCCGATGCTCGGTCTGTGTCCCGACGCCCAGGCTTACACCGATGTTCGCTGACAGCGTCGCATCTTCGGGATTCTCCGAATAAGGAACAGCCGCGTACCGCATGTTCACGTCGGGGTTCAGTCCCAGTACGTGGTTGAGTGCCCACGTGCCCATTTGAATCATGGCCACCTGCTCAGTTGCGAAGTGGTTGATGAAGGTACCGTAATCGCTGCCTTGTGATTCATCGAGCGAGTTTTCGAACTGCAAGTCGAGAGCCTTCATGGCCACCAGGTGCTCCTGAAGCAGGATGTCCCCGGTCGCGCCATCATTCGCGAACTGAAATACGTCCGGTTGGACAGACGCGATAGCCGTGTAGAACATCTGTCCGTGAGTCCAGGACTCCAGTCCCGCGACGCTGAAGGGCGTGAACCCGGCGGCACGCAGCCTTTCGACAGCGTCTTCGAGTCCGCTGATCGTCGTGGGGAACTCATCGATACCGGCTTGATCGAACATGTCCCTGTTGTACATGATCCCCATGGCTGCAAAATTGGTCGGCACGCCGTAGATGTTTCCGTCAGGGGCAGTCATTTGCGGAAGGATGGCTTCGTCGAAGTGATCGATGAGGGGCAGACCTTTCAGGTTCACCATGTGCCCTGCCTTCCCCAGATCATAGAGACCCTGGTACTCTCCCATGACGATATCCGGCATGGTGTTGGATGCGATCCTGGCCGTCAGACTGCCGAAGAAGTCCGTCGCGGGAATGATCGTCTCCACGGTGACATTCGGATGCAGTTCCTTGTAAGCATCGCTCAATGCCTGGAACTCGGCAGGCCGGGCATCGTAGACGTACATGACCATGTCTACCGGTTCAGATTCGCTTTCCGGGCCTGCAAAGACCGAGAACGGAAGCATGGTACAGAGCAAGATGGTACATGCAAGAAACAACGTTCCTCTCTTGGGGATCGACATAGACAAGTCCTCCTATAGGTGGTAAGAGCAGTAATCCGTGTCAGTCACGGTCTGCGATTTCGAGGTGATCCCAGTCCTTATGACACCTCGACGGGCAGGCTATGGTGTAACCCGTCGTCTTGTCAACCAATTGGCGGTGCTCGGCTCGGCTGCGACGCTCGCGTGAGCGCCGAGGACCTTGCGAACGGGAGCGATGCCGGGTACCTTCACGAATGATCATGAACGTTTTCCGCCTCCTGTCGACTGGTGATCCTTTGGTCACCCGTCTTCCTGCGACCCCCTGTTGAGCGCTACGTTCAGGGCCGTAGTACAGATGAAACGACGAGCATCAATTCACGCAGTCTCTGCCACGGAAGTCGCGTTGAAGACGGGGATGTGGGCCGCGCGCGCAGCCGTCAACGCGGATGGGACCGTCCCCTATTGCCTGTCGCGATGCGAGGACACGGGCCGCCTGCGCAACTTCGATGCGGCAGCCGCCAGGGATCACTCCCTGTTCGAAGGGCTGCACTTCAACGACTCCGACGTCTTCAAGGCGCTGGAGGGAGTTGCCACCGTGCTTGCGCAGAACCGGGATCCCGACCTCGAGCGCAAGGCGGACGAGCTGATCGCGCGGATCGCCGCGGCGCAGGAGGCTGACGGCTACCTGTACACGATTCGAACCTCCGGGGCGCACGTCGGGAGTGCGTCAGCGGGCCCGGAACGCTGGTCGAACCTGCGACAGGGCCACGAGCTGTACAACGTCGGACATCTCTACGAGGCGGCGGTCGCGTATGCCGATGCGACGGGCAAGGCCAACCTTCTGGCGGTGGCGACGAAGAGCGCCGACTTCGTGGCCGATACCTTCGGTCCGGACGCGCTGGTGGGTGTCCCGGGCCACGAGGAGATCGAGCTCGGCTTGATGCGGCTGGCGCGGAAGACGGGACGGAGCCGGTACGCCGAGCGTGCCCGCTTCTTCCTCGACGCCAGGGGCAGGGCCGGGAGGGTCGACGGCGGTGGCCCCGACGGCAGCGGCCCCACCGCCAACGCTGCATACTCTCAGGACCACCTCCCGGTGCTGGAGCAGACCGAGGCGGTCGGGCACGCGGTCCGCGCCGTCTACCTGTACATCGCCATGACGGAGACCGCGCTCGGCGCGGGTGGCGGGTCTGACGCTGACGACTACGCCGCGGCGGTGCTGCGCCTGTGGCACGATATCGTGGGAGGAAAGCTCTACCTCACCGGCGGCATCGGAGCGCGCCCGGAGATCGAGGGCTTCGGAGAACCCTACGAGTTGCCCAACGACAGCGCCTACGCGGAAACCTGCGCGTCCATCGCGTTGGTCCTGTGGGCACGCCGGCTCTTCCTCCTGACCGGCAGCGCCGATCACTACGACGTGCTCGAGCGGACGCTCTACAACGGACTGCTCTCGGGGGTCGCGCTCGGCGGCGCTGACTTCTTCTACGCGAATCCGCTCGAAGCCGACGGCGTGACCGGCTTCAACATCGGCTCGGCAGAACGCCAGCCGTGGTTCGAGTGCTCCTGCTGTCCCACCAACGTGGCACGCTTCATCAGCACCGTGGGCTCCTACGTCTTCGCCACGAGCGAAGACTGCGTGTACGTGAATCTCTACATTCCTTCTGACGCGACCGTCGCCGTTGCCGGGGCGGAACTGCAACTCCGCCTCGCCACGGAGTACCCCTGGCAGGGAGGGGTTTCGCTCACGGTCCAGGCGGAGACGCCTGTCCGGGCAACCGTCCGGCTCAGGCTTCCGGGATGGGCGCGAGGGCGGCCGGTCCCCTCGGACCTCTACCGGTACCGCGACGCCGGCGCCGATCATGTCGAGGTCGCCGTCAACGGCGATGCGGTCACTCCGCCGGTTACCGATGCAGGCTACCTGGAGATCGCCCGGGAGTGGCGCTCCGGTGACGTGGTGACGCTCGATCTGCCGATGCCGGTCAGATTCGTCGAGGCCGACGATCGGGTGGAGGCCGACCGCGGCAAGGTCGCGCTCGAGCGCGGCCCGTTGGTCTACTGCCTCGAACAGGCCGACAACGGCGGCGACGTGCGGCAGCGGACGCTGGCCGCGCCCGCGAAGTGGCAACCCGAGCCGCGGCCCGGCTTGCTCGGCGGCATCACGGTCCTCACGAACGGCGAGCTGACCGCCGTGCCCTACTTCGCCTGGGGGCACCGCGGGGCCGGGAGCATGGCGGTGTGGTTGCGGGAGGCGGCGAGTCGATGACCATCGCGAGGTTCGATCCGGCGCGGGCCTCCGGCGACGAACTGCGGCGATCCTACATCGAGAGCGGGTACGTGCTGGTCCGTGACCTGGTGGACGAGGGCGACCGCGCGGGGATCAGGCGTGAACTGCGGAGGATCAATCGGGGCGACTACTCGCACTCGCCCCTCGAGGGGGTGACCTGGCGCCACGAAATCGAGCCCGTCGACTGGCCCGAGGACGACGAACGGCTCATGGGCCGCCACATGTACCTTGGGCAGCCGCATGTCTACAGCGCGGTCGTCCGCGACGCCATGACCCATGCCGGCATCTGCCGCGTCCTGGACCACGTCGTCGGCGCCTACGTGCCGTTCTGGGATGGCGCCTACAAGTGCATGCAGAGCATGTTCGTGGTAAAGCCTCCCGGCGGCGCCGGCAGCCCGTGGCACCAGGACGAGCACCCCATCCCGACGCGCGACCGCTCGCTCACCGGAGTATGGATCGCGCTCGCCGACGCGACGGTGGCGAATGGATGCCTGTGGATCCTGCCGGACAGCCACAAGTCGGGGGTCATCTACGAGCGCTACGCCCACGACCTGCCAGACGTCGACAGCAATCCGGTCGCGCGCGGCTTCGACGACACCGGAGCCATCCCGGTCGAGATGGCCGCCGGCAGCGTCCTGTTCTTCAGCGGCTACCTGCTGCACAGCTCGCGCAAGAACCGGAGCGACCGGTACCGCCCGGCCCTCACGTTTCATTATTGCAGCGCATCGACGTGGCTGACCTGGGGCGGCGAACGGAACTTCCGCGGCGTCGTGCAGGTGCGCGGTGAGGACCCCTATGCCGACCTGGGATACACCACGCCGCAGCCCTGGGTGAGGGAGCGGTGACCGGATCCGGCCGCTGTGCCCGGAGCCTCGGCATCACCGCGGCCTTACGGTGAACACGATCGAATCGTCTTTCGGGCGGCTGCGTCCTCGGCGATCCAGCGCTGCCAGTTCTCCTCGTCCGGATCCAGGAAGCCGCAGTTGGCGCGCTTGACGAACTGGTCGTCCACGCCGAGCAGGCGCAGCAGCCGCCGGTCGCCGCGCGCCCGCGCCCGGGCGATGACCGCCTGCGACACCGGACCCTGGTAGTTGGCGCGATGCTTCAGCCACGAGTGGTTGAAGGTGAGGAAGAACAGGTAGCGGTGATCGGTGGATCGGTTGACCGTCCCGGAGTGCAGCATGCTGCAGTGGAACACGGCGACGTCGCCGGCTTTGGGGTAGACGATCACCTCGCCGGGGTGCGGCTGCCGGGCCTGCTCGCTGGTCATGCGCAGCGCCCGCATGTGCGATCCGGGGATGATGCGCAGCGGGCCGCTCTCGTCGGTCAGGTCCTGGAGGTAGGACAGCGCGTTGAACAGCAGCGGACGATGGTACACGCCGTCGTCGGGGAAGAACGCGAACATGTCGCGATGGAACCCCAATACCGGGCTGTCGGCCGCTTCCTCAGGCGGCGTGCGCCGGTAGGTGATCGATTCGAGTTGGACATGGGGGCCGACCACCATCTCGGCAAAGTCGAGCAGCCGCTCGTGCGCAAGCGCCCGCAGCACGAGCTGCGGCTGGTGTTCGAGCACGTCGACGAACACCGACGGGCGGCTGCCGTCCGCGGTGGGGATGCGGTCGGCGATGTCTTCGAACGCGGCACGCATCTCCCGTACCCACGCGGCATCGAGCATGCCCGGAAAGAGGGTGAACCCGTCCCGCTTGAACTCGGCAAGATGCTCGTCGAGTGTCTTCATGATCAGCCTCCGGACGTGGTCCGAAGGTATCCGTAGGCGTGGGGCGCTGAAACCCCGGCCCGTTCATTCCGTCGACGGGATGGTCCGAGACCGAGCCTCGCGGTACGTTGCGCTCATGGAACGAGGGGAGCAGGCAGCCGCGACCGTCGGTCCGTCCGGGTTGCGCCTGCCGCGGATCGGCCTGGGAACGGGTCTGCACGGCGAGGTGTCGGAGCGGCAATCGGTGGCCACCATCGAGCACGCCATGGAGCGCGGGGTGCGCTTCTTCGACACGGCGCCGCTGTACGGCAACGGGCTCGCCGAACAGCGGCTCGGCATCGCCCTGCGCGGCGTGCCGCGCGACAGCTACGTGCTCAACACCAAGGTGGGCATCCTGTCCGGCGGCGTGGCCGGCGATTTCGACTACGACTTCAGCGCCCCCGGCGTGGAACGCTGCTTCGAGCGCAGCCTGCGTCGGCTCGGTGTCGACCGTATCGACGTCCTGCACCTGCACGAGCCGGAAGGGTTCGCCGAGCAGGTACTGCAGGAAAGCCTGCCGCTGCTGGCGGGCTGGCGCGAGCAGGGGCTGATCCGTGCGGTGAGCTCCGGCGTCAACCACTGGTCCATGGTGGAGCCGTTCGTCGAGCACCTGGACTGCGTGCTGCTGGCGGGCCGCTACACTCTGCTGGAGCAGGGGGCGCTGCCGTTCCTGGAGCGCCAGCGGCGGGCCGGTCGTCCCGTGATGGGCGCCGGCATCTTCAACAGCGGCATCCTGGCTACCGGTCCGCGCGGCGGCACGCGATACAATTATGTTCCGGCGCCGACGGAGGTGAAGGAGCGGGTAGGCCGCCTGCAACAGGTGTGCGAACGCCACGGAGTGGAGCTGCCGCACGTGGCGGTGCAGTTCGTGGCCGCGCAGCCGGCCATCGCCTCGATGATCTTCGGCGCCTGCAGCCCGGCCGAGCTGAACCAGGCGCTGGCCGGCACGAGCGCAACCCCGCCGCCAGCCCTCTGGGCGGAACTGCGCGCCACAGGGCTGCTCGAACCCGATGCTCCGGTCCCCGAGCCAGGGTAGCGAAGCCGGTAACACGCCTCCCGCCCGCAGCCGGCCCTGCACCGGCTCACGCTCACCTCGCGTACGGATCGGCGGCGTCGCGAAGGCCGTCGCCGATGAAGTTGAAGGCCAGCACCGTGACGATGACGAACAGCACCGGCAGCAGCAGCCAGGGGTGCAGGGCGACCGTGCGCACGTTCTGGGCTTCCTGGAGCAGCACGCCCCAGCTCGTCACCGGCGGGCGCAGGCCCAGGCCCAGGAAGCTCAGGGCGGTCTCCGCCAGGATCATGCCGGGGATGGCGAGGGTCACGGTGACGATGATGTGGCTCATGAAGGCCGGGATCAGGTGGCCGGCGATGATCCGTCCTTCGCTGGCGCCGGCGACCCTGGCCGCCATGGCATAGTCCTCTTCCCGCAACGCCAGCAGCTTGCCGCGCACCACCCTGGCCAGTCCCGTCCAGCCGACCAGCGACAGGATCACGGTGATGCCGAAGTAGATGCGCAACGGCGGCCACTGCGCGGGCAACGCCGCACTCAGCGCCATCCACAGGGGTATGGTCGGGAAGGACCTCAGCATTTCGATGAACCGCTGGATGAGGTTGTCCGTCGTGCCGCCGTAGTACCCGGAGACCCCGCCGAGGATCACCCCCAACAGCAGCGAAAGGGTGACGCCGATCAGGCCGATGGACAGGGAAATCCGGGAGCCGTACACGATCCGCGAAAGCATGTCCCGGCCCAGCCGATCGGTGCCCAGCAGAAAGGCGGTCCCTCCCTCGTCCACGCCGAACAGGTGGACGTCGGTCGGAAACAGGTCCCAGAACCGGTACTCGTGTCCGCGCGTGAGGAATCTCAGGGGGAATACCGCGCTCCTGTTCTCGGAGTAGCTCTTGCGCAGCGTCTCCGCGTCGACGCTGCGCTCCAGGCCGTAGACGAACGGGCGCATGATCCGGCCGTCGTGAAACAGGCGGATGCGCTGCGGCGGCGTATAGACATACCTCCGGTGGCGTTCGGTCAGATCATACGGGGCGATGAACTCGCAGAAGCCAGCCAGGACGTAGAGGACAAGGAGGACCGCGCCGCTGACGATTGCCAGCCTGTGCCGCTTGAACTTCCACCACATCAGACTCCATTGCGATGCGATGAAGAATCGCTCGTCGAAGGAATCGGCACCCGCGGTCCCGGACGGAGGGTCCTGGCCTCCCGGGATCGCCTGCACGTCACCCATCAGGCGTCCTCCCGTGCTCCGAACCTGATGCGCGGATCGACCAACGCCAGCAGGACGTCCGAGATGAGCGTGCCCACCACCGTCAGCCAGCTCAGAATCAGCACGAACGCCCCCGCCAGGAACATGTCCTGGCTCCGCAGCGCTCCCAGGAGCAGCGGCCCTGTGGTGGGCAGGCTGAGCACCACCGACGCGATGATCGCTCCCGAGATGAGCTCCGGCAGCAGCCAGCCGACCGTGCTGACGAACGGGTTGATGGCCACGCGCACCGGGTACTTGAAGAGCAGCCTCGTTTGCGGCATCCCCTTCGCCGTGGCCGTGATCACGTACTGCTTGCGCAACTCGTCCAGGAGGTTGCCGCGCATGATGCGGATGAGGCCGGCGGTGCCGGCGGTGCCCACCACCACCACGGGAATCCACAGGTGCTTGAGCAGATCCAGCGCCTTCGCGAAGCTCCAGGCAGCTTCCACGTACTCGGGCGAGAACAGACCGCCCACGCTGTGGCCGAAGTAGGCCCAGGCGATGAACATCAGCACCAGGGCGAGCAGGAAGTTGGGCGTCGCCAGGCCGATGAAGCCGATGAACGTGAAGGAGTAGTCGAACAGCGAGTACTGGTGCGTGGCCGAGTAGATGCCGATCGGGATGGACACCGCCCAGGTGAACAGCAGAGTGGCGAACGAGATGATCACGGTGAGCAGGATCCGTTCCCAGATCAGCTTGCTGACCGCCATGTTCCACTCGAACGACTGCCCGAGATCACCCCGCAGGACGCCCCACATCCACTTCAGGTACTGGACGAACATCGGCTGATCCAGGCCGTAGCGCTTCTTCAGTGAAGCGATCTCCGCGTCGTCGGCGATCTGGCCGGTCTCGGACAGCCGGGCGATGTGGGAGCTGAGATAGTCGCCCGGCGGCAGTTGAATGATGATGAACGAAACGATCGAGATCAGGACCAGCGTCGGGATCATCACGAGGATGCGCCGGACGAGGAATGCTACCATCCGCTCATCTCGACGCTCGCCTCCGGACCGATGGAAGGCATCTGCCTCAGCGGACCACGCCGAGCCTGCCGTCGCGGACGGTGACCGGGGCGGCGGCCGCTAGCAGGTCGGCCACGTCCAGGGTCGAGCGCAGACCGTGGCAGAACAGGGACTGGTCGCTGCCGTCGAACCGGTAGGGGAACTGCACGATCTCGTCGAAGGTGCGCGGCATGGATCCGCCGGATTCGATGGCGGCGAACGCACCGGGATCCCGCGCCGCGGCGAACAGGGCCACTGCCGCCGCGGCCCTGCCGGACGTCTGGATCGTGATGCGGGCGGCGCCGTCGGACCGCAGCCACTCTGCGATGGCGCTGAGCTGCGCCACCTGCAGGCCGAGCAGCGGCCGTCCGAGCGCATGCAGCAACAGGCCGTACTGGGGCTGAGGGCTCAAGCGGCCGAAGCCGAGCAGGTCGACGTGGAGGAGCGTGCGGCCGGCGCCGAAGGCCCGCTCCCCCAGCGTGGCGTCCGCAGGCGCTCCCGCGCCGGCCCCCGCCCCGTCACCGATCAGGATCGAGCACTCGTCAGCGCCGCTCAGCCGGGCGATGGTGGCCGGCAGCGGCCACGTGCCGTCCACCTCCAGCACCAGTTGCTCCACGAGCGCGCCGCGGGCGGGAACCCCGTGCGGCGGCTCCGCCCAGGGCAGCACGGGCGCGGTGTCCGGCGGCGGCCGGTACCAGCTCTCCACGACGGAGGCGGCGGTCACGGTGGCCGGCTGCCAGCGCAGCAGTGCGTCGATCGCCCCGCGGTCGATCGCACGGCCGCCCGGCGTACCGGCGCCGGCCGCTTCCCGGTCGCGAAGCTCGCGCAGCCGGTCGGAGGCCATGTCCGCCCAACTGCGCCGCTCGGCCGGCAGGCCGACCTGGAGCTCCGCGAACGGAAGCGCCTCGTGCTCCCAGGGCAGGTCTGCCGGCGGGGTGTCGAGCCCGAAGTGGCGGTCGAGCCACCCGTAGAGCCTGGCGCGGCTGTCGTGTCCGTAGTGGTGGCCGGGCTCCTCGCTCACGTGCAGGGCACACCGATCGCCGGCGCCCAGCAGCTCGAACGCGGCGCGGGCCGCCCCGTAGGTGCCGGGCACGGCCTTGTGCGCCTGGAAACAGCACGAATCGTACGTGTTGTAGATGAACAGCGTCGGCCGCGGGGCCATCAGCGCCGACAGGACGTCGTAGTCGGCGACCGTGCACAGGTCGGCGGGGAGCTGCTCGGCATCGCCGATGTCCGCCCGGTCGCGGCGGGCGAACACGGGCATGTGCCCGGCCACCGGAACCGAGACCGTGACGCGCTCGTCGAGGGAGGAGAGGACGATGGTCTGCCACCCGCCTCCCGACAGGCCGGTCATCGCCACGCGTTTCGGGTCGGCTGCCGGCAGGCCGAGCAGCAGGTCGAGCGCGCGCTTCATGATCAAGTAGTACACGCCGGCACCGCACTGGCCGACCACGTCCAGGAGGAGTTGTGCGTTGTGATCGATGAGGTTGGTGCTCTCGCCGCGGCCGCCGAGCTCCAGGCACAGCGTCAGCAGCCCCCGCTTGGCGAGGTTGATCCTCCGCGCCTGCAGATAGACCGCCGTATGGCCCGCCGGGCCGTGGCCCACGGCGTCGAGCACGACCGGGACGGCCGGCAGCGGCCGGCGGGCATCGACGGCGGCGGGCTCGTACAGCAGCGCCGGCATCCAGACGCCGGGGTAGCCCTCGAAGCGCAGCTTGTGGATGCGGTAGTCCGGCGACGGCTCCAGGTTAGCCGTCCACTCGACGGGAACCGGGGCGTCGACGGCGTCGGGAGGGTGCCCGCGCAGCAACAGGGCGCGCGCGCGGCGGCGCAGGTCGCCGGCGCGTTGCATCCATGCCTCGGGTTCCGCCGGGAGCCGCAGACGCGGCGCGGTCCGGTCCACGAAGTGATGGATGAGCCGGTCGGCGGTCTCCGGCCCGCGGGCACCGGCGATGGCGGTGGCCGGTAGTGGCGGGGCAGGCGAGGGGGCGCTCATGTCAGCGGGAGCCGGATGAGGCCTGTTGGGATGAGGACGGCGCCCCCGCCGGTTCGACGGGGGCGCCGTCCGCTCAGGCTACTGCTTGAAGAAGAACTGCTCGATCCTGGCCAGTCCCAGGTAGTGACCGACGGACCATGCGTAGAGGGACTTCTCCGGAACATTGCGGAAGTTGTTCTTGACCACCACCAACTGGGGGGTCTCGCCGACGACGCCGATGATCCAGACGTTTTCCTGATGGGCGTCGAGGACCTCCTGAAACAGCGCGTTCTTGCGGTCGGTGTCGGTCGTGACCTTGATCTCCTCCCAGATGTCCACGAGCCTCTGCAGCTCCGCGGGCGGCTTCTCGCCGGAGCTTCCCCCCGATGCGTAGTAGGTGCCGTACTTCGGCGCCCAATACGTGTGCTGGCTGGTGGGGATGAACCAGATCGGCTCGAAGGGGTACTGGCTCCGATCCAGCAGCCACGTGCCGACTTCGGCTTCGCCGGAATATACCCGCTCTCTGAAGAGCGACCGCTCCAGGGGCTTGTAGGCCGCCTTGACGCCTATGGCCCTCCAGTTTTCGGTGATGATCTCCATGGCGTCCAGGTCGTCGGTGACGCCCTCCGGGATATTGATGGTCAGCGCCAGCGTGTCGCCGTCCGGTCGGAGCCGGAACCCGTCGCCGTCACGCTCCGTGAGCCCCATCTCGTCCAGGAGCGCGTTGGCCCTCGCGGGGTCGTATTCCGCATAGGCGCTGGCGTATTCCTCCTTGAAGAGCGGGGAGCCGGAGATGACCGTGGCCTGCCGGGCGACTCCCTGTTCCAGGTAGACCAGCTCGTTGATCTCGTCTCTGTCGATGCTCAACGAAAGGGCCTTTCTGAAGCGGGAGTCCTGGAGGACCTTGCCGAGCACCTCGTCGTTCACGTTGAGGTTGGGCATGATCCCGATGTGCGACCCCAGATCCCGTGGCCAGATCAGCACGCGGTAGTCGCCGGCCTCCCGGTTCTCCATGAACAGGGTGAAGTTGCTGACCGCAAGCCGGTTGGACTGCATGTCCGCCTCGCCCGCTATGGTCTTGAAGTTGATGGTCTCGGTGTCCTCGACCAGGGTGAGCGCGACGCGGTCGATGTAGGGGAGCTGGTTGCCGGCCGGGTCGGTCTTCCAGTAGTAGGGATTGCGTTCCAGGACCACGCGCGTGGCCGGTTGCGGCGTGGTGACCACCCAGGGCTCGACGACCGGCAGGTCAGGGTTGAACTTGCGGTACCACTGGTCCTTGTTCTGGAAGAGCTGGTACCAGTGTTCGACCCCTTCTTCCTTTATGAGCTTGTCCAGGTCGTCCTGATCGGCATACGCCGGATGGAACTGCTGCAGATAGTGCTTGGGGCGAAAGGGCAGGTTGAAATAGGACAGGTACTCGGGCAGAAGCCCGTACGGCGCGGCAAAGCGGAACCTGACGGTGTAGTCGTCGATCTTCTCGATCACGACCGGTTCACCGCCCGCCATGAGCCAGGTGGGGAAGCTGGGCGTCAGATCCTCGTTCAACAGCATGTCCTCGTACCAGAAGACGAAGTCGTCGGCCGTGAAGGGGTGGCCGTCCGACCATTTCATGCCTTCCCGGAGGTGGAACACGAAGGTCTTGCCGCCGTCGGTGACCTCATAACTCGTGGCGATGTTGGGCTCGATCGCCGTGGCGTCCGGGTTCCAGCGCAACAGCCTGTCGTAGGCATAGATGGTCATCAGAGCCGTCTGCCCCGCCGAAGAGATGAGCTTCTCCCACGTGCCGCCGTACTGGCCGATCTCCTCGACGGGCTCGATCACCAGCGGCTCGGCGGGAAGCCGTTCCTGGACCGGGGGAAGCGTCCCCTCCTGCACCATCGCGGCCAGCGCCGGCGCTTCCTGGTAGTCCTGTGCCCAGAGGCCCGGTGCCGTCAGCACCAGGCCGAGCAGTATCGCCGTGCACGACATGAGTTTCCGGTTCGTCATGGGATTCCTCCACCCCGTTCGAGAGGGCGAAGTGACCGCCGGTCCGCCGCCTGCTCTCGTGTTGTGCCTGCAAGCGCAGTTGAAGCTCAGACCCTTGCACGCCCGCGCAATGGCGTCAACGAAGGGCCGCGGGGGCTTCAGTACACCGGGAATCCCAGGACCGTGCGCTGCTCCAGGGTCAGCTCGGCGAGCTGCCGGTCGTCGAGCGCCTTGACCTCGGAATAATCGGGCGCGGCCGAGGTGACGCCGACCAGCCGCCTGGCGGCGTCGGACATGCGCTCGACCGCCGCGGGCGGCAGCATGCGGATGCTGTCGGTCTTGCCGCGCAGCCACGGGCGCAGGTAGTAGCCGATCACCGTCCAGCGCGGCTCGTCGCCGCGGTTGATGCCGCCCTGGTGCCAGAGCGCGGCGTCCCAGACGATCGCGGACCCGGCGCGCGCCTCGACCTGCACGGCCCCGTCCGGTTCCAGGTCCGGGTCCGGCACCGCGCAGGACCGGTGCGATCCGGGCCAGAGCAGCGTCCCTCCGTTGCGGTGGTCGAAGTCAACCAGGCACCAGACCACATTGATCGCCATCGGATAGTGCGTGCCGGCGGCGAACGGCAGCACCGTGTAGTCCTCGCGGTCGACGTGCACCTGGAAGCCCTTGGCCGCGTCCCGTTGGCCGGTCGGCATGGGAACGCGGATGTTGCCGTCGTACAGCAGCGCGCCGTCGCCGAGCACGGCGCGCACGATGTCCATCACGGGCGGGTTGAGGTAGAACTCGTAGAAGTGCGGGTGCTTGCCGACGATGGCGTGTGCGTTGCGCAGGTTGTCGGTCTGCGTGCCGGTGGAGCGTGCCACCGGCTCCTCGGCGTCGAGCAGCTCGCGCACGGCGCGGCGCGTGGCGGCGGTCTCCGCCGCCGACAGCGCTCCGGGCACGATCGTGTAGCCCCGCTCGGCCAGCTCCGCGAGCCGGGCGTCGAGGCTCATCGGTCGGTCAGCTCCGGAAGCCTTCGGCCTCGTAGAACCCGCGCGACTGGTCGACGGTGCGCTCGGTCTCCTTCAGGAAGCCGAGCAGGCCGTCCAGAACCTCGGCCAGATCGGGCCGGTCCGGGTTGTCCGCACCGCCCTGCAGGATCGCCTGCGTGGTCTTGGGCATATACGTGCACAGGTAGCCGTCGTAGCCGATCCCCTTGAGGATCCTGAAGATCTCCTGGTAGTCGCCGTGGCCGGTGCCGTGCTGACAGTGGTTGGTCTCGTTGAGGTGGAAGTGCCTGATGCGCTTGCCGGCGTAGCGCAGCGCGTCCGGGATCGAGCCCTCCTCGACGTTCATGTGGTACACGTCCGGCTGCACGCCGAGGTTGTCCAGTCCCAGCTCGTCGACGTAGTTGACCGCCTCGTACAGGGTGGTCAGCACCTCCGGGAGCCCCTCGTAGGTGTTCAGCGGCTCCAGCAGGATGGTGATGCCGCGCGGCGCCGCGTGCGCGCAGATCTCCCGGATCGACTGGCGGAAGTTGTCGCGCAGCGCCGCCACCGGCTCAACCGGGAACGGGAGCTGCGGGACCGCCGGCTGCGCGGCGCACAGCTCCGTGTAGCTGGCTCCCAGGCCCGCCGCCAAGTCGACGACGTCCTTGGCGTACTGCACGGCGCTGGCGCGCCTGGCGGGATCGGTGCTGGCCAGGTTGCGCTCCTCCCCGGCGTGG
Source organism: Spirochaetaceae bacterium (assembly GCA_028820215.1). Next base: position 6,744 of record JAPPKD010000172.1, on the reverse strand, counting down.
TAGTAGCCCCAGGCGGCGAGCACCTCCGGGACGGCAAGGCCGTAGTCCTCGACCCGCTTGCGCCACTCGCCGGCATCTACTGCTTGCGGGTTGCCGGGCAGGTCGACGCCGTCGTAGCCGGCCTCCCTGGCCGCTCGGAGCACCACGTCGGGCTCCTTGAGCACGTGGTATCCGACCCACTCCAGGGTGTCGCACTGCAGGCTGTACTTGAAGGACATGCGGGGGATTCTACCCGATGGCATCGGAAACAAAGAGGCCGCACCACCACCTTCGTGCCAGGACGGTGTGATGGTGCGGCCGCAACCGCAAAGGGCTGGCGTGGACCTACAGGCCCATCTCCTTCGCCTTGGCCGTGATCGCCGCCACGGCGTCCGCGTAGCCGTTGGCGTTCCACTCGTCGATCATCTCCTGGTACAGCTCCTCGTTGGACTTGCCGGAGTCATCGATGATGAACCGGGCCCAGGAGGCGCCCGCGTCGATGGTCAGGTTCTGCTTCTCGGGCACGTCGATCGCCTGCACGGCGGGAATCGCCGGCGTGTCCTTGCCGCCGACCGAGTGGAACCACTCGATCTCGGCGATGGCGGCGTCCCGGACCTTCGCGGGAATCTTCGGGTTGACGTACTGCACGTTGTCCTCGGGCCAGTTGGCCAGGTAGGAGAAGCCGCCGGCAGCGCTCATGATCGGGTAGAGATCGCTCGCGACCAGCAGGTTGCCATCCGCGTCGGTCTTCAGAGGCACGATTTCGGCGCCGTCCATGCGGTAGTCCTGCCCCTCGTGACCGAACATCACCGTCATGGTGCCTTCCGTGCTGTACAGCCAGTCGTAGAGGTCCAGGATGCGGCTCAGCTTCTCGTCGTCGACGGTGCCGGCGATGAAGCTCTCCGACCAGAAGCCGGTCTCCCCGGCGCGGCCGATGGCGTGGACGTCGTAGCCGTCGACCAGGAAGGGGCGCAGCACCTTCACGTGATCGAAGAAGTCCCGGTCCGTATTGAACTGCTTCCAGCGCTCCATGAACCCGTTGTAGTGCACGGGCACGGACTGGAAGTTGGTCAGGCCAGCCTTGTCGGTGGCGAACAGATCGGCCGAGTCCCAGCCCCCGGTGTTCAGAATGAAGTCGGGATCCAGGCCGCCGCGCTGGTAGAGCTCGCGCAGGAAGCTGAACAGCTCGAACGCCGCCCGGGTCGTGGTGCCCAGGTGGTACTCGTCGCCGACTTTGACCCAGCTCCCGTCGGTGTAGCCGTAGCCGAACGTCTGGCTGTAGAAAGGCCAGAGCGCCCGCAGGCTGAAGCCCATCGTGTCGTCCTCGCCGTTGCCGTCCGGATCTTCGGTGGCGAACCGCACGCACATCTCGATGAACTCCTCGGCGGTCTGCGGATCGTCGATGCCGAGCTTCTCCATCCAGTCCTTGCGCACGAACAGGGTGCGGCCGCCCCAGGACAGGTTGGACGTAGCGAGCTCCGGGTGGCTGGAAGGCAGGACTTTCGCGCCGCCGCGCGGCAGCGCGTAGGTGCGGCCGTCGACGTCATACTCCCGCACGCCGGTGTTGTTGATCGTCCACTCGAGGTCCGGCCAGGCCGAAAGGTCCTCCGGCAGCGCGCGGACGACGCCGTCCTCGATCCACTGGAAGTACCGGCCGGTGCCGATGTGGGCCATGAAGAACACGTCGGGAAGGGTCGACGAAGCCGCCCAGGTGTTGATCTTCGTCTCCATGTCACCCCAGTTGTAGTCCTTCGGAGTGAGGGTTATGTCGAACCGCTCCTCGATCCAGTCGCGCATCGGATCCTCGGCTCCTTCCGGGAACGCCGCACCTATGTTGATGCTCCCCAGGGTCACCTCGATCCGGTCCGCGAGGCCGAGTGTCGTGACGAGCGCAAGCTGGACGATTACGATCGCCAGCACCTTGATGAGTCTTCTCATCGTAGCCTCCTGCCTTATGTTTTCTTTCGGGCATGCGCCCGAATAAGGTCCGAATTCATGCCTTGATCGCACCGATCATGATGCCCCGGGCAAAGTATTTCTGCACAAAGGGATACACGAGGAGGATAGGCAGGGTCGCGATCGCGACCGTGGCCATCTGCACGGACAGCCGGTAATACATCCTGCCAAACATCATCGACTCCCGGTCGAGCCGGTTCGCCATTTCCTGCTCGATGACGATCTTGCGCAGCAGGAGCTGCAGCGGGTACTTGTCGGGATCCTGCAGGAACAGCATGGGAAACCACCAGTCGTTCCAGAACGTGACCGCGTAGAAGAGCGATATCGTCGCCATGATCGGGGCGGCGATCGGGATCACGATCCGGAACATGATGAGGATGTCGTTGGCGCCGTCGATCTTCGCCGACTCCTCCAGGGACTCCGGGATGGTCAGGAAATAGTTCTTCATGAGAATGAGAAAGAACGTGTTGACCGCCAGCGGGAGGATCATCACCAAGTAGCTGTCGACGAAGCCGAGGTCCTGCATCACCAGGTAGAGGGGGATGAGCCCGCCCGAGAAGAACATGGTGATGATGATGTAGGTAAAGATCGCGTTGCGGCCCGGCAGACCCTTCTTGGACAGCGCGTAGGCGGCCGAGGTGGTCACCAGCATGCTCACCGCCGTACCGACGATGGTGACCACGGTGCTGACCAGGAACGCCCGCGGTATCGTGTCGTCCTCGAAGATCAGCGCGTAGGACGCCAGGTCGATATGCCTGGGAATGAGGTAGAAGGCGCCGCCGGCCACGTCCTGGTAGCGCGCGAACGAGACCACCAGCATGTAGTAGAAGGGGACGACCGTGAGCACCAGGATCAGCAGCAGCACGCCGTGGATGACGGCGTCGGCCAGCTTGTCGCCGAGGCTCCGCGTGCGTGCGTATTCCCTTCTTCGCTCCCGGAACGAGCCGGCAAGGGGTTGGCGATCGGCGTCGAGCAATCGGTCGGACACGTATGCGGGCTCCCTAGAACAGTCCCTGCTGGCCGAGCAGCCTGGCCCCCCAGTTGGCGGCGAGCAGCAGCACGAAGTTGATGACCGACTTGAACAGGCCCACGGCGGTCGTGAAGCCGAAGTTCTTGGGGTCCCAGAACGACATTCTGAACACGTAGGTGTCGATGATGTCGGCGACCTCGTAGACGGCCGGGTTCATCATGTTGAGGATCTGATCGAATCCCGCATTGAGGATGTTGCCGACCTGCAGGATGAGCAGGATGACGGCCGTCGTCGTGATGCCCGGCCAGGTGATGTGCAGCATGCTCTTCCAGCGGCCGGCCCCGTCGATGGTCGCCGCCTCGTAGAGCTGGGGATCGACGCCGGCGATCGCCGCCAGGAAGATGATCGACCCCCAGCCGACGCTCTTCCAGATCTCAGTGCCTACCAGCAGGCCCCGGAACAGGGACGTGTCGGTCAGAAACTGGGTCTTCGAGCCCCCCAGCATGACGACGAACTGGTTGAGGGCGCCGTTGGTGCTGAGGATCCCGAACAGGACGCCTGCGACCAGGACCCAGGAGAGAAAGTGCGGAAACGTGTAGACGGTCTGATACACGCGCTTGAGTCCGTTGCGCTGCACCTCGTTCATCAGCAGCGCCAGGATGATCGGCGCGGGGAAGCCGAACAGGATGCGGTAGAAGCTGATCAGGAGCGTGTTCCTGAAGGCCCGCCAGAAGTCGGGCCGTCCCCACAGCATCTCGAACCACTGCAGCCCGACCCACTTCATGTTCATGAACTGGCCGATGTAGCTGAACAGCGGCAGGTCGCCAAGCGCGCTGGGCGTGTTGAACCGGTAGTGCTTGAAGGCCAGCACGATCCCGTACATGGGGACGTAGTTGAAGACGAAGTAGAACAGGACCGCCGGCAGCAGCAGGATGTAGAAGTACTTGTAGCGCTCCAGCCGCGCGCCGAGGCGGACGGTCGCGACCGCCGGCGCTACGCGGGCATGGACGGATGAGGCTCCATCCTTCTTGGTCGTGAGCATGACCGCCACCGAACAGGAATCATGGCCGGGTCCGTCCGCGAGGACCATGGTACCGGTGTCACGTCGTCGCCGGACTGGTACCGGAGTACCGATCAGGGTGTGCGCAGGACGTCCTTGGCAGCCCGCTTGGCGTGTGTGCGGTCGCCGACGCCGAGCTTGGTGTAGATGACGCTGACGTGGTTGCGGACGGTCTGCTCGGCGATGAACAGGCGTTCGGCGATCTCCCGGTTGTCGAAGTCGCGCAGCAGCAGGTGCAGGATCTCGGCCTCACGCCGGGTCAGGCGCTCGAACTTCGACTGGATGAAGTTGAGCTCCCCCTGGTACCGGGCGGCGTCGCGCCGGCCCATCTGCACGCCTTCCCGCGCTCGCTGCACGAGCTTGTAGCCGACCGCCGGGGACACGAAGTAGTCGCCGGCGTGCACGGCGCGGATGGCGGTCACGAGCTGGTCGGGCTTGACGTTCTTGAGGACGTAGCCGATGGCGCCGGCGTCCAGGGCGCTGAACACGTAGTCGTCATCGTCGAAGGTGGTGAGGACCAGGATCTTGATGTCGGGGTGCTGCCGGTGAATGGTCCGCGTGGCCTCCGTGCCGTCCATCACCGGCATGCGGACGTCCATCAGGATGACGTCCGGGCGCAGGCGCTCTGCCATGCGAACGGCCTGGCTGCCGTTCTCGGCGATCCCCGCGACCGTGATCTCGTCCTTCCCGTAGGTGCGGAGGATGATGTCGATGCCGTGGGCGAACAGCCGCTGGTCGTCAGCGATCAGAACCTTGATCCGGTCCAATGATGTCTCCCATCGCGTACGGAATGGTGCCCGCGAGCTGGAACCCGTCGGCGACGTTCCGCGCCGTGATCGTGCCGCCGAGCTCCGCGAACCGCTCCCGCATACCGGACATGCCGATGCCGTCCTGGACGGCGCCGTCCTGTGGCAGCCCGCTGCCGTTGTCCCACAGGGCGACGCGGATCTCCGCGTCCGCCTGCCACATGGTAATGCGCACGCGGGTGGCATTCCCGTGCCGGAACGCGTTGGTCAGGCCCTCCTGCACCAGGCGGAACAGCACCGAGTCGATGCGCGGCCCGAGCGTGGGCGGCAGGTTGCCCACGTGCAGCTCGACCGACAGGCCCATCGCCTCCTCGAACGCGCGCGTGAGCTGGAAGATGGCGTCGATCCCCTTGCGCTCGAACTGCTCGACTGAGCGCAGCAGGTGCAGGATCTGCCGCGTGTCGTTGAGCGCCAGCTCGCTCTGCGCGCGGACGTCGTCCAGCAGGGAGTCGAGCGATTCCGGCTCCTCGCGTGCGCGCGCCTTGGCCGCGTCCATCATGACGATGACGTTGGTCAGCGCGTAGCCGACGGTGTCGTGCAGCTCGCGGGTGATGCGGCTGCGCTCCTCGGCGGCGCTCTCCGACTTGACGGTCCCGGCGTACGCCTGGAACTCCCGGTTCGCGTGGGCCAGGCGGCCGATGGTGGAGTCCAGGCTGCGCACGCGCGCGGTGAGCTCGACCACGCGCTCGCGATGGAACGCCGCGACCCAGCCGAGCCCGGCGGGCAACCCGGTGACCAGCGCGAACGTCGCCAGGTACTGGACGGGTGCCGGCGGCCCGGCCGGCGCCCGCGCCGCCAGGACGGCCAGGGACGCGGCGAAGAACGCGCCGGCCAGCGCCATGCCGACACGGTCGTCGTCGTAGAGCACCGGCTCGATCAGGAGCGGAGCCACCAGCAGCGCCGGCACGAAGACCGGAGGCCCGTCCAGCAGCGCGATCGCGATCAGCACCGCGGAGGCCCGCGCGACGCTGACGGCCCGCACCCGAACGGCGCGGCGCATCGCGAACATGGTCACCGCCAGCGCCGCCGACGCGGCGAGCGGCAGGTAAAGCTGGAGGCGTGCGGCCTCGGCCACACCGCCCGCGGCGACCCAGGAGACGCACACGGCGTGTGCCGCGAGCGTGGTGAGCAGCAAGACGAGGGAGAGCCGCCTCCCGGTCACGGACTCGCTCAGGAGTTGCCAGCCGGGCTGGAGCCACCGAGCGGGGAACCCCGTCATCCGGACATGCGTTATAGCAGAATCGGTTCGGATGCGCCTGAATCGCCGGCTCCGTGTCGCGCCTGCCGGAAGGCGTACAGGATCCCCGACGGTGGTGCTCACGCAAAGGTCGGTGACTAGCCGTGAGGTCGAGTTCCTCGATGCGGTGGCGGGACGGTAGTCTCTGCCCCGATGATCGCGGCTGCGGTCAGCCGGCCGCGGCGCGCGAGTTGGGGGGTCTGATCGGTCCAGGCGTGGAAGGCGCGGTAGAAGGAGCGGGTGTCTTCGTAGCCGAGGAGGAAAGAGATCTCCCCGGCCGACAGGGCCGACTCGGAGACGTAGTGGAGCGCCAACGACCTCCGGGTGGCGTTCAGGATCCGCCGAAACGTGGTTCCTTCAGCGCTGAGTCGCCGCTGCAGCGTCCGGGTGCTCATCGCCAGGTCACGGGCAACCGCCCCCATCGACCCGGCGCCCGCGGGGAGCAGCTCCAGCAGCGATGCCCGGACCCGCTCTTCGTGCGACGTCCCGGCCGCCGTTTCGGACAACCTCCGGCGCAGCTCGGGTTCGAAGAATTCCCACATTCGATCATTCGCGGTCAGGAAGGGACGGGTCGCGTCCTGCGCCGAGAAGGCAACCGTCCAGGCGGGACCCTTCGTCACCGCCACTCCGAGGTAGTCGCGGTAGGCGTCGGCGTCCTCCGGGGGATCGGGCGACGTCACGCGGACCGGACGGATCGGTGCGCGGGTGCAGAGCCGGGCCAGTGTCACCCAGAACA
>JAPPKD010000319.1 GCA_028820215.1 Spirochaetaceae bacterium | reverse complement strand
ACCCGGCAGCGACAATGACCGCTTTCATGCTGCCCGGAATATAATCAGTCCGCGATCCACCGCTCCACCGCTGACGTGGGGAAGAACAGGCGTCGTCCCGCGTCCAGGAGCCGGATGAAGCCCAACCGTTCGTAGAAGCCGGCTGCTCGCTCATCCTTGGCATCCACGACCACGGCGTACACGGCCATCACTTCGCTGGCTCGGACCACGCGCCGGAACGCGTCGGCCACGAGCGAAGATCCAAGACCCTGGCCGCCCCACCGGCGGTCTACCGCCAGCCGTCCGATCAAGGCGACCGGAACGGGATAGCGAGGTAGACGCTTGGCGACTTCGGGCGGCAAGGAATCGCGCTCCATGCTCCCCGCGCTGAGCGTATAGAACCCCGCCACTTCGCTTCCTTCCTCAACGCGGGCGACGAGCACCCGCGCCACCCGCCGCCGCGCATCTGCGGACGCCTGCTGCCGAATGTACCTGTCGAGCGCTTCGACGCCGCATGAGAACTGCGACCGGTCATGTCGTCGGGTGAGCGGCTCAATGGTAAAGGTCAACTCCCGGCAGGCCTCGAGATCAGTTGTCGGTGAGTGGCAAACGCCTGCTTGAGCACCTCGTTCGGCTCCGGTGGGTCGCATAGGGCATCGAAGAACAGGGTCCAGTCCGCGTCATTCAGCACGAGCCGGCCGTGCTCCTGGATCATGTGGTTGGCGGCCTCGAGCGCGTGGTTCACGACGAAGGCCGAAACCGTCGTGTTCGCCAACGCCGCCGCCCGCTCCAACCGCTGCTTCGCTACCGGATCAATACGAACCTGAACTCGTTCCGTCTTGGTCTGACCGGTACTCATGTTGGGTGAGTGTAAGCCAAATCAGCTCACTTGTGCAAGCATCAGGATCTTTCTCCGGAGTGCGTCCGGATTTGACGTACCGGGACCACAGGTTAAGAAAGTGCTGCTCCGCGGGAGTCAGGATGCCCAGTCGGCGGATAGGACCTCCGCCTGTTCGAGCACAGTTCGTGTTGCTCTCTCTTGCTTGTCGGGTGGGTAGCCGTGCTTGCGCAGGATGCGCTTGACCAGCCGTCGGAGGTTGGCGCGCACGTTGTCGCGCAGGGTCCAGTCGATGGTGACGTTGCGCCGTACGGTGTCGACCAGCTCTCGGGCGATCTCGCGCAACGTCTCGTCGCCAAGCACCTGAACCGCGCTGTCGTTGGTCTCAAGCGCGTCGTAGAACGCGAGTTCGTCCTCCGACAGCCCAAGTGTGTCGCCGCGGGCGTTGGCTTCTCGCATGTCTCGGGCAAGCTGGATCAGCTCCTCGATCACTTGGGCGGCTTCCACGGCGCGGTTCTGGTAACGGCGCAGGGTTTGCTCCAGCATCTCGGCGAAAGAGCGTGCCTGTACGACGTTCTTGCGCCGGCGGGCGGCAAGCTCTCCCTTGAGCAGCTTCTGCAGCAGCTCGACGGCGAGGTTGCGGCGCTTCATGCCGCGCACCTCGGCCAGGAACTCGTCCGACAGGATCGAGATGTCGGGCTTCTCCAGGCCGGCGGCGGCGAAGATGTCGATCACGCCCTCCGACGTGACCGCCCGCGAGACGATCTGGCGTACGGCATGCTCCAGCTCTTCTTCGGGCCGCGCCTCGGCTGCGGCTCGCTTGCTCAGAACGGACTGGACGGCCTGGAAGAACGCCACGTCGTCGCGGATGCGCATCGCGTCGTCGTGCGGAACCGCGAGCGCGAAGGCTCGCGACAGGTCACGCACTGCCTGGACGCACCGCTCCTTCCCGCTCTCCTGGGCCAGGATGTGCTCCTGCGCCGCCGGCAGCAGCGCCAAGCGATCCTGCGGCGTCCCGGTCGTCCACCGGGAGCGGTCGAAGCCGTGGAACAGGCCGCAGCAGACCTCGTACTTCTCCAGCATCACAGCCACCGCCTCGGCCTGGTTCAGCGCGGTCTGCCCGGTGCCGCCGCTCTCGGTGTAGGTCGCGAGTGCGCGCTTGAGCTCGTGCGCGAGCCCGAGGTAGTCGACGACCAGGCCGCCCGGTTTGTCCCGGAACACCCGGTTGACGCGGGCGATCGCCTGCATCAGCCCGTGGCCGCGCATCGGCTTGTCGACGTACATCGTGTGCAGGCTCGGCGCGTCGAACCCGGTGAGCCACATGTCGCGCACCAGCACCACCCGTAGCGGGTCCGACGGGTCGCGAAACCGTTTCGCAAGCGCCTCCCGGCGGGGCTTGTTGCGGATGTGAGGTTGCCAATCGAGCGGATCGGAGGCGGAGCCGGTCATGACCACCTTCAGGCGCCCCGTAGCGTCGTCCTCGTCATGCCACTGCGGGCGCAGGCGCGCGAGCTCGCGATAGAGATCGATACAGATGCGCCGGCTCATGCAGACGACCATCGCCTTGCCGTCCATGGCTTCGAGGCGCTGGTCGAAGTGCGCGACGATGTCGCCAGCGACGAGCTTCAGGCGCTTCTCCGCCCCGACGACCGCTTCGAGCTGCGCCCACTTGGTCTTGAGCTTCTCCTTGCGGTCGACCTCCTCGCCCTCGGTCGCTTCCTCGAAGCCCGGGTCGATCGTCGGCCGCTCGCGCTCGTCGAGGGTCAGCTTGGCGAGCCGGCTCTCGTAGTAGATCGGCACCGTCGCCCGGTCCTCGACCGCGCGCTGGATGTCGTAGACGCTGATGTAGTCCCCGAACACGGCGCGGGTGTTGGCGTCCTGAAGCTCGATCGGCGTCCCGGTGAAGCCGATGAACGAGGCGTTGGGCAGCGCATCGCGCATGTGCCGCGCGTAGCCGTCGAGGAAGTCGTACTGGCTGCGGTGCGCCTCGTCGGCGATGACGACGATGTTGCGCCGGTCGGAGAGCAGCGGATGGCGGTCGCCCTTCTCCTCCGGGAAGAACTTCTGGATGGTGGTGAACACGACGCCGCCGGCTTCAACGGCGAGCTTGGCGCGCAGGTCCGCCCGGCTTGCCGCCTGCACCGGCGGCTGGCGCAGCAGATCGTGGCAGCGCGCGAAGGTGCCGAAAAGCTGGTCATCCAGGTCGTTGCGGTCGGTCAGCACCACCACGGTCGGGTTGGCCATCGCCGGCTCGCGGATGATGCGCCCGGCGTAGAACGCCATGGTCAGACTCTTCCCCGAGCCCTGCGTGTGCCAGACGACCCCGATCCGCCGATCGCCGGGATCGCCGCCGGGCTGAATGCCTGCCTCGTACCGTCCGCCGGTCTCGGCGACCCGCTGCGCTTCCTGCCGCAGCGCCGCCGCGCGCAGGGTCTCACCGACGGCCGCCTGCACCGCGTGGAACTGGTGATAGCCCGCCATCTTCTTCACCAGCGCGCCGCCGTCGTCCTCGAAAACGATGAAGTCGCGCAGCAGCGCCAGGAATCGGCGCTGTTCGAAGACGCCCTCGATCGCCACCTGCAGCTCGGTGTAGAAGGCCGGTGCCAACTCCTGGCCGCCAATGGTCCGCCATGGCTTGAACCACTCGCGGCCGGCGGACAGCGTCCCGAGCCGCGCCTGCATGCCGTCCGACACCAGGAGCACCGCGTTACAGGCGAACAGCGCCGGCAGTTCCGCCTTGTAGGTCTGCAACTGGTGGAACGCCGACCAGATGGTGGCGTTCTCATCGGCCGGATTCTTGAGTTCGATGACGGCAAGCGGCAGATCGTTTACCAACACCACGATGTCGGGCCGCCGGGTATTGCCGCTCTCCGTCACCGTAAATTGATTGATGGCCGTCCACGTATTGGCGTCAGGCTCATCGAAGTCGATGACGCGCACCTGAGCGCCACGAATGGCGCCGCCTGCGGCACGGTACTCGACCGCCACCCCGTCCACCAGCATGCGGTGAAATGAACGGTTGCGCGCCTCCAGCGTGGTCCCGGGCGGCTGCATCAACTTGCGCAGCGCGTCGTCGAGCGCTTCCTCCGGCAGGTTGGGATTGAGCCGGTGAAGCGCGCCGCGCACGGCGCTCGCGGACATCACGTCCGCGTAACTCTTGCGGAGAGCATGGGGTCCGGGCGCTTGGTCGGGACCGCCGACCACGTTGTAGCCGAGCGCCCGGAACCAATCGAGCGCGGCATCCTCCACCATCGACTCGGTGAGCACCGGCATCAGCTACTCCAGAGTAGGAAGGGACTCGAGCCGGGAGAACCATGCCGCGAAGTGACGGCACTCGTCCCGGATACGGTCCAATCCGATTCGGGCGGCAAGAGCCGGGCCATGGCGCACCTTGTGGTAGCCGTCGAGCTGTGACATGCGTGCGGACGGATGGGTGTCCGGACCGTCATTGATGTGTTCCGGGCTGGCGGCTTTGCGCCGGGCCGCTGCAAGCTGCGCGCTCCACCTTACCCACTCCGGTCGCTCCCGCGCGATCTGCGACGTATCCGAGAACAGCAGCGCCTCGAACTCATACGGCTGAATGTAGGGCAAGAAACGATCGGGACGGCATCGAGCCATGCGCACGACCTCCGCGTGCAACGACGCCTCGATGGCCGAAGCGCGGTCCAGGGGATCCCGCGCTTTGGACGCAAGCCCGGGAAAGTCCGACGGAAGTCCGTAGAGATCGAAGAACGTAGTGACGTGCGTATCCCTCCGTTGCCTCAGGGTATTGCGCAGGAACCGTCGTACCCGTTGCCCGCTCAACGCACCGCCTCTCGCCTCCTGCGAGGTGGCAATCAATCTCGCTTCGACGAACACGTTCGACTGAGCCAGTTCCGGCGCCAGAATCTGCAGCGCGAAATCCCGCTCCGTCTGACCTTCGCAGACTACGACCAGGGAGATCAACGCGTCGGTCCACCACCGACAACCTCCGCCTTCCAGAGTTGCCCCACCGAGTACTCCTCCAGCCAGTCCTGCAAGACGTCCGAATCCAACCTCTCGAATACAGACTCGCCATCCCTTCGGTTGACCACCACCACGTCCTCCGGATCGAACTCGCTGACAAGGTCGGCTGATTGAGTGGAGAGGATTACCCTCCGCGCCTGGCTGGCGCCTCGAACCATCTCGGCGAGCAGTGTGAGCGCCAGTGGATGCAACCCCAACTCCGGTTCGTCGATCATGATCGGATCAGGCTGCAACTCGGGCGGCTGGAGGAGCACCGTCGCCACACAGACGAATCGGAGCAACCCGTCGGAGATCTGCTCCGGCCCCAGCGGCGTGTTCCGATCATCCCGGTGGTACCACTCCAGCTCGACACGCTTCTCGACGTCCTTGCGATACACGAAGTCTCCAAAGAACGGTGCGGCGATCCGCACCGTATCCACGATGTCCTGAAGTCTGCGCGGATGCCGCTCGCGCAGGAATCGCAGAAACGGAGCCAGGTTGCTGCCATCCGCCTTCAGGCGCAGGTTGTCACGCACCTCCTGCGGGCAACGCATCCCGCTCGCGCGGCTCGTGTCGCCAAAGTGGTACACACGCCAGTCCCTGATCCCAGATAGTGCAAACGTCGAAAGCCGATAGATGGCCAATTCCTTGAGACTGTCTCTCACGGCCTCGACCGACCACCCGGATGACCGTCCAGACAACAGCCTTCGCGCGGTCACTGGTTCTGCTTCCTGTGCCGCGCCGGGAGACAGCCACTCCCTGCCCAGTACGAGATCGTCACCCGCAGCCTCTGCCGAGAAGCTGTAACAATAGTGTCCCCGGTCGAATGACAGTGCTATTTCGAGACGTGGAGTCTTCCTCCGCCCTCCGTACAGCAGTGCATCCGCTCCGCCCTCCTGCTTGACATGGACCTGCCATCGGCCGCCCGCCAGCTCCGACACCGAACGGAACACGTCCAGCAGGTTGCTCTTTCCCGCCCCATTCGCCCCGATGAGCACATTGACCCCGTGGAGTTCGAAGTTCTCCAGTTCACGAATAGACTTGAAGCCGCGAACGGTGAGTCGGTGTAGAGTCGCCACGGTCTACGCTCCTCGGACCGGACTGCAGTCAAGAAACGGCTTCACTTCCTCACCACCCGTGATCGGAACGAGGCGATGGACCTTCTTCCCGATGTCTACTCATCGTCATCCGGAGAGTCTCGCGATTCCGGTTCGTCGTCACGCAGGACGCCATCGACGTGCGAATTGAGCAACCGCCACCGCTGGCCGGTGCGTTCGAGGTCGCCCGCTAGCACGACCAGTGCGCGATCCTTGTGAGCCTGAACCGCTCGTTCATAGTCCGCCCGACCAAGGACCGCCACGACCGATTGCTGCTTTCCGTCGATATCGGTTGCGAGACGGATCATTCCATCGTCTTCAGCCTCCCCGCGCTTCAGGAGCCGAACGAAGCCGTGGAGGCGCACATCGGGTCGAGGCGCGCGCTCGCGGAGCGAACTCGCCGCCTCGCGCAGGAGAGCCGCATCCGCCTGGCCGAAACGAACTACGGTTCCTTGTATTGCCACCGGACGAGTCCGAGCCCACGAAACGCCGACGTCCAGCGTCGGAAACGGCTCGATGATCCGGACCAGGGCCTCGCACAGATTCGAACTTACGAGCCAGAGCACTAATAGCTCGCGCGGACAGGATCTGCGTGCATGCCGCACCGAAGCCACGTTCGCGCCGCCTTGACGCCACAACTGAGGACTCGGAACCAATCGACGGTGGCCTCTTCAGCCATCGACCCACACAGGACCGGCATCGGCTACACAACAGCGGAAGTGGCACGAGCAAGAACAAGCACCACCACCGCTCGGATCCTCGATGATCTGTTCCGGCCTGATGGACGTACGCCCGACCGACACCGTTTGGTTGTTTCGTCGCTTGCGGCCGATCACACAGAATGGGCATCACGCTCCAGCGGCGCCACGACCGATCCATCAACGCCACCAAGGGCTCCAACGAAGCTTCGGAATCCACTCCTCCAACGAGTCAAGCCACCATTTGCATTCCTCTGCCGTATCGCCGAGGATTCCGGACCTCAACAGCGGCGAACTGGCGCCCGCCAACACTGAGCGCCGAGTGTTCCTCAGGAATCTTTTTGCATTGTCTGCACGGTAGCCGAAAGCACCTGCGACGAAGTACGGATCTCCGCCTGGATACTTGCCGTCGTGATGCCTCGCTGCGTTTACCGCAATTAGTATTTCAAGCTCGTCAAACAAGCGTGTGTACTGCTCGTCCTGTTGAATCACCCGTATCGCCGACTCTCGCAACGCATCATGGATCCAGTCGTTGAGCGGAGCGTACCTTCGTTCCATCCCGTCCAGAATCGTTGCATCCTGTCCAATCGCCTCATATGTCGATGAGCTGGCCGAGCCGCTGCTTGTCGAGGGCCGGGCCGGCGTAGTCCTTGGGCAGCACGTCCTTGAGCGCCGGGTTGTCGCGCTCGATCGCGGCCATAGCGTCGTCGACGAGCCGGCCGATGGTGGGCTGTCTGGCCAGCGCCTTGAGATGGCCCCAGCGCGCTTCGCGCAGGACCCAGAAGATGCTCTCGGCGCGGTACTCGTCCGGATCCTCGGGGTCGGCGCCTTCGGTCTGCTCGAGTTCGAGTTGGGCGTGCCGCTCCTCAAAGGCGTCGGAGATGTACTTGAGGAAGATCAGGCCCAGGACGACGTGCTTGTACTCCGCCGCGTCCATAGAGCCACGCAGCGCGTCGGCCATACGCCACAGCTCGGCCTCGTATCCGGTCGTCGCTGATTGCGTGGCAGCGGCTCTGCCTCCGTCTTTCTGCTCTCTGGGTCGTCGCCGTGCCATATCGATATTCCACACCCGTGCTGTCGCGCGGACCAACGACGAGTTGGGCGTACTCTAACCCGCTTCCACTCCAGTTGCCATCAACCGATCTGCGAGGTGCGCAACGGCCCATGCACTTGGTGACTGCTACGGACCGGTTGGCTTGCCTTGTTCACGCTGTTCATCTTCCCACTGCTTCGCGGCTGCGGGCGTGGTACGAACGCCTACCTGTTTGATGTGACCCGTCTCCCAGTCCTGCTCGCCCCGATGCTCAGCCTCGCGACGATCAAGATCCTTGGTAATACCCGTATGGACGATCTTGTTGCCCAACTTGAAGTGGTACTTGTAGATAGTTCTGCTGGTAGCCATCGGATGCCTGCCTATGCGACCTCCTTGCGCAACAGGATACAGTACTTTGCGAACCCGCCGAAGTCATGATCGTCCCTCCCGCGCCTTCAGCGCCAGGGCGCGTTGGGCGCCGGCCACCACGTCGGCGGTGGAGCAGCCGTGGCGGTCGAGCAGGTCGAAGTAGGGGCCGGATTCGGTGAAGCGGTCGGCGATCCCGACGCGGACCACCGGCACGGGGCAGGTTTCGGCGAGCGCCTCGGTCACTGCGCCGCCGAGGCCGCCGATGATGTTGTGCTCCTCGGCGGTGACGACGGCGCCGGTGTCGCGGGCGGCCGCCGCCAGCGTGCCGGCGTCGAGCGGCTTGATGGTGTGCACGTCGATCACCCGGCACTGCACGCCCTCGCCCGCCAACTGCTCGGCCGCGGCCACGGCGCGCGCCACCATCACGCCGGTGGCGGCGATGGTCAGATCGCTGCCGGGGCGCACCACCTGGGCTCGGCCCAGCTCCAGAGCATCGGCCGGCCCCGCCTCGCCGGTGCCGTACACTGCCGGCACCTCGTTGCGGTTCATGCGGAAGTAGACCGGGCCGTCGCTGGCCGCCACCTGCTGCAGCAGCTCGGTCTGGGCGTAGGGGTCGGCGGGCACCACCACGCGCATGCCGGGGAAGGTGCGCAGGATGGCGATGTCCTCGGTGGCGTGGTGGGTGGGGCCCTCGAAGCTCGGCGACACCCCGCCGTAGGCGGCCATCAGCTTGACGTTGGCGCGCCCGTAGCACACGTGGGTGCGGATCATCTCCACGGCGCGAGTGGCCAGGAACACGCCGAAGGTGTTGACGAACGGGATCTTGCCGGCCAGCGCCAGGCCGACCGCGCAGTCCACCAGCGACTGCTCGGCGATGCCGGTGTTGATGAACCGGTCCGGGAACTCGTCGGCGAACATGAAGCTGTGGTCGGAGTTGGACACGTCGGCGGACAGCACCACCACGTCCGGGTTGCGGCGCCCCAGCTCGACCAGCGCCTTGCCGTAGGCGACGCGCGTGTTGATCAGTTCAGCCACTGCTGCATCCCCGCTTCCAGCTCCACCTTGGCGGCCGTGTACTGCTCCTCGGTGGGCGGCGTACCGTGCCAGTTGTGGTCGTACTCCATGAACGACACCCCGCGCCCCTTGGTGGTGCGGGCGATGATCACGGCGGGCCGCGCGTGCACCTGGTCGGCGCGGTCGAGCGCCTCCAGCACCTCGCGCACGTTGTGGCCGCCGATCTCCTGCACGTGCCAGCCGAACGCCTCCCACTTGGCGGCGATCGGCTCGTGCGGCATCACGTCGGCGGTGGCGCCGGTCTGCTGGGTGCCGTTGTAGTCCAGGATCGCCACCAGGTTGCCGAGCCGGTACTTGGCAGCGAGCATGGCGCCCTCCCAGATCACCCCGGCGTCGATCTCGCCGTCGCCGAGCACCACGTACACACTGGCCGGCGAGGCCGCCCCCGACGGCGCCGTCTGCGCCGACGGCTTGGCGTCGCGCTCGCGCAGGGCCAGCGCCATGCCGCAGCCGACCGCCACCCCGTGCCCGAGCGGCCCGGCGGGGATCTCGATACCCGGCGTCTTGCGGTCCGGGTGGCCCTGCAGCCGGCTGTCCACCTTGCGGAAGCTCAGCAGCTCGGCGGGCGGGAAGAACCCGCGGTGGGCGAGCGCCGAGTACAGGGCGGCGCACGCGTGCCCCTTGGAGAACAGCAGCCGGTCGCGCTCCGGCCAGTCGGGGCGCTCGGGATCGATGCGCAGGTGATGAAAGTAGAGCGCGGCCAGGATCTCGGCGCAGGAGAACGCGCCGCCCAGGTGGCCGCTGTTGCTGTCGTGTACCATCTCCAGCACGTCCAGCCGAAACTGCTGGGCGCGCCGATGGAGCTCGCGGACGAGTCCCTCGGGATGGTCATGGGTATGCCGCATGCGCCCGAACCTAAGCGGCACCCTTCCAATGGTCAAGGCTCTCGGGTCAAGGTACCATGTCGTGCGACCTGCGGCCTGGACACATTCGGATAAACGCGGCGGGAACGCCGTGATCTGGCCGACATCAAGTCGCTCGCTGAACGATTCGCCAGCGATATCGACTGGGAACGGACGCGCGAGTACTTCGCGTTGTTCGACAGATTGGAGCTGTATGAGGAAATCCGAACGAACCACGGTCCCGCTGACCGCGGCTGAAAAGGCCGAGTTGCTCGCGCTATCAGGCTCGGACGAGTTACGCCGGGACATGCGCGCCGCCGCACAGAACACGGAGCTCAGCTTCGACGACTACATCGCATTCGCTACCAGCCTCGCCCGGCTTGCAAACCACCCCCGCCGTCCATCCCGTCCGGTGAACGACAGCGGATTCAGATTGTAGCCAGCGGGTTCAGCCGCATGGCAGGGAGTTGTTCAAGATAGAGCCCACTCGCCGGCGCGCATGACCGGCTCGGTGGAGCCGTCGGCGCGCACGCCGT
>JAPPKD010000102.1 GCA_028820215.1 Spirochaetaceae bacterium | reverse complement strand
TCTTCGCCCTGCGCAACGCCATGAAGGCCTTCCGCCCCGGCGCCGACCTCACCCTGGACACCCCCATGACCCCGGAACGCCTCCTCCTCGCCCTGCACGGCAATGCCGAAGAAGCCGAATCACGCCGGCCAAGGGCCGGTTTGTGCATGACTGTCGACTGATCCCGGTTTTGCGTCGATGAAGCGGGATCATAGTTGGTACGACAGGTGAGCATCGGACTCGCTATGCAATGAGTATCGAACGAGACTTCGACGTTGCCATGATTGCCGAGTTGGCGCTCAGGGAGAAGCAGATACAACAAAACTATCGCCCGATCATCGGCGTTCACAAGTGGTTTGCACGCCGGCCGGGGACGCTGTTTCGAGGTCTTCTGCTGGCGGAGTTTGGGCATCGTCCGCTGCAAGAGTCGTTTTTCGACAGCAACGATCTGTCGGGCCGGCGGGTCGCCGACCCATTCATTGGTGGCGGGACACCTCTGATCGAGGCAAATCGGCTGGGATGCGACGTTGCGGGGTTCGATGTCAACCCAATGGCGACGTGGATCGTACGCGAGGAAGTCGAGCATCTCGACGTCGATGCGTACGAACGTGCTTCAAGAGCGCTCCTCGCTGCCTTGCGTGACGAGGTGGGCGCGTACTATCGCACGAACTGCTCACTCTACGGCGACGCCGCGGTGCCGGTGAAGTCATTCCTGTGGGTAAAGACACTCGACTGTGTGGCGTGCGGAGAAGTATTCGATCTGTTTCCCGGATACTTGCTTGCGGCGAACCGGCGACACCCAATGAACGTCATCGTGTGCTGGGCATGCGGCAATCTCAATGAAGTGGCGGAGCGGTGTGCGCTCGGTAGCTGCCGAACATGTGGAGAGGAACTCCGGCTGGCCGGACCTGCGCGCAGAGGCCGGTGCGACTGTCCACACTGCGGACACCCGAACACATTTCCGCGAACCAACGGCGGTCCGCTGCAGCACCGCATGTTCGCCATCGAGTACTACAATCATCGGCGGCGTGGAGAGCACCGGGGGCGTTTCTTCAAGAGGCCGGATACGGAGGACCTCGCGTGCGCCGAGGCAGCCGCCGAACGTTGGCAACAGCTAGACCCGCGCTTCGCTCCCGACGACGCGATCCCGCCGGGAGACGAGACCGACCGGCTGCACCGGTGGCGATACACGCGCTACCGTGACATGTTCAATCCGCGCCAACTGCTCGGACTGGAAGTGAGTTGCCGTCTCGTTGCCGGGGTCGAGAATGCCCGGGTACGCCGTGCGCTGGCAACCAACCTGTCCGATCTGCTGCGCTATCAGAACCTGCTGTGCCGCTACGACACGACGGCGCTCAAGGCTCTGGACATCTTTTCCGTGCATGGCTTTCCGGTGGGCTTGATCCAATGCGAGTCCAATTTGCTTGGGATCACCGGCGAGAACGGGACAAACGTCGGATCCGGCGGATGGTCGAACATCATCGACAAATACGCCAAGGCGAAACGATATTGCACTGCGCCGTTCGAGGTCCGCCGCAACGGTTCGCGCAAGGTGCAGGTGCCGATTACGGATGAGAGGATCGGCGAACTCCACAACGGCCGGCGCCGTTCTGTCGAGATTCGCTGCGCCGACGCCACGCAGGTCGACCTTCCTGCCCGGAGTTTCGACGCCGTGTTTACGGATCCGCCGTACTTCGGCAACGTCCAGTACGGCGAGTTGATGGACTCTTGCTACGTGTGGCTCCGCCGGCTGGCCGGTCATGGGGCCGAGGGCTTCGAACGGCGAACCACGCGGTCGCCGCAGGAACTGACGGGAAACGCGACCCAGGCACGCGGACTGGACCACTTTGGCGAGGGTCTCTCTGCGGTTTACTCACGCATGGCACGCGCGCTGAAGACGGGGGCACCGCTGGCATTCACCTTTCATCACAACAAGCTGGAAGCCTATTTCGCTGTCGGGATAGCTATTCTGGATGCCGGCCTGGTTTGCTCTGCATCCCTGCCGTGTCCGGCCGAGATGGGCGGTTCGATTCATATCCACGGCACCGCTTCTTCGATCATCGACACCGTGTTCGTGTGCCGCTCCACCGGCACTGTGCCGGGGCGCTGGCTCGCCGGTACCCCGGACGGGATCGCCTGCATCGTTGCCGACGACATAGCATTGCTGAAGGCCGCGGGCCGTTCACCGACGCGTGGTGACATTCGGTGCATCGTGTTCGGTCATCTGACCCGTCTTGCAGTGTGGGCGCTAAGGCTGGAATGGGACGAGACCCTCCCGACGGCTCGGAAGATCGCCATCTTCGAGGATTCGGTTGCCAGTCTCGGCGCTCCCGACTCGATCATGGGCGCCGTGCAGCCAGTCGGTATGTCGCCGGGTCCGCATTTCGAAGCGACCATACGGGAGCAGGAAGAGCACTATGCGATTCCCTTTTGAGGTCAGCTTCGCCGAGATTCAACGTGATCCGGAACCCTTTGTAGACGCGGTGTTCGGCTCACTCGAATCGGAGTTCATGGTGATGCCACGCGGCAAGGGATTCGTGGAGTTCAGCACTTTCGAAGCGGGCTACGAGACTCTGAAGCGGGCCACAGGGAGTTTCCACGTCGTTACTCCCGAGACCGTGACTCCGGCTGTTCACGATGCGCCGGTAGTAATGCTGGTCCTGCGTTGCATGCTCGGCTTCACACCTCCGGAGTGGGCCACGTACGCGACGAATCACACCGGTGTCGAGGTGACTCAGAGCGCGGCTCGAACGATTGACCGCTCGGTCCGCATGAGCCCGGAAGCTACGCCGGCGCCGAGCCCGGTGGCGGCATCTCCACCACCGGGGCGCCGGGCCTTGGTGCTACTCGACCGCCTGTAGGCGGCCTTCCACTACGGGGGAGACGGAGCCGCGGGTGGCGATGTAGTCGATTACCTGGGAGGCCATCAGGGTGCCGGCGTAGGCGTCCACGATGCGCACCTGGTCTTCGAGTACGTCGTAGCCGTCGCCGCCGCCGGCCATGTAGTCGTTGGTGGCCAGGGTGTAGGCGGCTTCCAGGTCGAGCGGGGCGCCGTCGCGGGTTACCGCCAGCACGCGGTCGCCGGCTGCCCGGGCGGCGTCGAAGCGCACGCTGAGTCCGGCCACGTGCGGGAAGCGGCCGGCGCCGTTCTCGATCCCGCTGAAGCCGTTCTCCAGCGCCGCGACGATGTCATGCCCGGTCATTTCCAGCACCACGGTCTTGTTGCCGAACGGCAGTTCGCTCAGGATGTCGCGCCGGGTCAGCGTGGTGCCGGGCTCGTAGATCCGGTTGGCGCGGATGCCGCCGCCGTTGGTCAGCGCGATGTCCGCCCCGGTTGCCGCCTGCATGGCGTCGGCGATCAGGTTGGCGATCGCGGCCTCCTTGCCGCGGATCGTCTCGCGGCGGCTGTCGAGTTCGGTCGCGGTGGTGCCGATCTCGACGTCGAGTTCCTCGGAGAGCTGGTCGAGGTAGACTTGGGCGGCCGCGGCCAGTTCCGCGTCCGGCGCCACACGGGCGGTGTTGATGATCCGGAACGCGGGGCTCCAGGTGAAGCGCATGCTGCCGCGGCTCTCCACCTCGTCGAGGGTAAGGTCGATCACCGTCACCCAGTCGGCCTGCTCGCCCGATTCGGCGAACAGCACGTCTCCGCTGAAGTCGACCCGCAACTGGTGGTCGTCGCCGGAGAGCAGCAGGTCCACCGCGCCCTGGCTCATCAGCGCGCGGTCCTCGCCGACGTCCGTGTGCGCCAGCGCGATCACCAGCTCGGCGCCCGCCTCGCGCAGCGCCGCACTCTGCTCGGCGGCAACCTCCTCGACGTCCCGGAAGGTGACCGAGCCGGGGCTCGACTTGACCGCGGTGCCGAGCGTGGTGAGCCCGAAGATGCCCACCTGGAATGGGCCGACGTCGACCAGGATCGACTCCCGCGCGCCGTCGATGATCTCGCCGTCGCTGTCGATGTTGTTGGCGCCGAGCATCGGGAAACTGGCTTCCGCGATGCGCTCCATGGCGACCTCCGGGCCGAAGTCGTACTCGTGGTTGCCGATCGCCATGGCGGTGAGGTCGAGCCGGTTGAGCAGCTCGATCATGTGCGCGCCCTGGTCGAAGCCGGACATCAGCGACGGCGAGATGGCGTCGCCGGCAAAGGTGACGATCACGTTGTCGTGCATGGCCCGCTCAGCGTTGATCACCGCCGCCAGCCGCGCGATGCCGCCCTGGCCGCCGCTCTCTTCCATGCGGTCCAGGTCGTTGAAGTGGACGATGGTCAGTTCGACCGGCGCGGCCAAGGCATGGCCGGCTGCCAGCAGCAACGCGGTCACGGCCGCGGCCGTTACGGCTCTCGATATCTTCGGGATGATGTTCACGGGATGGTTCCTCCGTTTGCAGTCGGTGAGGTGGGAATGTCCGCAATCTACTGATTCGGACCCCGGTACGCAACCGGTCCCGGTGCCGTCCGGTGCACGCCGCGCAGTTCGAAGCCTGACGCTCCGCGGGTAAGCAACCGGATGACCGGCGCGCGAGTTTTGGACAGCGGCGGCGCGCCCTCAGGACGGCGGGGGACGGCGGAAGCGGGTAGCGGCGAACAGCAGCAGGGCGGCGACCACGATGGAGGGACCGGAGGGCGTGTCGAGCCGCGCCGACGCGAACAGGCCGCCGGCGATGGCGAGGATCCCGGCCGCGGCGGCGAGGATGGCCATCTGTTCGGGGTTGACGGCGAAGCGGCGCGCGGTTGCCGGCGGGATGACCAGCAGCGCGACGATCAGCAGGATGCCGACGATCTTGATGGCCACCGCGATCACGGTGGCCATCAGCAGGCCGAAGATGAGGCGCGTTCGCTCCGGCCGCAGTCCGGCCACGGTGGCCAGATCGACATTGACGGTGGCGGCCAGCAGCGGCCGCCAGATGCGCGCCAGCACCGCCAGCACCAGCATGCCGCCGCCCCAGATCAGTGCCAGGTCGGTGCGCGAGACGGCCAGGATGTCGCCGAACAGCAGCGCCTGCAGGTCGATGCGGATGTTGGGAAAGAACGCCATGATCACCAGCCCGGTGGCCAGGCCGCCGTGGGCGAGCAGGCCGAGCACGGTGTCCGCCGGCAGCGTGCCGCGTCCCTGCAGGTAGAACATCAGCAGGGTGACCAGACACGCGGACGCGAAGATGCCGAGCACCAGGTCGATCTGCAGCACCAGGGCGAGCACCACCCCCAGCAACGCCGAGTGGGCGATGGTCTCGCCGAAGTAGGCCAAGTGGCGCCACACGACGAAGCAGCCGGCCGGTCCGGTGACCAGCGCGAGTCCGACGCCGGCGAGCAGCGCGCGGATAAGAAAGTCGTCCAGCACCGCTTCAGTCAGATTGCGGGCGCGCTTCACCCGCGCTCGCCGGCGCACCCGCGGCTTCACCTGCCGGCGGTTGGTCGTGTTCGTGCGGCAGCAGCACCACCACGTCGCAGTCGCTTCTCATGACCATCTGCAGGTCGTGCGAGATCAGCAGAATCCCGCAGCCCAAGTCGCCGCGGATGCCCTCGATCAACTCATGGAGCACGCCGGCGCCCGCCACGTCCACGCCCTGGACGGGTTCGTCGAGCACCAGAAAGTCGGGCCGGTGGATCAGCGCGCGGGCCAGCAAGAGGCGCTGCAGCTCGCCGCCCGACAGGGAGGTGACCGGCGGGTCGCCGAGCCGCTCCAGGCCCACCGCGGCCAGCGCGGCGTCGATCTCCCGCGCCGCGAAGCGACCGGTCAGCTTCATCAGCCGGCGCAGGCTCAGCGGCAGGGTGTGGCTCACCGCCAGCCGTTGCGGAACGTAGCCCACCGCCAACCCAGGCGCCCGCTCGATTGTCCCCTCGTCGATGTCGATCAGTCCGAGGATCGACTTCGCGCAGGTCGACTTGCCCGCTCCGTTGGCGCCGATCAGGTAGACCAGTTCGCCGCGCGGCACCTGCAGGTCGACGTGGCGGATCAGCCAGCGTTCGCCGCGCCGCACGCCGATGTCATGCGCCGCTACCAGTGGCCCCGCACCGGAGGAACCGGTATTGGTTGCGTTAATCATTTGACGCCGCCGCTGCTATTCCTTAATTGTACCCGGGGTCCCCAGGACCCACGTCCACGGACCCACGTCCAAGAATTCACGGGTAAGGGCAATGTATAAACGATTCCTGGAGTTGGTGCTCGGTTTCGCGGCGTTCGCGGTAGCCGCGGCGGGAGCATTCGCCGCGGGCGATGGAGAAGCGGGCGGCGACGGGCTGCTCGTTGTGGCGTCGATCAAGCCGGTGCACTCGCTGGTGAGCGCGGTCATGGCGGGCGTGGCGGAGCCGCACCTGATCATTCGCGGGGCGCAGTCGCCGCACACCTTCAGCATGCGTCCCTCCGACGCCGCGGCGTTGTCGAAAGCCCGGGTCATCTTCCTGATCGACGAACACAAGGAGGTCGCGCTGGCCGGCCCCATCGGCAACCTCGGGGACGATGCCCTGGTGGTGCGGCTGGCAGGTTCGCAGGGCCTGCACCTCCTGGCGCTGCGCGAGGGCGGGGCGTTCGAGGAGCACGACCACGGCGAGCACGACGACGCCGAGGCGGGCCACGAGGACGACGTGGACGGGCACGACCAGCGTGGTGACGACAGTCACGGTCACGGCCACGAACATGGCACTCACCCCGAGCATGGCGACGTCGACTTTCACGTCTGGCTCGACCCCGAAAACGCGGTGCTGATGACCTACGAGATCATCGAGGCGCTGTCGTTGGCCGATCCCGACAACGCCGCAACCTACGAGAGCAACGGGTATGCGCTGATCGACCGTCTGGACGAGTTGATCGCCGAGCTCGACGCCGAGCTGGCTCCGATTCGCGACAAGCCGTTCATCGTCCTGCACGACGCCTATCGTTACTTCGAGCAACGCTTCGACCTGAACGCCGCCGGCTCAATCACCGTCAACCCGGAACGGGCGCCGGGCGCGCAACGGATCGCGGAGATTCGCGACAAGGTCCGCGAACTCGGCGGCGTGTGCGTGTTCGCCGAGCCACAGTTCGACTCCCGCGTCATCGACGTGGTCACCGAGGGCACGGCCGCGGACGCCGGCACGGTAGACCCGCTCGGCGCGGAAATCGACGATGGACCGGAGCTCTACTTCACGCTGCTGCGCAACCTCGCGGCGTCGTTCAAGGAGTGCATGTCCGGCATAGGGTAGCGCCGCTTCGCGGCCGGACCTGCGACTCCACGGTCAACTGCCGCGGTAGGTGGTGTAGCTCCACGGCGAAACCAGCAAAGGCACGTGGTAGTGGGCGTCGGCGGCCATGCCGAACGCCACCGTGACCCGATCCAGGAACGGCGGCTCGGGCAGCGCCAGGCCCGCGGTCGCGAAGTACTCGCCGACGTGGAACACCAGCTCCCATTGCCCGGTGCGGAACGCATCGCCCTGCAGCAGCGGCGCGGCGCAGCGCCCGTCGTCGTTGGTGCGCGCGGTCGCGGCCAGGCGGCGGTCGGCGCCGGCGGCGTACAACTCCACCCGGATGCCGGCCCCCGGTCTGCCCTGCGCGGTGTCTAGCACGTGGGTGGTGAGCATACCCATCACGGTCTCCTCATGGTGGCTTCGATCTGGCCGCCCGGCTCGTCGGTGGGCAGGAACAGCCGCCCGGCCGCGTCGCGCCCGAACGCCGACAGGTCGATCGGCAGGTAGTGCACGTTGGGCATCGCCAGGGTGATCTCGGAGATGCCCGGGACGGCGGCCAACGCCGCCTCCCCCATGCGGTACATGCTGTCCTGCACCGAATGGCTGTAGCTGGCGGCAAACACCCCGAGCAGGGCGGCGCGGATGGCGTCGGCGGCCGCCGCGTAGTCGGGCGGCCGGTCGCGACCGGCGTGTGCGAAACGCCAGGTCGCGCACATCCGGGTGGCCAGGATGCGGTCGGTGGTGGCAGGCAGCGTGGTGTACTCATCCTGCACGTAGTCGACGAAACCCGACCCGGTGGTCTTCATGATCGCCAGGTCGCGCACGCCGGCCACCACGTCGCGCGCCGCCCGCGTCACCGTGACGCGGGCGAACGGGGTGCCGCTCTCGGCGCGGACGAAGCCGTGATCGTGCGGCTCGCCCCCGATCCGCATGCGGCTCCACACGGTCTCCTCAATCTCGACGCGGGCCTCTGCCACCTGGCGGTAGCGATCGAGCAGACACTCGGCAATGGCCAGCGCGAACAGTTCGTTGGCGGCATCCAGGTGTTCCAGGGCGAGCACGTTGACCAGATTCCTCATGGTGTCGGTGGGCACCACCAGGCTGTTGTCGGCCGCCGTGTAGGCGCGGGCGAAATCGCCGTCCACGGACACCTCGACACGCGCCTCGCGCACCTCGTGGCGGGCCGCCGCGCGCTGCACCCGCAGCACCCGCACGTTCGCCTTGCCATACCGCTGCCTTGCAAATGCCATTTCGTGGTCCACCGCCATCTTGGCGGTCTCCACGTGTTGCGTCCAGCCGGGGGTTGCTCGGACGTTCAGGTGAGGTGCCTGACCTGGATCCCTCCCCAGTGCTCGTTGAGGTATTCGGCTACCAGCCGGCGATGGCAATGGTGCGGCTGGTCCTCGCTACAGAGCAGACAGCCATCGTGCACGATCTCCGGCGGAGTCGTTGCCTCGACTCGCCGCTCCCGCATCAGGTCAAGAAAGCGTGCCTCGTAGGCGTCCCAATCGATTCGCTTCTTGCGATAGTCGCTCAACAGGGCCCGGGTGGGGGCCAGGCTGGGAAGATGGACATACCCGATCCCACAGATCTCATTCAGAAACCACGCCAGATCACCCCGCTTGGCGAAGCCGGAAAGTTGCGACCCGCTGTTGAGCCGAACGTCCACGACGCGCTTGACTCCCGACTCTCGCAGCAGTTCGAAGAATCTCTCAGCAGATTTTTTGGTGAATCCGATGGTCACAACTCTCACCGCAACCGTCTCCTTCTATTCGTGTCCGAACTGCCGCTGATGAAGGCGACGCGCCGTGCCTGCAGCGCGATTGCGTGCGCAAGCAACTCTTCCCGCGGCTGAAACAGATCTCCGCTCGGGCTCAGATTGAACTGCTCCAGCAAGCGATTCACGAACGCCTCGCCGGGACGGAACACGGCGAGACGAGTTCGTTGGGCACGGATCAGCCGCAACGAACCAAGAACTCCCCGCATGGATTCGTGTGGGATCTTGTCGTTGTGTCCGTGGTAGGTGTGGAATCCGTCAACCCAGAGCGGAGTGACAGGATCGAGGAGGTCGGAAAGATCCAATCGTGGCCAAGTTCCTTCCTTTGCCCAGTAGTACTCGTCATCGAGCAGCCAGTTCTCGGTCTGCCACTCTTCCGGAAGTGGCTTGACGACGGGTATCCTGACTCTATCCAACACGCGGGGATCACTTCCGTCCTCCGGGGCTCTGACGCCCCCGCGCGCCACTCGAACGCTCTTGAACTCCAGGTGAGAGTCCTCGCCCAACCGCAGTTGGCGGATCAGATCCCGATCGGCCATCGCGCTCCGATCTTAGCGGATTACCGGGACGTGGGCGAAGCGGGAGACGTCGACCAGTCCGAGATCCGAGATGCGCAGCTCCGGGATCACCACCAGGGCGAGCAGGCTGAGCTGCATGTAGCCGTTGTTGAGGGTGCAGCCGCAGTCGCGCATCGCCTGCATCACCCGCGCCGACTTGGCGGCCACCACCTCCGCCCGCTCGTCGGACATCAGGCCGCCGACCGGCAGCTCCACCAGGGCGGCCACCTCGCCGCCGCGCACCACCACCACCCCGCCGCCGGTGCTGGCAAGGGTGTTCGCCGCCCGTGCCATCGACTCGCTATCCGTGCCCAAGACCAGCAGGTGGTGGCTGTCATGGGCCACGGTCGAGGCCACCGCGCAGTCGCCTTCGAACCCGAAGCCGTGCACGAAGCCGTTCACCACGGCGCCGCTGCCCCGGTGGCGTTCCACCAGGGCCAGCGGGAGCACGTCGTTGGCCGGGTCGGGCTGAACCGCGCCGCCGGCCACGGACAGCTCCGCGGTCAGGCGGCGAGTCGGGGCCTGGTTCTCCAGCACACCGATCACGTTGGCGGTGACCGTCCCGTCCACCGCGCCGGCGCGTACGACGAAGTCGCCGGCGGCCAGCCGGCGCGGGATGTGCACCGATTGCCGGAAGCGGTCCTCGTGTGTCCATGCGGGCAGATCCAGCAGCAGCCGGCCCGCCTCGGCCGCCACCTCGCCGCCGGCGATCACCATTCCCGCGGTGAAATCCTCCAGGCTGTCGGCCACCACCAGGTCGGCGTAGCGTCCCGGCGCCAGGCACCCGAGGTCGCGCTGCACGCCGAAGTGCTCGGCGGTGTTGATGGTCATCATCTGCAGCGCCACCAGCGGATCGCAGCCGAGCCCGACCGCGTGGCGCAGCACGCGGTCCATGTGCCCCTCGCGCACCAGGGTGGCGGCGTGCACGTCGTCGGTGCACAGGATGAACTGGCGCGGGTCCAGGCCGCGCTCGGTCACGGCGGTGATCTGCGCGGCCACGTCGTG
>JAPPKD010000303.1:9496-10997 GCA_028820215.1 Spirochaetaceae bacterium | reverse complement strand
CAGGCGGCCACCGACGAGCGCGGCGGCAACCTGCAGCAGCTCTACCTGGACGGCGACGTCAACGCGCGCGAGCCGACCAGCCTGATCTCCGGGCGCAGCGCCTTCCCGGCGTACTCGAACTGGTACGCGCAGCGCGCGGGCTCCTACACGCTCGGCGCGGTCGTGGCCGAGCCTCCGGAGTCCGACACCGAATTCTGGCGCCTGGTCGAGCTCAGCGACGAATCGCAGTTGCTGCGCTACGCCGACCGCACGGAGAACTACCTGGAGACGCAGGAGATCGCCGTCAACAACCTGTACTACATCGGCCTGATCGGCGACTCGGCCGCCTCCAACGGCGTCATCGTCGTCAAGAACAACTTCCGCAACGTGCCGGAGCGCGCGCCGAACGTCTCGGCGCTGCAGAACCCGGGCAGCGGCAGGACCGTTCAGTTCTTCTTCGAGGGCGGCCTGAACGACGCAGGCTTCTAGCGTCGATTCACGTGGATTGATGCGAGCGGCCCGCTCCTGCGACGGAGTGGGCCGCTCGTCGATTCCATCCTGACCCCATGGGTGCCTATCTCGCCCGCCGTCTTGGCTACGCGGTGATCACGTCGCTGGCCATCTCCCTGATCGCGTTCCTGATCGTCCAGCTCCCCCCGGGTGACTTCACCACCTTCTACGTGCAGTCCCTGCTGGGCGCCGGGCAGGGAGCCGGCGCGTCCGGGAACATCCTGGGCGACCCGGCCCTGGAAGCGCAGTTGCGTTCCGACTTCGGGCTGGACCGGCCGGTGCCCATCCAGTATCTCAGGTGGCTGCAGCGCATTGTCACCGGCGACTGGGGGATGTCCTTCGCGTTCGGCCGGCCGATCGCCGAGGTGATCGCCGACCGGCTCGCCAACACCCTCATCCTGGCCGTCGGCACCATCCTGTTTACCTGGATCCTGGCGATACCGATCGGCATCTACTCCGCCGTGCACCACAACACGCCGCAGGACTACGCGGTCACGTTCATCGGGTTCCTGGGGCTGGCGGTGCCGAACTTCCTCCTGGGCCTGATATTGCTGTGGTTGGGGGCGCTCGTGTTCGGCTGGGAGATCGGCGGCCTGTACTCTCCGGAATACCTCAACCAGCCGTGGACCTGGGCCAAGTTCGTCAACATGCTGCGCCACCTGATCGCCCCCGCGATCGTGCTGGGCACCGCCGGCACGGCGGCGCTGATCCGCGTCATGCGCAACAACCTGCTTGACGAGCTCGGCAAGCAATACGTGATGTCGGCTCGCGCCAAGGGCGTGGCCGAGTGGAAGCTCATCTTCAAGTATCCCGTGCGCCTGGCGTTCAATCCGTTCATCTCCACGATGGGCTACCTGCTGCCGTTCCTGCTGTCCGGCGACGTGATCGTCTCCACGGTCCTGAGCCTGCCGACGGTGGGGCCGGTGCTGCTGCAGGCGATCCTCAGCGAGGACTTGTACCTGGCCTCCACCATCTTTCTCTGGCTTGGCATGCTGACCGTGATCGGCACGCT
>JAPPKD010000303.1:0-9396 GCA_028820215.1 Spirochaetaceae bacterium | reverse complement strand
ACCTGGCCTCCACCATCTTTCTCTGGCTTGGCATGCTGACCGTGATCGGCACGCTTATTTCCGACCTGCTGCTGGCCATAACCGACCCCCGCATCCGGTTGAGCTGACGCGATGTCCTCGGAATCCGACGAAGCCGCGGCAGCCACCCGCTCTCCGGCAGAGGACGAGCGTCGCTACCTCGCCGGCCAATGGAAGCTCATGTGGTGGCGCTTCCGCCGCCACAAGGTTGCGATCGCCTCGGCGATCGTCGTCGCACTGTTCTACCTGGTGGCGATCTTCGCCGACACGTTGTCGAGCTCCGATCCCGCGACCTCCGACGAGCAGTTCCCTACCGTGCCGCCGCAGCGCCTGCGCTTCTTCGCCGACGGGGCGCTCAACCTGCACGTGTACGACCTGGTCGGCAAACGCGATCTGAAGACGTTCCGCAAGGTGTATGAGCCCGATCCGGACACGCGCCTGCGCGTGCGGCTGATCGGCGACGGCTACGAGTACAAGCTGCTGGGCCTGTTTCGGAGCACCAAGCACTTCCTGGTCGTGGATGGCCACGAACGGAGGACGGCACCGTTCCTGTTCGGCACCGACGAGCAGGGCCGCGACATCGTCGCGCGCATCCTGCACGGCACGCGCCTGTCGCTTTCGATCGGCCTGATCGGCGTGGTGCTCAGCCTGATACTGGGCATCCTGATCGGCGGCGCCTCCGGGTACTACGGCGGAAAGGTCGATACGGCCATCCAGCGCCTCATCGAGATACTGCGCTCCATCCCGACGATACCGCTCTGGATCGGGCTGGCCGCGGCCCTGCCGCGGGAGTTCACCGTCCAGCAGAGGTATCTGGCGATCACCGTCCTCCTGTCGCTGTACGCGTGGACGGAGATCGCGCGGGTCGTGCGCGGGCGGTTCCTGGCCATGCGCGAGGAGGAGTTCATCACTGCCGCGCGGCTGGCCGGCACCAGCGACCTGACCATCATCGTGCGCCACATGGTGCCCAACTTCGCCAGCCACCTGATCGCGGCCGCGTCGCTGGCCATCCCGTTCATGATCGTGAGCGAGACCTCGCTGAGCTTCCTGGGACTGGGCCTGCAGGCGCCGGCGATAAGCTGGGGAGTGCTGCTCAAGGCGGCGTCCAATGCGCGCACGGTCGCCTCGCTGCCGTGGCTGATGCTCCCGGCCATCCCGGTGATCATCTCCGTGCTGGCGTTCAACTTCATGGGCGACGGCCTGCGCGACGCCGCCGACCCGTACGATCGCAAGTAGCCGAGGCTGCCGCCGCTACTGACGTTCCCCCACCCGGATGTACTTCGCGAGCTGATTGGGACCGCCCACGTGCGTCCAGTAGAGGTCGCCGTTCGGGGCGACGCAGACGCAGTGGCCCCAGTAGTCGATGCTCTCGGCCAACACGGTGCCGTCCAGGTCCAGGATGCCCGAGCCGGCGAATACGCGGTCATGGCCGTCCAGGGCGATGTTGTTGGCCCGCTCCAGCCGGCGCTCGCGGATGAAGCCGCCGTCCGCGTCGAACACCTGCACCCGGCAGTTCTCGCGGTCGGCGACCCAGACCTGGCCGCGGCGGTCGACGCCGATCGAGTGCGGGGTGTCGAACTGGCCCGGCCCGCCGCCCGGCTCACCCCAGGAGGCGAGGAGCGTCCCGTCCGCGGCGAACCGGTGGATGCGCGCCTGCCCGTAGCCGTCGGCCACGTAGAGGTCTCCCGACGGTGCCTGGAACGCCTGCGTGGGACTGTTGAACGGCTGCCCTGGCGCTCCCGGCCGGCCGGCCGTGCCCAGGGTGCCGAGCAGCGTTCCGTCGAGCGTGAACCGGTGCACGACGTGGTCCAGGACGTCGGTGACGAAGAGGGTGTCGTCGGCCGCCACGCTGATGCCGTGGATGCCGGCCGGATGGCGGCACGCCGCATGCGTCCACTCATCCAGACGCGCCCCGTCCGCGTCATAGACCAGGATCTTCGGGTCCGGCTCGCGGCTGCACACGTAGACGCGCCCCCGGCGGTCGCAGGCCACGCTGCTCAGGACGCCTCGCGCCGAGGCGTCCTGGTGCGCCCACCGGTCGTCGACCCGGTAGCGAAACGCTCCTTTACCGATTGTCATAGTCCGACTCCTCGCCGGGACCGCCGCCGGCGGTGTGCAACGTCGCGGCCGCGATCGGCGCCGGGTAGCGCCAACTCCATCCGGGCTGTCCGAACGCCTCGTCGGTCGCCAGCGAGTACGGCGAGACCAGGCGGTCGTGCATGGCCAGGTCGGCGCCGGCCATCACCTCGGCGGTGAGCAGGGCATCGAGCCGAAGGAGCTCGCGCGCCGCGGCGGGATCTTCCGCGCGGTCGACCAGCTCGTCCGGGTCGTCGTCCAGGTTGAACAGCAGCGGAGCGTGCCCGTGGTATTTGCAGAGCTTCCAGGTGCCGTCGAAGGCGACCCAGGCGCCGGCGAGCACGCCCAGGATCTCCGTTCGGCCGTCGCCGTCGGCTCCCAGGCCGGGCAGGGGACGGGCGTCCATGTGCGCCGGCGGCTCGACGCCGGCGATGCGCAGCATGCCGGCCGTGACGTCGCGGAGCTCCACCAAGCCCTCATGGTCTGTCCCGCTGCCGATCCCGGGACCCTGAGCCACCAGCGGGATGCGCATCGAGCCCTCGAAGAAGTTGCCCTTGCCCTGCATGCCGTGGTCGCCGAGCAGGTCGCCGTGGTCGCTTCCGAAGATGACGACCGTGTCGTCGAGCTGGCCGCTGTCGCGCAGCGCCGCCAGCATGGCCCCGACCTCGTGGTCGATCCCCTTCACCAGCCCGGCGTAGTGGGAGCGCATGGCGGCGCTCTCTGCCGGACTGAGCGGGGCATCCGGCATGCCCATGCCGGCGCGCTGGCGCTCGTGCGCCTCCCGCAGCCCGCCGGGGTCGCCCGCGGCCGCCGGCACCGGCGCCGGCATGTCCTCGTCCCGGTACCGCACCGGAAAGTCGCGCGCCGGATCGTACGGGTCGTGCGGGCCGGGGAACCCGATCATCAGCGCCCAGGGGGCCTCCTCGCCTGCATTCCGCTCGATGAACCGGCACGCCTCGCGCCCCGTGAAGCGATCGCAGGAGTGCTCCCACGGTACGTCTGTCGTCGCCGTCCCGCGCGTGCGCAGGTAGTCGCCGTACTCCGGCCAGCGCAGCTTGGCCAGGCCGTGGGCTTCCAGGTAGCCCGCGTAGTCGTCGCGGATCAGCGGCCAGAGCTTGTCCTCGCACGCCACCCGCTCGCGGAACCCGTGTGCGGCGTCCCACGGGTAGAAGTGCATCTTGCCGATCGCCGCCGTGTGGTAGCCGGCCCCGGCCAGCAGCTCCGGCCACGTGCGGATGCCGGCCTCGCGGTAGTCGGGCCGGAGCGCGTGCAGGTTGTCGGCCACGCCGGTGCGCGCGGCGCTCATGCCGGTCAGCAGCGAGGTCCGCGCCGGCACGCACAGCGGTGAGGCCGAGTACGCCCGCTTGTAGCGGATGCCGTCCGCGGCGATGCCGTCGATGTGCGGCGTGTCGATGAAGCCGGCGCCGTAGCAGCTCAGGAAGTCGGCGCGGAGCTGATCGGCCAGGATGAACAGGACGTTGGGCGGGCCATCGGAGGAGGTGCGGGCCATCAACGAACGGTATCATGGAGCCCCGGCAACCGCGGGCTCCGTCGCGAGTCCCCTCCATTCCGACGGGGAGTCTGGGTTGATGCTCAAGACGCACTGGTGGCGTGGTTTTCATCAACCGATGAAATCACCTTTCAAGTGAACTCTTGACGAGTTTCATCAATTGGACTATATTCAGCATGTGTTGAAAGTTATCAATGAAGCGAAAACACTGGAGGTGAAGGCAGTCGATGCCGTCCGTGCCCTACTCAGCCACGTACCGAACGTGGAGTTCGGTCCGGTGGACTTCGGCCATGATGTCGGGCGCAACTACCAGATCGATGGAAGCATCTGCTTGAGCCACGGCGATGTCGACTACGCGTTCATCATCGAGGTGAAATCGAATGGGGCTCCACAGATCGTCCGTTCCGCAATCTATCAGCTCGAAAGCTGTCTCTCTTATCTGCATTCGTCTGGGTACGCCGACGGAGGCCGGCGCTTGATTCCGATGGTCGTCAGCCCCTACCTGTCTCCGAAGTCACGGTCGATCTGCAGCGAACACGGTTTCGCCTACGCTGATCTGGTCGGCAACGCTCATCTCGCTTTCGGCGGCGTCTACATCGAACGATCCGTGGCCGACAAGCCAAAGGCCGAAACCCGCGCCCTCCGGTCGGTCTTCAGCCCGAGGGCGGCCGCCATCCTGCGCGTCATGCTGCGGAATCCGGACCGGCCGTGGCTCGTTACCGAGTTGGCCGACAGAGCCAATGCCAGCGTGGGTCACGTGAGCAACGTACGCAAGGCACTCATGGAGCGGGAATGGATCGAGAGACAGGATGGAGGCGTAGCACTCGTCCAGCCCGGTGCGCTTCTGAGAACGTGGCGTGAGAACTACCGCCGGCCCGATGGCCGAAGCATCAGCAGATATACGCACCTGCACGGGGAGCAGCTTGACGCGAAGTTGTCGGAAATACTGAACGTGCAGGCTGAACGCCCTCGAGCGATTCTCGCCCTGAACTCTGCCGCCCAGTGGATCGCTCCCTTTGCACGCGACGGGACACGGGCATTCTATGCCGACGAAGCCGGAGCTGAGCTGTTGATCAGGACTCTGAGGCTACGTCCTGCGGCGATAGCCGCGAATGTCTTCGTCCACATTCCAACGGATGAGAGTCTGTTCGACGACGCCATCGAGACAGTTCCAGGCGTGTTCTGCGCCAACGAGATCGTCACTTATCTCGATTTGTGGTGCGGAAATGACCGCGATCGGGAAGCTGCCGAGCACTTGGCGAGGGAGTCGTTCCCATGGCTGCGATAGAGCCTAAATCCGCTGCCGAGTACGATGACCGCACTACGGCCGCGGTCAGATCCGTGCTGATTGAGATCGGTCAGACACTCGGCAGCTACGAAGGCAGGTTCGCGGTGATCGGCGGCGCCGTTCCGTGGCTACTGCTGCCCTCGGTGGAGGACATGCGCCATATCGGGACCGGCGATGTGGATCTGAGCCTGGATGCCGAAGCCCTGGGCGATGGCGAGTACGCACAGCTCGTCGATTCGCTTCAGCGGCAAGGCTATCGTCAGAGAGCAGACCTGCGCCGTTTTCAACTCGTACGGACCGTTCCCGCTCGCGACGGTGGGCCGGATATCGATGTCGTCGTCGACTTCCTGATGCCAAGGCAGGCCGAGATCGAAAAGAACACAGTGCCACTTGTCAGCGGCTTTGCCGTACAGAGGGCGGATGGCGCAGAACTCGCGATCAAGTTCCATCAGGTTGTCCCCATCGACGGCGACATGCCCGAGGGTGGAAAGAACCATGTTCGCATTCCCGTGGCGTCGATTCCGGCGTTGTTGGCGATGAAGGGCTATGCAATGGAGAAACGTCTCAAGCGAAAGGATGCATACGACATCTACTACTGTGCCCGCAACTATCCAGGTGGCCTTGATCGTCTCGTCGATGCGACGAGGGCACTTCTACACGTGGAAGCCGCGAGGAATGGTTACTCTCTGATCGCGGGGAAGTTCCGAAGCCCCGCTGACTATGGGCCGCTCAGCGTGCGCCGGTTCGTGGAAGGCTCGCCCGCGCTCGGCGGTCGCACTGCGGATGATTGGCAGCAGGATGCCTTTGGGCAGGTCGACGCCTGGCTCAGGGGGCTTGGGTTGAGGTGAAGGGCTCACCTTCTCCGCGGAGGCCGAATGCTCCGGCGACCAACTCGTATGAGCGGACGCGGTCCTCGAAGGCGAAGCAGTTGGTGACGATGCCGATGTCGGTGGTGCCGTAGCGGGCTGACGCGTCGAGGATGCCCTCGCGGACCTGGCCGGGGTCGCCGTCGATGTAGTGGGCGGAGAGCTGTGAGAGCGCCGCGCGCTCGGTCTCGCGCAGTGGGAGCTCGGCGGCCTCGTCGGGCGGTAGCAGACCCGTGCGCAGGTCGCCGCCTGCGGATGCCGGCTCTGAAGGACGCTCCAGGTGGAGTTGGCGGAGCTTGTTGAGGTCCCTGCTGGACGCCAGGTAGCGCGCCTCCTCCTCGGTCGGGGCGCACATCACCTGCACGGTGACGTTGAGCCGGGGCGCGTCCAGGTACGCCGACGGCTGGAACTCCCCGCGGTACAGGTCCGCGACCAGCGGGCCGTGCTCGAGGTTGCCGAAGAAGTCCGCGAACGCGAACGGCAGGCCCAGCATGGCGGCGAGCCTGGCGCTATAGTCGCTGGAGCCGAGCAGCCAGACCTCCGGGCCGGTGGCCGGCTGCGGCCCGGGCAGCGCGCTGATCCCGGCGAACGGGTGCTCGGCGGCCATCTCTCCGGACAGGAAGGCCAGCAGGTCGTGGACCTGGCGGGGAAAGGTGCGCACGTCCGCGGGCTGGCGCGGATGGGCCAGGGCGAAGGCGGTGCGCTGGTCGCTGCCGGGCGCGCGGCCGACGCCCAGGTCGATGCGGCCGGGATGGAAGGCGTCCAGCGCCCGGAACTGCTCGGCGACCTTGAGCGCCGAGTAGTGGGACAGCATCACCCCGCCGGAGCCGACGCGGATGGTCGAGGTGCCGGCCGCGATCTGGCCGATCAGGATCTCCGGGCTGGCGCCCGTCCACGAGGTGGAGGCGTGGTGCTCGGCCACCCAGTAGCGGGCGTAGCCGAGCTGCTCGCAGCGCTGCGCCAGGCGCACCGACTCGGTGAGCGCGTCGGCGCCGGTGCCGCCCTTGCGGAGCGGCGACTGGTCGACGACGCTGAGCGTCGCCCCAAGAACCGTCGCCTGCGGCTCCGCGTCCTGGCCCATCCCCACCTTCGCTACGGAGTCTGCCGAATATGCCGCTGACGCGCCATGTTCGGCAGATTCCGTAGTATCCTGGATTCGGCATGGTCCAACTCGTCACCGTCAGCCCGTGCAATGAGGCGCGGCCGCGGAGCGACAGCTCCTCGCTGGTCGAGCTCCCCGACGGCCGCCTGCTGATCGTCTACCACGGCTACCGCGCAGGGCCGGAAGCAGGCGGAGACTTCGGCGACGCCGCGATCTTCATCCGCGAGTCGGCCGACGGCGGCGCGACCTGGAGCGACGAGCGCCTGCTGCTCGACGTCGACCCCGGCGACGTGAACGTCATGAACCCGTCGCTGGCGCTGCTCGGCGACGATCTGCTGCTGGCGGTCACGCGCAACCACACCCGCACCGACTCATCGCTGGAGCTGCGCCGCTCGGCGGACGGCGGGCGGACCCTCGGCCCGCCCAGCTTCATCTGGCAGCGCTGCGGCGAGCACCGCTTCACCATGTACGACTGCTTCCGCCGGCTGCAGGACGGCCGCCTGCTGGTCATGATGCAGAGCTCGGCGCTGATCTGGGAGCCGGGCGAGAAGCAGTGGGTGGACAGCTACGTCAGCGAGGACGACGGCCATACCTGGACCCTGCAGGGCAGCCGCATCGACCTGCCCATGCGCGGCGCGATGGAGCCGGCGGTGGCGCAGATGCCGGACGGCGAGTTGGTCTGCTCGCTGCGCACCCAGCTCGGCCGCGTGTTCATCACCCGCTCGCATGACTGCGGCCGGACCTGGGAGCTGCCGCAGCCCAGCGGCCCCATCAGCCCGGAGTCCTGCACCTGCCTGACGCTCCTGCCCGGCACCGAGCGGCTCGTGCTGTTCTGGAACGGCGGGACGTACGTCCACGACCACCACCACTTCGGCGAGCGCACGCCGCTGTCGATCGCCGTCTCCGACGACCGCGGGCGCACGTTCCGCCACGTGACCGACATCGAGTCCCACCCGGCCGGCGAATACACAAACCTGACCTGCCGCTTCCTGTCCGACGGGCGCGCGGCGCTCGCTTACCTGGCCGGCATCGGCGACGGGCCTGGGGCGTTCAACCGCACCAGCCTGTCCCTCAAGCTGGCCCTTCTGCCGCGCTCGCTGTTCACCGGCTGAGCGCGCTCGCAACCCGGCCGACCATTGGCAGTCACCGGTCCATGCGGTAGCGTATCGAATGGCTGAAAGACGGGGGCCCGACAGGCCCTCCGTGACGCCGCAGACCGATCCGTTCACAAGGAGAAAGGTATGAAACGCACCCGTACGTTCCTGTTGCTGATGGCCGTCGTGGTCCTCGGCGCGCCGCTGGCGCTGGCGCAGAACGTGGAGCTGTCCATCCTGCAATGGAGCCACTTCGTCCCGCGCTACGACGAGTGGTTCGACGCCTACGCGGAGGACTGGGGCAAGGCGAACGGCGCCGACGTGAGCGTCGACCACGTCAATGTCGGGGAGCTGCCGGCAGCCCTCACAGCGGCCATCGAAGCCGGGGAGGGTCACACCCTCATCGAGATGGCGTTCCCGCCGACCGCCTTCATCGAGGGCCTGCACCCGCTGAACGACATCAACGAAACGGCCGCGGCCGCCCACGGCGAGCGCACCGCCAACTGCGAGGCGACCAGCTACCTGCCGGTCACCGATACCTACTTCGGCTTCACGCACGGCTACATCCCGGACCCGGGCGACTACCAGATCAGCCTGTGGGCCGACGTCGGCCTGCCGAACGGCCCGTCCACCTGGGACGATCTGTACGAAGGCGGCGTCGCCATCATGCAGAAGCACGGCGTCCCGGTCGGCATCGGCCTGAGCCCGGAGCTGGACAGCCGCATGGCCACCCGTGCCGTCATCTGGTCACACGGCGGCAGTGTGCAGGACGAGAACGACAACGTGGTGCTGAACTCCCCGGAGACCGTCGCCGCGGTCGAGTACTACGCGAAGCTGCAGAACGACGCGATGACCGAAGAGGTGTTCGGCTGGACCCCCTCCTCGAACAACCAGGGGCTGATCGCCGGCGAGCTGAGCTACATCCTCAACTCGATCTCGGCCTACCGCTCGCTGCAGAAGATCGACGAGGAGGCGGCGGCGGACATCGGCTTTGTGCCGGCCCTGGAGGGCCCGGCCGGCGCCTTCGCATCCAGCCACGTGTGGCAGATCTACGTGATTCCCACCTACGTGGAGGGCGCGGAGCTCGAAGCGGCCAAGAAGTTCATCCTGGACCACACCGCCGTCTACAACGACGCCGTCTACAACTCGGAGCTGTACAACTTCCCGTGCTATCCCAGCACGGTGCCGGAGCTCGCCGGCTGGCTGGAGGACGATCCGTTCGACTCGCAGCCCGCGGACAAGCTCAAGGTGCTTGCGACCGTGAACGACTGGTCGGTGTACATCGGCTACCCGGGCGTCGCCAATCCGGCGGTGATGCAGGCCTTCGGCGAGAACCTGGTCGTCAACATGGTCGCCAGGGTCGCCAAGGGCGAGCAGACCGCCGAGGAGTCGGTGGCGGAGGCGCACGCGCGCGCGGAGGAGATCTTCGCCGACTGGCGCGC
>JAPPKD010000316.1 GCA_028820215.1 Spirochaetaceae bacterium | reverse complement strand
TACGTACGGTGGTGTGGGGGGACGGCGGGGGTGACCCCGCCTCCTACCCGGTATCCCATGACGACGTTCATCATCCGCCGGGTGCTGACCATGATCGTGTCGTTCTTCCTGATCTCGATCGTGGTCTTCATCACCATCCAGTTGCCGCCGGGGGACTACGCGTCGAACCTGATCGCGCTTGCCGCGGGCACCGACGCACGGGTGATCAACGCTCAGGCGGCCGAGGAGCTGGCGCAGAACATCAGGGCGCGCTTCGGTCTGGACAGGCCGCAGTGGCAGCAGTACCTGCTCTGGATCGGCAACTTCATGCGCGGCGACTTCGGCTTGTCGCTGGAGACGTTCCTGCCGGTGCGGGAGATGCTGGAGGACCGGCTCCTGATCAGCTTCGGCCTGTCGCTCATCACGCTGCTGTTCACCTGGGCCATCGGCATTCCCATCGGCATCTACACCGCCACCCACAAGAACACCCTGGGCGATCACGCCGCGACCCTGGCCGGCTTCATCGGCCTGTCCATCCCGAACTTCTTCCTGGCCCTGGTCCTGATGGTGTTCGCGCTGTTTGCGCTCGACCTCCCGGTGGGGAGGCTGCTCTCCGCGGAGTACGAGGATGCGCCGTGGAGCCTCGCGAAGCTGTGGGACCTGGCCAAGAACCTGTGGATTCCGATCATCGTCATCGGCACCGCCGGCACGGCCAGCACGATTCGCATCATGCGCGGCAACCTGCTGGAGGTGCTGGAG
The DNA here is from genome assembly GCA_028820215.1 of Spirochaetaceae bacterium. The sequence goes on along the minus strand of JAPPKD010000316.1, from coordinate 10,263 downwards.
CAGCCGCACGTGACCACCGCGCGTTCCAAGGGCATGGCCGAGCCGGTGGTCATCAGGCGCCACAGCGTCCGCATCGCGTTCAACCCGTTCATCAGCGCCCTCGGCCTGTCGTTGCCGGCCATGCTGTCGGGAGAGACGATCACCTCGATCGTGCTGAACCTGCCCACCGCCGGACCGCTGCTGTTCAGGGCGCTCCTGCAGGAGGACGTGTACCTGGCGGGGAGCATCCTGCAGTTCTTCGGGATCTTCCTGCTGCTGGGCAACCTCCTGGCCGACATCGCGCTGGCGTGGCTCGACCCGCGTATCCGCTATGACTGAGGCACCGTCATGAGCACCCACGCGATCGGTTTCGAGGACACCGCCGCTCTGGAAACGGAGCGCCGAACGCCGCGCCAGCTTGCCTGGAGGAGATTCCGCAAGAACCGACTGGCGGTCGCGAGCGCGGTCGTCGTCGCGCTGTTCTACCTGATGGCGCTGTTCGCGGAGTTCCTGAGCCCTTATCACCACGACGAGAAGTTCACCAAGCTGCGCTTCGCCCCGCCTCAGCGCGTCCATTTCTTCGACGAGGACGGCCGCCTGAGCAGGCCCTTCACCTACGCCCTCAAGCAGGAGCTGGACCTGGAGACGTTCGAGCTCACCTACCGGGAACAGGAGGACACCAGGTACTACGTGCGGTTCTTCGTGCAGGGAGAGCCGTACCGTTGGCTGGGCATCTTCCCGATGCAGCGCCACCTGTTCGGTGTCGAAGAGGGCGGCTCGATCTTCCTGTTCGGCACCGACACCCTGGGCCGGGACCTGCTGTCCCGCATCCTGATCGGATCGCAGGTGAGCCTGAGCGTACCGCTGGTCGGGACCCTGGTGACGATCATCATCGGCACCATTCTCGGCATCGCCTCCGGCTACTTCGGGAGGATGATCGACCACGCGCTGCAGCGGTTCATCGAGGTGCTGATCTCGTTTCCCCGGGTGCCGCTGTGGCTGGCGTTCTCGGCCGCCATTCCCGCCACCTGGCCTTCCGGCTGGGTGTACATGGGCATCGTGGTAGCCATATCCCTGATCGGCTGGGGCGGCCTGGCGCGCGTGGTGCGCGGCAAGGTGCTGGCGTATCGCAACGAGGAGTACGTCCTGGCGGCCGAGGGCGTCGGCGCCGGCACCTGGCGCATCATCACCAAGCACCTGCTGCCGGGCTCGCTGAGCCACATCATCGTGGTGGCGACCCTGTCGGTGCCGGAGCTGATCCTGGCCGAGAGCAGCCTCAGCTTCCTCGGCGTCGGCGTCACGCCGCCGATGACGAGCTGGGGCATCCTGCTGCAGGGGGCGCAGAGCGTGACGGCGCTGCTGCACCAGCCGTGGCTCGGCATTCCGGCGATCTACATCATCATCATCGTGCTGGCCTTCAACTTCCTGGGCGACGGCGTCCGCGACGCCGCCGATCCATTTGCCACATGAGCGGCGCGCTGCTCCGGGTGAGCGACCTGCGGACCTACTTCCACACCGACGACGGCGTCGTGCGCGCGGTGGACGGCGTGAGCTTCAGCGTAGCGCCGAACCAGACGCTGGGGGTGGTGGGAGAGAGCGGCTGCGGCAAGAGCGTCACCGCGCTGAGCGTGTTGCGGCTGGTCAAGAGCCCGCCCGGCAAGCTGGAGAGCGGCTCCATGATGCTGGAGACCGACCGGGGCCCGGTCGACCTGGTCAGGCTGCCGCAGCGCGGCCGGCGGATCCGTGCCATCCGCGGCCGGGACGTGTCCATGATCTTTCAGGAGCCGATGCGGGCGCTGACCCCGGTGTACACCATCGGCTTCCAGATCAGGGAGGCCCTGCAGGAGCACACGTCCGTGAGCGCCGAGGAGGCGGCCTCCACGGCGGTCGAGATGTTGCGCGCGGTGGGCATGCCGGACCCGGAGCAGCGCATGAACACCTACCCGCACCAGCTCTCGGGCGGCATGCGGCAGCGGGTCATGATCGCCATGGCGCTGGTCTGCCGGCCGAGGCTGCTGATCGCCGACGAGCCGACCACCGCTCTCGACGTCACCATCGAGGCGCAGATCCTGGCGCTGCTGAAGCGGCTGCAGGAGCAGTTCCACATGGCCATCCTGTTCATCACCCACGACCTGGGGGTGATCGCGAAGATGGCCGACGCCGTGATGGTGATGTACCTGGGTCAGGTGATGGAGCGCGCGCCCGTCCGCGACCTGTTCCACGATCCGCGGCACCCCTACACGCAGGCGCTGTTCCGCTCGATCCCCTCCATGGCCGAGGAACCGAAGGAGCGGCTGGCGGTCATCCAGGGCTCGGTTCCGCATCCGTTGACCCACAGTACCGGCTGCCCCTTCGCGCCCCGCTGCGATCACGCCGGCGACCGGTGCGCGCAGAAGCCGCCGGAGTTCGAGGTCGGAGCGGGGCACACGGTGGCGTGCTGGCTTCACGAGGGGTCAGGCGAGGAGTAGGCGTGGCCGAAGCACCCGATCTGCTGACCGTCGAGAACCTGCGGAAGCACTTCCCGATCGAGAAGGGGCTGTTGCGCCGCACCGTTGGACAGGTCAAGGCCGTGGATGGCGTCAGCTTCTCCGTGCGGAAGGGCGAGACCCTGGGACTGGTCGGTGAGAGCGGCTGCGGCAAGACCACCGCCGGCAGGGTGGCCGCGGGTCTCGCGAGGCCGTCCGGAGGCTCGGTGACCTTTCACTCCAACGGAGAGCGTATCGACGTTCACGCCCTGAGCCGCCAGGAGCTCAGAGCGTTCCGGCGCCACGTGCAGGTGGTGTTCCAGGATCCGTATTCCTCGCTCAACCCCTACCTGCGCGTGATCGAGATCGTCGGCGAGCCGCTGGAGGTGCAGGAAGGGATTCGCGGTCCGGCGCTGCGCAAGGAGGTGGAGCCTCTGCTGGAGGCGGTGGGGTTGCGGCCGGCGTACGCGGACCGGTTCCCGCACGAGTTCTCGGGCGGTCAGCGGCAGCGGATCAGCCTTGCCCGGGCGCTGGCGCTGAAGCCGCAACTGGTCGTCGCCGACGAGCCGGTGTCGGCCCTCGACGTGTCGGTGCAGGCGCAGATCCTCAATCTGATGATCGAGCTGCAGCGCCGCTTCGCGCTGAGCTACCTGTTCATCGCCCACGATCTGAGCGTGGTGCGCTACATCAGCGACCGCGTCGCCGTGATGTACCTGGGACGCATCGTCGAGACCGGAACCGCGGAGGCGGTGTTCCGCAATCCCCGGCACCCCTATACGGAGGCGCTGCTGTCGGCGTTCCCGGCTCCCGACCCCGACGATACCGAAGAGCGCATCGTCCTGGAGGGCGACGTGCCGAGCGCGGCCAACCCGCCGGCTGGCTGCGCGTTTCATACCCGCTGTCCGTATGCGGCCGACGCCTGCCGTCAGGACGTGCCGCCACTCGAGGAGGTTGCCGTGGAACAGATGAGCGCGTGCATACGCGCGGCCGAACTGCAGTTGCAGGGGCGGACGATCACCAGGCCGCCGTGGGCGAGCGCGGAGGCCGGCGAGACCGGAGATGGACATGCGTAAGGAACCGCACCTGGTCTCGGTCGAGCGGATCTGGGACCGGGCGCCGCACAGCGCCTTCACCGACCTGCTCCGCCACCGCGGACGCTGGTGGTGCACGTTCCGGGAGGCCCCGGACCACGGCAGGAGCATCGGCACGCTCCGCGTCCTGGTCTCCGATGACGGAGCGGCGTGGACGAGCGCCGCCGAGGTCGTGGAGGAGGGGATCGACCTGCGCGATCCGAAGCTGTCGGTCATGCCGGACGGACGGATGCTGCTGCTGGCCGGCGGCTCGGTCTTCCGGGGCACGACGTATCTGACGCGCTCGCCGCGCGTCTCCTTCTCCGAGGACGGCATCGTCTGGAGCCCGCCCGCCCGCGTGCTCGCTGAGGACCACTGGCTGTGGCGGGTCACCTGGCACGACGGAGTCGGCTACTCCGTCTCGAAGCTGGGGGAGGCGAGCAATCCGCGCCGCGGCTTCCTGTACACGACCCGCGACGGCCTGGAGTGGCAGTGGGTGACGGAGCTGCGCCCGCCCGACGGAAGCTGGACGGTCAGCGAGACCACCGTGCGCATCATGCCCGACGGCGAGCTGATCGCGCTGATCCGGCCCGACTGGATCGGCAGCAGCCGGCCGCCCTACACCGAGTGGTCGTTCGCACACCTGCCGCAGAGCCTGGGCGGCCCCAACTTCATCCGCCTGCCGAACGGCGATCTCTGGGCCGGCGCCCGCTGCAGCGATGCCGCGGGAACGCCGGTCACCGCTCTGGCCCGGATGAGCCGCGACGCCTTCGACGTGGCGCTGGTGCTGCCCAGCGGCGGAGACAACTCCTACCCGGGCATGGTCTGGCACGAGGGGCGGCTGTGGGTCAGCTACTACTCGTCACACGAAGGCAAGGCGAGCATCTACATCGCCCAGGTGAGCCTGGGCTGACGCGCTGCCCGCAGCCGTCACGAACGATGAACAGCGTCACCGTCGCAAGCGTCCAGTTCGACGGGCTGCCGGGCCGTGTCGACGCGAATCTTGGCCGCATGGTGAAGCTCATCGACGACGCGGCAGCGCAGGGAGCGGAGCTCGTCGCGTTCCCGGAGGTAGCCGCGTCCGACTACTTCGGGACCGACTTCGCTTCGCTGGCGAGCCCCGTGCCGGGCGATCAGTTCGCGGTGCTGGCGCGGGCGGCCGCGCGCTGCGGGGTCTTCGTGGCCGCGGGTCTGCTCGAGAAGTCCCCGCGCGGTCTGCACAACACGGTCGTCCTCATCGACCCCGACGGAGCGCTGGCCGGCACGTGCCGCAAGACCCACCTCTCCCTCGGCCACTACGACCCGTCGATCGCGAGGGAGGTGGACGTCCTGGTGCCGGGCGAGGACCTTCCCGTGTTCGACACGCCATTCGCCAAGGTCGGCGTCATGATCTGCAAGGACGGCGACTACCCGGAGGTGCCGAGGATTCTCGCCGTCCGGGGAGCGGAGATCATCCTCTGGCTCACCAATCGCCCCGGCGTGAAGCGGGGCTCGGCGGCCTATCACGCGGCCAGCAACTGCGCGGCAGTCGCGGTCGCCAATCGCGCCCAGGGCCACGCGCGCGGCGGGCATAGCGCCGTCTTCGACTGGAAAGGGAACGTGGTCGCCGAGGCCGGGGCCGGTGAAACGATCATCCGCGCCGGGCTGGACATGGTCGCGATGCGACAGTCGCGCGCCGTCCACTGGAACGAGGAGCGGGTCCGCCGGCCCGAGCTCTATCGGGCGCTGTCCTCGAAGGGGAACCCCGCGTGAGCACGCCGGATGGCTCGAAGGCCGATCTCCTCGCCCTGTTTCGGGATCCGACGGCCGAGTACGGCGATTTCGCCACTTGGTTCTGGGAGACCGGCACCCTGATTCAATCAAGCGCTGCAACTCGCTCTGCGTGAGCGGTCTTGGTCGTAGCGCACAGTTGCGCGGACGATGCGGCATGTCCTAGTAAATCGCCATTCAGCCAGATCTGTGCCAAGCGCCGTCCTCTTGTCCTCCTGCGCGCGAACGCGATGTAGGCGAATAGGAGGCAAATCTACCGCTGCCGGCTCGCGCGATCGGTATCCCTTATCCAGTCGACCAACTGCGGCAGGTTATGCGCCCAGAACAGGTTGAGTCCGCTCTCCTGCGCGGCCGTCAGGTTGTGGAGCTTATAGACACCGCTGAGAACGGCAGTTGGCGCGACTTGGTTCTCACCAAACTGAAGGCGCCAGTGAACTGCCTTCGCGACCGCGTCGTTGTTCAGTCGCTTCACCGAGTTGGTTGCCGAGTTCGACACTTTGCATTCAATGGGAAGCGTTCTTCTATCCCAAAGCCCGACTACGATGTCCGCTTTGCGCTCGCCAAGAAGGCACTCCCCGCAGAACTGCCCTGGCTGAGGTGCTTCGATGAGAACGTCAATCTTTCGCGGCTCAACTTCCTTTAGTCCCGCGTCCCGGAGAGCCTGCTTCACGGCGTCCTCTTGACGCCGCTTCTCGTCGTTCCGGCGCATTGTCTCCAGTCGCCGAGTTGCGAGTAACGCGGTGGACGCCAGGACCGCGGCGCTCCGCTCGGCTTCACTTGGCTCCCGCCCCCCGACAACCCACGGAAAGCGCCGAGGGTCGAGGCCATGGAGGACGACTTCGGCTACTCTCCTCGCCATCTCCTTGTCGTTCTTTAGGCGACTGGGTGTGAGAACGGCGTCCGCCAAGACCTCGAGATCGTCTTCGGAAACCGGCGGTCCGGCGAGGTAGCGGAAAGCTTCGAGGAGCTCAGGTTCGGATACGATGCTGGTCATCGTCGCGGCGTCCGCACTTAGATCGATGGTCGTCTCAAGGAGTTCTTCAAGTACGCTCTGGTAGTGGTCGAAAGCGTCGAGGTACGCCTCAATAGGCTCGTTCGTTCGACGTTGTCGGAACACCTCTATCGCTTTCTGCCGTTCGGCGCCGAGATCTACGTCGGTCCACGGGGGAGGCATCTCAGCCGTCTTCCGCTTCGAGACGGTCAGGTCCCGGAACTAAGAGTCGTTCCATCTCGCCGGGCTCGAACTTTGTGAGGCCGCCGGCATAGGTACGCCCATCAATGACGTTTGTCTTCATCGACAGGTAGTTGACAAGCCTAGTGAGGACACGCTCAGCCAACGTTTCCCGAGGGTAGAGGCCGTGGGCGATGTTGAGATGACGGGCGGAGACGAGGTTGCGCACGAACGCCGGTGGGCGTCGGGCCATATAGGTGGCGAGGATCGGTGCGGGCTCTCGTAGTCCAACGGACCACCAAGCGCGGCGATGCCGTGCCACGTAACCCTTGTGGGCACCGAGTCGTCTGGCGCGTTTCAAGAAACGGTCGACGGCATGCCGCTCGTCGGAGTCCAAGGCATCAAGATCCTCGGGAAGATCGACAACCCGGCGTAAGGGGGCGGCGTCCGAAAGCACGCCGCCCGCAGAGATGATCTCCCGAGCTTTGGTCACGCTCGGATACAGTACGTGGTCCGGAAGTGCATCGGCCTTGTCATCGGCGATCCACACCTTGTTAGCTCCGGTGACCTGCCCTCGGTGAACACGGCACAACTCTCCGAGTTCAACGTAGCCGTCTGGACACTCGCGAGCGTTGTAGGTCAGACGGGACCAGCGACGCTCGTTCTCGAGGCGCTCACGCCGGACGAGGCGACCGCCGTTCAAGTTATTGAGATCCTTGAGACGTTTGACACGGCGGAGACGAGCCAACTGCGGTCGGTTGGAGACATGGAAAGTCGTGATGGCGGCGGTGGTAGCCGCGCCAGGGAACGGTGTCGCGGTCGGCTCGATAACGATGATTCCTTCACCGCCTAGCTTCCCGAGGAAGAGATCGCGGACAAGGGCACCGTAGTTGACATCAAGCCACTCCGCGGCCGTGATGAGAGCTCCAAAGTCGCCGCTCTTTGCTCGGATGGCCGTCGCCAGGAAGAAGTAGACGTGAAGCCCTGCCAGTTGGCTTGCGGATAGAGAGAGCTCTCTCGCGCGCGCGACAAGCCACTTCTTCCAGCGGGGTTCGATCAAGTGATGGCGAACGTAGGGAGGGTTTCCGATAAATAGTGACCGGCCGCCGGTTTTAACGAACGTATTCTCGGCTCTGTAGTCACCAAGGACGATCCGGCTGCGCCCCTCAAGGCCCGCGGCGGATAGGTTGCCGCGAGCGATCGCGGCCGCAAGCGGATCGAGTTCAACGCCAACGAGTTCGGCGTTCTTGAAGTGTCGGGCGGCACGCAACAGAAATCGACCGGAGCCGGCTCCGGGGTCGACTACACGATACGGTGGTTGTTGCTCGGCTGCCCATGCCATCATGGCGTCGACAATGGTCAGTGGAGTGTAGGTGGCGCCGAGTTCTCGGCGCGTCTCGGAGCGGCGGAGGCCGCAGAAGATCTCACCCAGAGGGTCTTCCCCGGCGCGGATCTGAGCCCGCAGTCGGTCTATCAGCGACGAGGGAACAGGCTCTGCTACCAGAGCGAGATTCTCCTCGGCGACGGACCAGCCGAGCACGTCGCGCGCGCCGAGTTCAACAGCAGCGGCGAAGAGACGCGATTCAGTCCACCTAAAGCTCATGAGGTTGTCACGCCGCTGCTCCTTTGCAGAACAATCCTACCACGTGAGGGCGGTCTGTGGTGTGGGCATCAGCGAGTCGTCCGCGTGGGGGTTGTACACAGCGCCGTGGCGCTCGGTGCCCAGCCGCAAAGAGCGACGTGGCTGACTGCGATCGGCTGCGCTACGTGCACTCTCGGTCGGATGGCTTCGCGGCTCGTTTCTGCCGGCTGACGAAGTGTGCGGTGCGCTCCCTGCGCCATCGTGACACGCTGGTCAAGACCGCCGTACGCAGCGTGAAGCACATGCAGAAGGCTTTTGACCAGATGAACGTCCATCTCCACTGGGCCACCTCCGATCTCACCGGGCGCAGCGGCTTGGCGACCGCCGACGCCATCCTGCCTGGCCGAACATCGCGGACCCGGAGCGCTTGGCGGCACTGGCATCTGCTCATCAGAGCCAGCCGCGTCTGTCAACGCGCTGGAGGCGATTTGAGATCCGAGCATCTGTTCACCCTCCAGCCCGCACGCCGGCCGTACGCCCACTACCAACAGCTCATCCACGAGTGCGACCAGGAGATCGAATCCCGCGTCCGCGCGTTTGGGCAACGCACGAGCCGACGGCCGCACCTCCCACCGACCACCAACTCCGGCGTGCCCTGAGATGCCCGCGGAGCCGCCTGAGCCGACTCGCCCCGCGTGTCGTTCTCCGAGGACGGCACCACCTGGAGTGCGCCCGCCCCCGTGCTCGCAGAGGACCTTTGGCTGTGGCCGCGTCGCCTCGCGCGACGGTGCCGGCTACATCTCCTCGAAGCTGGGTGAGGCGAGCAATCCGCTCCGCGGCTTCCTGTACGCGACCCGTGACGGTCTGGACTGGCAGTGGGGTGACGGTGCTGCGCCGGCGCGACGAAGCCGGACGGTCAGCGTGGCCACCCTACGCATCTACGCATCGTGCCCGACGGCGAGATGATCGCCCGGCCCGACTGGATCGGCAGCAGCCGCCCGCCCTATACCAACTGGCCGGTTCGCGCCCCTGCCGCAGAGCTTGGCGGGTCAAACTTCATTCGCCTCGCATACCGCGATCTCCGGGCCGGCGCCCGCTGAAGGCACAGCGCCGTCCTACCTTGGGAGGCGACGTGCGCGCCGAGCGGGGAGCCGAACTCGGTCATCCAGGCCGTGTTGGACATCCCGGCGACGCGACCGGCAGGCGGGCCACCGGAGAGGCGCGGGACATGCAGGCAACATGTTGGCAACATGTACGGGTGCGACCCCAAATTGTGGATGGTTCTCATGCGGCAGCCTGCAGGTCGTGGAGATCGGGTAGATCGGGCAACGCTGGGAGCGATTGCCTGAAGTCGCGGTCGAAGCGCGAGTTCATCATGGAGACGCGAAGCTGCAGCAGATGCTTCGCTCCGGCGAGCGTCCACGTCGTGCCGCTTCGCTTCATCCGCGCGGCCACGTTCTTGCAGGCACTCTCCACCGCGCCACTGCCGATCGGCAGGCCGTCGTCGCGGTACAGCGGGTAGTTCATGCGCTGGCGGTTCACTTCGAAGTAGTTGATCTGGGCCTGGATGCCGTCGCGCTTGGCGCTCCCCACCGCAGCATCGCGCTCCTGCTCGATTTCGCTCAGAAGCTGCCCAGGACCACTGGCGCCGAGCTGCGCGCGCCAGCGCCTGAAACGCTCCCGGCAGCGCTCGCTGCCCTCCCCATCCAGGAGCTTGCAGAGCTCGGCGAGGTGCTCGGCGGCGTGGCAGAAATCCAGAATGCGGCAACTGCTCTGGTTGTCCAGATCCGCCACGCGCTGCCAGATCCACTCGGCTCCATCGCCGATGAACACCAGGCACAGCCTGCTCAGATCGCTACAGCGCCGGTTCATTTCCACCCACACCCGCCGGAAGAACTCATCGGCATGCTCGATGCCGGCCACATACGAGGTGTCGGTGCAGCGTGCCTGCCGACGCGAGCCATCCCAGCTCAGCGCAGAGATGCTGGCCACCTTGACGTCCCGAAACTCTCGATCGTATCTCCTTCTGTTATCGCCATCTACGCTCTCTTTGCCTTTGATCGGCGCCTTGCCGGCATCGATGCACACCACCATCGTACCGGTGATCTCAGCGGTGACCTCGTCGTTCGGCGGCGCCGTGCCGGGCTCGAAGTGAGCGACGATCTCCTGCTGACGCTGCTGCTCCAGCCGACAGCCCAGCGCGTCGATCATCTGCTCGCTCTTGTG
>JAPPKD010000118.1 GCA_028820215.1 Spirochaetaceae bacterium | reverse complement strand
TTCCGGGCAGGGGTCCCCATGCGCTCGCGCGCGCGCGCGTGAGCCGGTGCGCCCTCGCAGGCTGTACACAAGCACACCCCCCACGTCCTCGCAGGCTGGATGAGCCGGACGAGGGCCGTGCACATGTGGACAGCCGCGGGGCGCAGGAGTGGCTAGGTTTGTCCTCGTGGCAGGGGTGACGTTGGGAGGGAGGGAGGAAGCGTAGGCGAGACAGTCTCCCTTACCCGTGAGGGGCTGTCTCGCCAGGCGACGCCGGTCGGTCGGTCGGTCGCTACAGGCGGCGAAGGCGCGGTGCTCGCCCTTCGCTGACCGTTCCCCGCTGCACGCGGGCGCTCCCCGGTCGGTCCCCCCGCCTCGAGGGGCTTGCGCCATGCTCTCGGCAGGTCAGTCTCGGTGCGGCTTTGAAGCGTTCCCCCGGTAGCCGCTACACTCCGTTCCCCCCGGTGCCTTCAGGTCGCAGTCAGCCAGCCGCAGCCCTATCGCGTCGGGGAACAGGACTAATCCGTCATGAGCCCTCCCAAGCGCCCGCCTTGTGCGGGCGCTTCTCGTTGGGGCGCAATGCCCCTGAGAGCTCGAGAGAGCGCCGTGACGCGCTTTTGGGACCGACCCGGTAGGTAGGCATTCCCCAACACCGTTAAAATAGGTTCAGATTGCGCGGTGGATGCGGCGCCTTGTTCTTGATTTCCGGGTAGCGCCTGAGCAGCCGGCTCAGGTTCGTCCGGCAGGCCGACGAGCAGGTGATCGCGGCGCAATGGGAGCGCACCATGACGAGCGTCCGCCCGCAGAACGCGCAGTCGGAGTCCCAGGGCTTGCGGTGGGCCATGCGCTCGGCGATGACCTGGGCGCAGGAGTCGCAGACCACACGCGGGCGTCCCGAGCCCACCAGGCGCATCGGCTGATAGCACATTCGGCACTCAGGCATCGGTATCGTCCGGCTGCGCTTTCCAGGAGTCGCCGTAGGCGTTCTCGAGCTCGCTGGCGATCTGGCGCGCGGCCGCTTCCTCGAGCTTGAGCACGCGCCACTGCCCGTAGCTCGTGACCGCGCCCAGGCGGTACTCCACGCCGGCGAACTGGATGGTGACGATCCAGGCGTTCATCCGCACGCTCCGCACTTGTGGGGCGCGCACCCCCTGGGGCAGTTGAACACGCAGTCGGGCACGTCGACGGGCTGGCATTCCTTGCCGCAGCGCGTGGCGCACGATTCCTGGACATGGCCGAGGAAGGCTGCGTAGGGCAGGCTGTCGAGGTCGCAGGCATGGGACGCTGGGACGAACAGCGCCATGAGTGCGAGGATGAAAAGGAGCTTTGTCATGGCGTCACTCCGGCGGCTCGAGGATGCCGGATGCCGCCGCCGCCGCGTCGAGCGGCATGCCCCCGTTGACGAGAGACTGGAAGGCCCGCGCGCGCCCGGCGATGTCGCTGGCGAACAGTTGGTCCCAATCGAGCGTGATGGAGAGCCCGATGTCGGCCGCGGCCTCGACCACGATGCGCCCGAGCGGCGAGACCGTGCCGTGCAGGTAGCGCCGCCAGGCTTCGCGCTGCCCGGTGCCGTCGCCGTCGCGCACCAGCGACACCGGCAGCCCGCACGCGGAGAGCACCGTGTCCCGCGCGCGCACGAAGAGCTCGACGTTCGACGAGGGGAAGTCCGGGCCCATGCGCGCGAGCGCGTAATCGCGCCCTCGGGCGCCCGGCTCGCCCATGCCCCAGGAGCCGCGCTGCGATTCGATGACGGCGATCCGCCCGGCGAGCGACGCCAGGTCCTGGCGCAGTTGCTCGACGCCGGAGCTCGCGCCGTCCGCCGGGACCGCGAGTAGGTAGCCCACCGCGGCGTTCGCCTCGGTGTTGAGCGAGCCCTCGAGCTTGCCGAGCATGTCGCGCAGCGTGCGCGCATTGGACAACGGCGAGACCGCGAGCCCGGATTGCACGTCGTAGTTCCACCGCGGCAGGAGCACCCGGCTCGCCGGCACGGTGATGCTGCCGCTGGCCGTGGTGAGCTCGAGATTGGCCGTGTCGCGCACGACCTGGACGGAGACGGCAGGCAGGAGACGCCGGCCCATGCGGTACCAGGCCGATTCCCCGGCCTCGACCAGGCCGCGCCCGATGCGCAGCATCACGCTCGGCCCGAAGAGCGCGGCGTCCGGCCCTCCCACCCGCGCGGCGGCGAAGGCGCGCCCCAAGTGCCCGGCCGCTATCTCGAGCGCGCTGACGTAGGCGCTCGCCGCGCTCTCCGTGGCGGCGTCGACGAGGGCCCGCGTGATGATGTCGGTGTAGTTGCGGTCCTCTACCGAGTGCTGCACTTCCACCGCCGCGGCGGCGTCAGGTGCAGCACGTTTCCACGGGAGAATCTTCATCGCCAGTCCACCCCGTAGAGCCGCCAGGTGTCGCCGGCGATTTTCTCCCCCGCGAGCGGCGCGGCCCAGGTCACGGTGAGGTTGCCCGTCACGGGCGCGACGAGACTGCAATTCTCGCTCTCGCTGATGAGGTGCACGGGGGTCGCCGCGTTCGCGACCCAGTCGCCTTGGATGCCGGGGATGCGGCACGACCGAATCATGGTGCGCGTCGGATTGCCCGCGACATGGCGCGCGATCACGATGAACTCGTCGTAGGACGTGCCCGATATCAGCGCATGCTGGCTGAGGCGCCTCGACGGCGCGAACGAGGCGCTGGTGGCGTTCGCCGCCCCGGTCCCGAACTTCACCAGTTGGCGTTCAGTGCCGTGCGCCGACGCCGCGAACCCCGCGGTGCACGCCCGCGAGCCCACGGTGTCATCGCAGCTCGCGATGGTCCACACCTGCCCGGCCGCGAGCGCGCTCTTGCTGGCCTCCGCGTCGGAGGGCATGTCGACGTGGCCGACGCGCTCGAGCGCGTCGCCGATGTCCTGGGCGTTCGTGTTGAGCGCCGAGAAGATGTCGTTGCTCCATTCCACGCCCGAGCCGTCGCTCATCGTCTCGAGCGCGTACTGCTTGGTGGCCGTGTCGCCGGGAATGGCCGGGAGCTCGTCCGCCGGCAGCTTGGACGCCGGAATCTTCGTTGCGTCGTCCTTCGCCCACTGGCGCACCGCGACCGGATCGCCGTGGTAGTCGGTCTGCCCGATATGGTTGGCGTTGGACGAGGCGTCGAGCACGATGGATGTGACGCGGCCGCGGAAGACGCCGGCGAACGGCAGCCAGTAGGTCGAGCCCGCCGCGGCGCCGGCCGACGGGAAGATTTGCGACCACTGATTGCCGGGAATGACGGTCACCGTATCCGGCTCGACCCAGCGCACACGGTAGTTGCCGCGGTTCTGCCCGCTCGCCAGGCGCACGATGTTGAAGCCGGTCGCCCAGCCGGGGGGCGCGGGCTTCGGGACCGTGGAAGTCTGGAAGGTGAGGCCGGTGATGTTCGGCGCGGAGCCGGTGCCGACGAAGTAGGCGATCTGGGCGTTCGTGGCGTTGGAGTTGAGCGCCCAGGTCGGCGTGGCGCTGTTCGGAGCGCGGTAGAGGTCGCGCGTCAGGTCCTCGAGGTCGCCCGCTTCGGAATCCAGCGCGGCGACCGCGTCGTCCAGATTGGTGCCGACCTCATAGGCCGCGCCGGCCGCGTTGACGCGCAGGTACCGACTCGCCCCGGCCGCGGTGGGCGTGGGGATGGAGGGCCCGGACGAGCCGCCGCCGCCCCCGCCGGCAATCTTGAGTCCCGAAATCGCATAGCCGGGTATCTGCTGCGCATCGAAGCAGTCTTGATCGTTGAGTGTGAGTTTCGGACTGGCACCCAGCTCTAGCACGATGTCGACGTTCTGGTCGTAAACATCGTTGAAAGAGTCACGAACCGAGTAGGCGACGAAGTCGGCCACGAACTGGGCACCCACCGCGATGTTGGCAGGTCCTTTGGGCCAGAAGGCCCCGAAGACATGCCCGGTATTGGTGCGCGCGCGCACCGCAATACCGAGGATGTCGGTCATGTTGTGGCCCGCGATGATGGCGTCGCGTTCCGTCGTGGAGAGCGTGACGGTATGCCTAGTGGGACAGTTCGAGGTGGTCCCGAAATTGCCGGTTTTATAGTCGTCCCATGACGCGCCTCCCCCTCCCGTGTCAGGTGAGCCGCCGGACACGGCTTTCCACTCCACGCCCGTCGCGGCGGCGTTCACGGTGAGCGCCTTATTCGCCTGCCCTGTGATGGCGGGCAGCCCGGAGAGCACTGCCACATGGGCATCGACGACTTCGTATGCGTTCCCGGCGGTGTTGACGCGCGGAATATCGCCCCTGGTTCCGCTGGTAGGAGACGGGAGCTCGCGACGAATAGTCCTTTCGGGATGCACGTGGTCTGAGCGCGATACGTCGGTGCGGTTGCCGGGGTCGGCAGTGCCCGCGACCGCCGGATTGCGATTCGACAACACCCGCGGCGAGCCGCAGTCACCGTAGGTGAGCCCATCGCGCGCACTGTTCGCCTTCGCGCAGGTGCCCGCGCTTCCTACCGTCCCGAACGTGGACAACGGGAAAGGCGGATGCGCATGGTCTTCTCGGCTTGCGGCTCCGCCGGTGCCGGCATCGCCGGTGCCGCTGTCTACCAGGGGCGTCTTGTCGGACAGTGGTGTCGTGGTGCCCCCGCCCCCGCCTCCCGCGGGGTGTACGTGATCGCCGCGGCTGACGGTGTTCGCCATGCCGGCATTCCCGTTGCCGGATTCAACCTGGGGCGTATTCGTCGAATAGGGCGGGATGGGCGGCAGCGAGCGCGCAGGATGGACGTGGTCCTCTCGGCTCACTGCGGTACCGGTGCCGGCCGCGCCCGTGCCGCTCTCTACGAGTGGGACCTTGGTGGACAGAGGATGGTTCGGCGTATCCGCATCGGCATGAACGTGATCGTCCCGGCTCGCCTCCCCTGAAATCCCCGGCGCTGCGGTGCCCGTGGCCTTCGGCGTGGAGTCCGAGAGCGTCGGCGCGCCGCCGGCGTCGACCACTTCGGCCGGCGTGAAGAGCTCGAGCTCGAGGCCCTCGTATCCAATCAGGGAATCCTGTCCGCGCGCTTCTTCGCTGAGCGCGGCGAGCGCGGCGAGAGTAAGGATGACGGCCCAGTGCATCAGGGCTGGGGCGGTACGGGAAATGCGACCCATCCGAGTACTCCATTGGTAACGGTGAGAATGAAATGCCCTTCCGCGGGCGGCGTCGGAAGGCCGGCAGGAGTGGGGATGGGCACCGGCTCGCCGGCGACCGCGCCCACCGCGCCGGCGCGGTGCGCCCGCCAGCGCGAGAGCAGCGCGGCCGCGCCCGAGACCTGCATGGCGCGCCCGACTGCCGGGTCTGCCGGGTCAGAGTCGTAGAGCCAGCCCGCCAGCCGAATGAGCGCCGCATCGTGCACCGCGTCCGGCGCGAGCGGCGCGTAGTCGAGCACGATGGCCGACGCCGCCGGCACCAGGAAGGCGAGCACCGATGTCACCGCGGGCGGCACGTCGTTCTCGTTGGTCGCGGTGCGAATCGCGACCGCGACCTGAGCCGGCGTGATGGTAATCGCCATCAGACCCAGTACCGCCGGGTGCTGCACTGATGGCGCGCCTGGTCGCGCGAGTGCTGCATCCGCTCCGCGATGGTCGAGTCCGAATAGGCCGGCCGGTCGACGATGGCGAGCCCCAGCAGCGACGCCCGCTCGACGATGCGGTGCTCGCCCTCCCAGCGGTCCGACTCCGCGCGGAACTCGACGCTGAAGCCGCGCATGATGCGCGCCGCGACGAGCTCGCGCGCCTCCCGCGCGTGCACGGTGTCCGGCAGCGTGATGGCCACGCGAAGCGCCGTCGCGGAGTCCCGCAGCTCGAGCCCGGCCCCCGTGCGCGCGACCGGCTTGCAGCGGTCGTGCTGCAGGTTGACGATGACATCGTTGAAGCTGAGGCCCCCGGCGCGGAATTCTTCGGAGAAGGGCCCGATCCGGGCCCGATCTCCATAGCGCATCGCCACGCCCTCGATGAGGCCGCGCTCCGCGTCGTAGCGAAGCTCGGCGAAGCGGCGTTCCGTCTCCATCACTTGGCCGTGTCGAGCGGGTTGACCGCGAGGTCCTTCCACCCGTCCTTCCGCCGGAAGATGAAGTCGAAGAGCATGTGCGCGGTGAGCACGATTTGGGCCTTACCCGCGTTGGTGTAGGGGTCGCGAATCATCGTGATTCCCTGCCATACCGGCGCGACCGCGGCCATCGGCTCCGCGGCCCACACCACATGCTGCTCGCGCTTCGTCGCCGACGGCAGGTACGCCGACTGAGGCGGAATCAAGAACGAGCGGCGCACCGCCGCGCCCATCGCGCGCAGCGCGTCTATGCCGTCGACGTTCGACGCGCTCGCCCCGGACCGGTAGACGTTGCGCAGCCGGTTGTAGGTGCTGTCGCCGATGAGGAGCCGCACGTCCGACTCCATCCGCGCGTACTTGCCGTCGAGCAGCGTGTAGAGCATCTGCCGTGCGTTCTCCCAGGTGAGCTGTGCCGGGTCTTTCGCGCCGCCGGAGAGTGCCGGGAAGGCCTCGTCGTCGAGCGCATGCAGAATCCCCGAGACGTTCGCGCCCTGGCCGTCGCCGTTGAGCACCTGGGCATCGAGCTGGTAGCCCATCTCGCGACGCAGGTCCGCGCGCAGCGTGCTCTCGAGCATGCCGCCCATCTCCGCCACGCCCTCGAGGTCGAGCACATAGCGCCCGGTGAGCCGGTGCGGATTGGCGTCCACGACGCTGAACTTCGCCGCCCCTGCATCGGGCTCGCCCCCGCGCGCCTGCATCGCCGCCGACGTGCCCCCGACCATCACCGGATAGCGGCGCTCGCCCGCGGGCACCATCGGCATCCCGACGCCGAGGAACGCCGTGTCGGTCTGGACAAAGATGCGCTCGAGCATCGGCCCGGTCGAGAGGTTGATGGCCCCGCTCGCGAGCGGGTTCCCCTGGGCGTCCTGGGGGCTGACGGCGTCGGCGCGCTCTTCGGGCGTCGGCAAGAGCGCCTCGAGTGGCACCGCCTGGTCGCTGAGCTTGAGCTCCGCGCGCAGTTCGCCTTCCGCGCCGTCGAGGCTGCGCTGCTCGGCGCACCCGACCAGGTAGCGCGCCAGGCTGATCCGGTCGCGCAGCTCCGCGGGCGCGGTCTGCTCTGGCAGCGCCAGGAGCTCGGCGACCTTTTGGTCCGCGTCGTTCAGTGCGGTGACCGCGCCCGCGCGGTCCTCCGGCGTGCAATCGTCGGCGAGCGCATTGAGCGCCTGCCGGGCTTCGACCTGGGCGAGCAGCGCCGCCCTCAATTCCGGTGTCATAGGGTTCTCCTGACTTGACTCCAACACGTGATGATGGCCCGGTTCGCCTCCGTCAGAGCCCGCTCGCGCGAGCGCTGAATGAACTGGGCGCGGTGATTGACGATGAAGGCGTACTGGCCGCGTTTCGATGCCCCCCGACGCCCGCGGCCCGGCGGCGTCGAGTAGGCCGTAGCTGGAAAGTTCGTGGCGAGCGCGATGACCGTCGCGCCTTCGCGCAGCGTGCGCACTCGCGCGGTCCGCCGCAGAGTGCCCGTGCGCCGTGTAGTGGTGACGCCAATCTCGCGACGGAGCTCGCGCTGCCAGACCTTGCGTATCTCGCGGCGCGCACACGAGATTGTGGCTACCAGGGCGCGGCGCTGCACGGCCAGAATCTGCCGGCGCACCTTCGCGATGCCACCCAGGGCGAGAGAGAGCGTCGCCGTGGCCATCAGGCGATGCGCGTTGCGTTGAGACGCGAGATGCCGGCGGACTCGCGATCCATACCGGTCACTGTCCACAGTCGCCGGTCGCTGTCGTACATCAACGCCCCCGGCGAAACATCGAGTACGCCGGCGCGCACGCGCCACTCGCCGGAGATGCGATCCACGACTTCGATATCGTCGCCGGCCTGGACCACGTCCTGAGCGGTGGTCTGGTTTTGGAGCTCTGCCCAGAGAGCGCGCCCCTGCTCGCGCTGCACGATTTGGCTTCCCTCGGCCGGAATGCTTTCAATCACGACTGGCGCATTCCTTGGGACCGGTATGGCTTCCGCAAGGCGCAGCACGTCGACGCCTGGGGGCAAGCCGTCCAGCGAGAACCGGAACTCATAGATTCCCCATTTGGTCTCGTATGCGACGCTCGGGTTCTGCGCGAACCCGGAGTTCGTGTAATCGCCCGCCACAGTCACGCGCGCGGCGTCAGGATCGGTTTGCCCCGCGCGGTGCACCGACCGATCCACCACTACACCGGACAGGCTATAGCCTTCCGCCTGATTGGCCGGGAGTACCGTAGGCAAAGTGTCATCGCTTTCGTGCGGCGAACGAATGCTCCCCAGATAGCCCATCATCGCGTTCCACGTCTCGACGGTGGGATGCATGCCCGCTGCCCAGTTCGCCGAGAGAGACGGCGGAGCCGCCAGCATGACTTCGAAATCCAAATGCCCGTAGACCGCTCCCATGGCTGTCCTGTCTGCCGTGGGGTCGAAGCCTATCCATGCTGGACGGCGTGTAGCGCCGGCATCGGCGCCGAACGTGACATCCCCGGTCAAGAAGGTACTCTTGCCGGCGATGTTGATGACCGTACCTGACGGCAGCCGTCCCATCGGCGCATCCGTCACGGGTGTATCGGTATCGAACAATTGCACCGGAATCGCACTGGCCACGTGACGCGGCAGCAGTCGGGTATTGGCCCAGGCAACTTGCATGGATGGTGCCGCGAATCGCGCACCGTTGTGAGCCAGAAACGGGAACGTGGCTTCGGCATCCTCTAATATCCGAATCACTTCAGTGAAGGGCATTCATATGCCCTCCATCTTGCGTCTGGCGAACCCGCTCGCCGCCGCGAACACGCCCCACTCCGCCTGACCCTTCACGTGCGGCTGGAAGCGCGCGCGGGTGTCGGCGATATGGCAGTCCCTGCATAGCGTGCGCAGATTGTCGAGGTCGTCCGTCCCGCCCTCGGTGAGCGCGACGATATGGTCTATCTCGAGCCGGTGCCGGGAGCCGCACAGTACGCACTGCCAGTCGTCCCGGTGCAGGACCTGGAGCCGGACGTAGCGCCATTGCGCGTCGCTGCCGCGATGGGGTTTCATGATGGTGCTGCACCTGTTGCCATGTGGCGCGCGGTAGTGCAGCATGCAGCACTCTCGCCGCCTGGCGAGCCCCTAGTGCGGCACCTATCGGAGAGACCAATGATTGCGGAAGGAATGAAGCGATACAGCATCACCCTGGACCCCGGCCTAGTGGGGGAAATCGACAAGCTCGCCCGGCGCGCCGGGATGCACCGCGGGCCCTTCATCGCGCAGCTCCTGGAGGACGTCATCGCCAACCGGCGCTTGCAGCATGCGCGCGACGACGCCGACGAGTTGCGCACGCTGCTCCTGTGGCGCATCCGGGCGGCCGAACAGCGTATCCAGCGCATCTAGACCACGTGCACCCGGAGCAACGGCATGGGTCGCACGAGCTCGCCCAGGCCGGCCGCGATGACGGACGCCGAGAGCGCGTCGATGCGCGCCTCGTTTGACGCCTTGTTGAGCGCGGGGTTGCCCGCGCCGTCGTAGCGGATGACGCTCGAGGCAATCGCGGCCTCGAGCATGACGCTGCCCCGCGTGCGCAGCCGGCGCGAGACCACCAGGCGCTGAAAGGCGCGCACGTCGTGGCTCCCGTCCGCCGTCGCGGATGCGCCCTGCCCGCGCCAGTAGACCTGTCGCGGGTGGATGCCGGCGTCCTCGAAGGCTTGCTGCGCTTCGGCCTTGCGGTGCCGGTCGAGGCCGACGGCGAGCACCGTCCCGAGCGCGCCGATTTCGGCGAAGAAGTCCTTGAGGAAGGGCACCACGGGCGTCACGCGCCCCGGATAGAGCCGGAGCTCGCCCTGGCGAATCATGCGGTCATAGAGCGACCCCATGCGGTCCTTTTGCGCCCGCAATGAGAGCGGCGGCTCGTCGCCGAAGGCCCCGCGCGTAATCAGCACGCCGGTTTCCGGTGAGAACGCGGCCGCGGCCGTCATGCTGACGCTGCCCCCCAGGTCCACGCCCACCACGATATCCCCGGACAGCGCGGGGGCGTCCGGGCCGATGCACCGCGCATAGTCGCGCACCGTGACGATGGTCTCGCGCTCCGGGTCGACCGGCTGGTTGAGGTCGTAGGCCCGGAAGTGCATCTCGTTGCCGGGCGAGAGCGCGACGCGCGCGGCGGCGTCGGCCATGTACTGGCGCGACTTGATGCCGTCGGCGATACCGGGGTTCGCCGCGAGCCACGCGACCTCGTCGTCGAGGTCGCAGTCTTCGGGCGCTGACCACTTGCGCCAGTGCAGCGTCGGCGAGCCGTCTCTCTGCCCCATCTCCGAGAACATCGGCCCGTCGCCCTGGATGGAGATGCACCAGAATCGCCCGTCGCGGCCGCTGATGCTCGAATAGAGCGCGTTCCACAGCGCGCGCTTGTTCTCTTGGAGCAACCCCGCTTCATCGATGATGGCCAGGTCGCTCCCGATGGCGTGCCCCGTCGCCTTGTCCGCGGCGAGAAAGTTGACTCGGGCGGAATGCTTGCCCTCGATGGAGCCCGGCGGCGGCGCGCGGCGCACCTTGATGGAGCCGGCGAACCCGGACACGCGCGCGGTGGCCTCCATCGCGTCGCGGAGCTCCTTGGCAAGCGGCCCGGTGAGGCTCGCCACCACGCCGCGCCAGTCCGTGCGGGCGAAGGGGCCAATCAGGTGACCGAGCAGCACCGCGGCGATGAACCCGGATTTGCCGTTCTTGCGCGCGATGCTGAGCCCTGACTCCCGCACCCCCGGCGCGAACGCCGCGGCGAGCCACTCGCGTTGCCAGTCTGACACCCGGAACGGCTCGCCGGTGAGCGGACCGGACGGCACCCGGAGCTTGGCCTCGATCCACGCGGCCAGGTCCGCCGTGTCGGCGCTCGCCGCGGCCGCAGTCTTGCGCGGGGCGGCGTTCGCGGCGGCCGCGGCCGCTTCGCGTTTTTTGCGACGGTATTCACGGTAGTAGGACGCTGGACGCCGCGGCATGCTCGCGATTTTCTGCCACACTCCAAGGAGCCTCGAGGCGCAGTGTTGCACAGTCGGTGCAACCGGTCCACACCGAGTTGCATCAG
>JAPPKD010000138.1 GCA_028820215.1 Spirochaetaceae bacterium | reverse complement strand
GAGCCTCAATTCAGCCAACTCTTCAACCCCAGCACGAATAAGCCGGGGTCAGGATAACATCCGGTCCGATCTGCCGCATGATGCGCGAGACCTCGTGCACCGCCTCCTTGGTTACCGTCAGGACATCGTCATCGAGGCCCATGAAGTAGATGTCCTCAAACCCGATTATCTTTCCCGCGGCCCGAATTTCCTCGGCCTTGACGTCTGTCCGTTCCGAAATGAGCTCGAGGAGCTCCGGCCCCTCGGGAATCGAGTCGGCGCGTTGCATCGCGTCGCTGATCACTGCATCGTGTACACGCGCCCCGTGCGTCAACGACAGGCAGGCGATATAGTCGCCGCGCGCGGCATGATGCGCCAGGGTTCCCGCGCATTGGTCAAACACATCGGCCGGATGCGCGCCGATCGTCAATATGCGCAACGTCGAATCGGCTTCCGTTTCGATCGGCTTCTTGCTCAAGGTTCGTGTCACCTCCGTGCACGCCGTGACCGGTGTCGGTCCAATGAGAACCCGTAAGCGCAATAGACGCCCGGCCATGTTACCCGGCGGTCCCGCTTTGTCAACATGATCCGTCTTCCGTCCGGGGCGCCCCAGGAAATGGGGCAGATCAAGTCCCCGCAGTGCATGTGATCTTCCTCTTTGAGTCCGGCGGGCTGGGCCTCACACTGTCGGTCACGCCCGCGATCGCCAACTTTCGGCATGAGCCATCGCCACAAGCTCGTGAGCGCGGCGGTGCTGGCGGGGGCGGCCCTGCTCCCGCTCGCCTGGGTGGCGCAGGCTCAGCAGGAGCCCCACGGGGAAACGATCCGCCCGGTGCGTCTCAGGACGCGTCGAGTACCGACCTGTCGCCGTGCTTCCCGGCAGGTGGCACCGGGTGTTTTTTTTGGCCCGACCCCATGGACACGGCCGACCCCATGGTTATCCACGTCGTGCCGCGCACGGCCCCGCTCCTGGGAGTGCTGCTGATCCTGGCGCTTCATCTTTCGGCGCTGATCGTCTGGGCGGTGGCAGCCCTGATTCGCCGCGCCGGTTCCCGTTCGGACGCGACGGCGCCGAGTGTACGTCCTGCACCTGGCGTGCCGATCATCGCGCCAGAAGTGATGGACGGGGCTCGGGCGCGCGCACTACAGCGTCGTCGCGATCACGCTCGCCTGGTATCCGTTCCACCTGTACGCCCTGGGCTTGATCCTCTGAGCCCCGGCCCGCCCGGAGTCAGTCGGCGATAGCCGCCGGCGCCAGGTCGCCGATCGATGCGCCCAGCTCCTCGCCCCTGCCGTTCGCGCGGACGGGCTTTCCGCGCGCGGGAGAGGACTCGTCAAGCCGGTTCGCGGTCGGCGGCAGCGGCATGTCGTACTGGTAGTCGGGATCGGTCAACTGGCGGCGCCAGATGGCGCGCATCTCCCGCCACGCGCCGAACAGCGACTTGCGCTCCGGCAGGTCGGCGGCGATCACCTTGTTGAGCTTGCGCAGGTTGTAGCACGGCACGCCGGCGTACATGTGGTGCTCCAGGTGCCAGTTCATGTGCGAGTACAGCAGGCTGCTCACCGGATCGAGCTTGATGCTGCGCGTGCACTTGCGGAAGTCCGGGACGTTGGTCCGCAGCCCGCAGTGCATGGGCAGGTGGGTGAGGTAGCGCCACCAGTTGGCGATGAACGGCGCCAGGCTGATCACTACCGGCAGCAGCCAGAGCCCGAAGACGATCGCGACCGCCAGCACCGCGCCGTGGAACGCCAGCACCGCACGCGCCCAGCGGACGGACCTGCGCCGCTCGTCCGGGTGGCCGGCGTAGATGGCCGCCATCCACTCCAGCTTGTCCTTCCTGACGTTGGTGCCGGCGTAGCGGGACAGGGGTCTGCCGAGCGCGGTCCGAATGGTCATGCGCAGCAGGGGCACCATCCCGCCGGTGTGCGGCCCACCGGTGAAGTTGACGGTCAGGAGCTGCAGCACGTACAGGAACTTGAACGCGGGCGCGTGCGGCAGAACCTCCTCCCGGTCGCCCATGGGGTGCAAGGTGTAGCGGTGATGGTAGGTGTGGCTGAGCGCGTAGTCGTAGGGGTTGAACCAGTTGAGCAGGGCGAACACCCGCAGGAACAGGCGGCCCAGCCACTTCGTGCGGAACACCGTGCCGTGGGTCAGCTCGTGATTGGCGGAGCCGTACAGGCCGGCCATGGTGCCGTGCAGGAACAGCGCCGCGGCGAAGCCTGCCCACACCTGCCGCTCGAACAGCACGTAGGTCAACACGCCACTGGCCGCGACCAGGCCGAGGGAGCCCAGGACCTGCGCCAGTCCCCTGAGGTCGCTGCGCTGCATGAGCGTGCGCAGCACGGCCGGGTCGATGGGGCTGCGGTACCACCTGACGCGGAGCGTCCGGCGCACCTCGTCGAGCGGCGCGTAGGCAGGCGCGGCCGCTGCGCCGTTGGCGGTCGGTGCCGGTGCCCGCATGGCAGTTCATGAGAATCGCCGGAGCCCCGGGCCTTGTCAACGGCCGTGGTATCGTCGCGCCATGACCGAGCGCCGCCGGTGCGACTGGTGCGCGGGCGACGAGCAGATGCAGGCGTACCACGACACCGAGTGGGGCACGCCGATCCGGGACGACGACCGGGCGCAGTTCGAGTTCCTGATCCTGGAGGGGGCGCAGGCGGGGCTGAGCTGGCGCACCATCCTGCACAAGCGGGAAGGCTACCGGCGCGCCTACCAGGGGTTCGATCCTGCCCGCGTGGCCCGCTACGGCGACGCCGAGCGCGCGGCGCTGCTCGGCAACCCGGCGATCGTGCGCAACCGGCTGAAGGTGGCGTCATCGATTGACAACGCGCGCGCCTTCCTGGCCGTTCAGGAGGAGTTCGGGAGCTTCTGCGCCTACCTGTGGCGCTTCGTGGATAGCCGCACGGTGGTGGGCGGCTGGCGCGAGCAGGGTGACCTGCCGGCGGAGACCGAGCTGTCCCGTCAGGTAAGCCGCGACCTCAAGTCGCGCGGCTTCCGCTTCGTCGGTCCCACCATCGTGTACTCCCACCTGCAGGCGGTGGGCGTGGTCAACGACCACGTCACCGCCTGCTTCCGCTTCGCCGAGCTCACCTCCGCGGAGCAGCCCTGACCGTCCGGGTCTACACGTGAAAGATGTACAGGTCGCGCTCTGCCAGCGGCAGGTCGACCCAGGCGCCTCCGCGGCGGTGGCTCTCGGCGACCGCCACGCAGGCGTCGACGACGCGGGCGCTGAGGTCGACCGGGCTGCGCGTTGGCCGGCCTGATTCGTACGCGGAGACCAGGTCCTCCAGGCACGCCACCACCGGGCTCCGTGCGTCCGGAACCTCGATCGGGACCGGCACCTGGTCCGGGCGGCGCCCGGGGCCGTCTGCCTTGCGCAGCGAAATGCCGGATCCGTTGTTCTCCGAGCGGATCACCCCCTCGCTGCCGAGCACCTCGAACTCCCAGTTGCCGGCCGGCACCGACCACGCTTCCACGCCGCCGGCGAAACGGAGCTGAAAGGTCGCGTCCGGGTCGCTCGGGATGTGGTCTCCCTCGACCGTCCGGGGCGCGCCGCCCGCCTCGCGCGGCAGCAGCTCGCCGCGGATCGCCTCGAACGGCGGATCGCCGAGCAGGAAGGACAGGGTGTCGATGGAGTGCACGTGGCCGTGCATGAGGTTGCTGCGGGCGTACTGGACGGCCGCCTGCGGCGTGCCGATCGCGCCGTCGGCGATCGCCTGCCGCACGGCGTCGTAGCGGTTGTCGAAGCGGCGTAGCACACCGGTGTTGAACAGCGTGCCGGCGGCCATGCAGGCGTCGCGCGCGGCGTCGGCCATGCGCGGCGAGCTGGCCATCGCCTTCTCCATGTACAGCATCGGCACCCCGAGCTCCGCCAGCGCGATGCTGAGCTCCGCGTGCGAGTCGCCGCGGAAGCTGGCATCCGGCGCGGCGTTGGCCGGCTTCTGCAGGCCCGAGGCGGTAGTGCAGACCGCCACCAGGTCGGGTCGCTGCTCGGCGACCATCTGCCGGTAGTCCTCGTACACCGCCTCGACCCCCCAGCGTTCGCGGAACGCCTCCCGCCGCTCGGGCCGCAGGTCGGCGGCGGTCGCCACCTCCAGGCGCTCGCTGGCGCGGCACGAGGCGGCGATCGAATACGGCTGCCTGCTGTGGCCCTCGTCATCGATGGTGCTGCCCATGCGGCCCAGGCCGATGATGCCGACGCGGTACCGCTTCATGACGCGCTCCCCGCCGCGGGCAGCTCGAAGTAGCCGAGCTCCGCCATGCGGTTCAGCCAGCGCTGCCGCTTCGGGCTGCCGCCGGGGTTGGCCAGCCACTCCGCAGGGTACATCGGCTGCCCTTCGCGCCCGTACTGAGCCGGGCTCTGCCGCGCCTTGTCGGCGCGCTTGCGGGTAGCCGCTTCCTGCACTGCCCCGCGCGGATTGTTGTAGTAGACGCAGGTGGACATGCGCCGCCCGGCGGCCCCGCCGTGGCTGGCGTGCCAGCAGCGCATGTCGAAGGCGACCACGTCGCCGGGGTTGGAGGCGCACGCGTAGGCCGGCACGCCGGCCACCCCCAGCTCCAGCGACTCCAGCGAGTCGCGGACCTGGTCATGGAAGACGCGGTTGTGCGATCCGGGGATCACCCGCAGGGCGCCCGTGTCGGCGTCGACCGGGTCCAGGTAGAACGCGCACTTCACCCCGTAGCAGTCCTCCTCGGGATCGGCACGGTGATCGGGATGCCAGCGCGTGTCGCCCACGTAGCGGAAGGCGTCGGTGGCGATGCCGATCACGTCGTCGCCGTAGAGCTGCTCGGCCACGCTGCAGAAGCGCTCGTCCTCGAGGAGGCTCGAGTACAGCGGCGTGCGCGGGTGCAGCATCGTGGTCCAGTAGCGCTTCTCGCCCGTGAACGGCGCGTGCGCGTAGACGCGGTCGAGCTCCTCCTCGTACTCCGCGCGCAGCGTCTCCACCTCCTGCGGCGTGAAGAAGCCACGCAGGACGACGAACCCGAACGTCCTGAAGTGCTGCAATTGCTTGTCGGTGAGCATGGGGCCTCCCCAATGGCGGTCTGAGAAGACGAGTATGGTCCGTCAGCGCGAACTCGGCCAGCATCCGATCAGCTGCCGACGCGATACCGCTTCATGCCGCGCTCCCCGCCGGCAACTCGAAGTAGCCGAGCTCCGCCATGCGGTTCAGCCAGCGCTGCCGCTTCGCGCTGCCGCCGGGGTTGGCCAGCCACTCCGCCGGGTACATCGGCTGCCCTTCGCGCCCGTACTGGATCGGGGTCTGCCGCGCCTTGTCGGCGCGCTTGCGGGTAGCCGCTTCCTCCACCGCCCCGCGCGGATTGTTGTAGTAGACGCAGGTGGACATGCGCCGCCCGGCGGCCCCGCCGTGGCTGGCGTGCCAGCAGCGCATGTCGAAGGCGACCACGTCGCCGGGGTTGGACGCGCACACGTAGGCCGGCACGCCGGCCACCCCCAGCTCCAGCGACTCCAGTGAGTCGCGGATCTGGTAGTGGAAGACGCGGTTGTGCGATCCGGGGATCACCCGCAGGGCGCCCGTGTCGGCGCCGACGGGATCGAGGTAGAACGCGAACTTCACGCCGTAGCAGTCCTCCTCGGGATCGGCCCGGTGGTCGGGATGCCAGCGCGTGTCGCCGACGTAGCGGTTGGCGTCGGTGGCGATGCCGATCACGTCGTCGCCGAAGAGCTGCTCGGCCACGCTGCAGAAGCGCTCGTCCTCCAGGAGGCTCGAGTACAGCGGCGTGCGCGGGTGCAGCATCGTAGTCCAGTAGCGCTTCTCGCCCGTGAACGGCGCGTGCGCGTAGACGCGGTCGAGCTCCTCCTCGTACTCCGCGCGCAGCGTCTCCACCTCCTGCGGCGTGAAGAAGTCGCGCAGGACGACGAACCCGAACGTCCAGTAGTGCTGGAACTGCTTCTCGGTGAGCATTTGGTCCTCCTCGGCGGTGGTTGAGAAGGCGAGTATGGTCCGTCCGCGCGAACTCGGCCAGCATCCGACCAATGCAGACGGGCGCTCCTACCCGATCGGTGCGGGGTCAGTATGCTGGTGCTGAGGTTCGCCAATGAAGTTACCCAACCGTTTCTTCTTCGTCGGCCTGCTCGTGGGCCTCGTGATCGCCGCCGGCGCAACCCTCGCGTTCCCGTCATCCGCCAGCCGGGTCGCCCTCCATGCCTTCAGGGTGAATTTCATGGTCTCCAGTGGCGCCAGCCTGCGTGACATCGCTTCCGCCGCCTTCAGCCCGCACTGGCCAGCACTCGATGACCTCCCTGTCCCACGATTCCCGGAAGGGCCTCCGGTCGGCATCCTGAATCAGCGCCTGCAACGCCTGGATGGCAGCGAGGTTTCGCTGTCGGACTTTCAGCACAAGATCCTCTTCGTCAACTACTGGGCGACGTGGTGCGGGCCATGCGTGGAGGAAATGCCGTCCATCGAGAGTCTCGCAGAGCGATTTCGCGACGCAGACGTGGCCTTCCTCCTGATCTCGGAAGAACCGACCGACACCGTGCGCCAGTTCGTCGAGGAGCACGGAGTGGCGGTTCCGGTCTATACGACGAGCGAATCGGACGGTTCGCTGTCCGTCGGGTCCATACCGGCGACCTTCATTTTCGATGAGAGTCGTCAGGTGGTGTTCCAACGAGTTGGCGCCGCCCAGTGGGACGACGAGTCCTCCATCACGTTTCTCGAAAACCTGCTGACGGACGGAGCTTCACTCGACGATGAATCCGGCAGCTAGCTGTGATAGGGTCCCGCCCGTGAACGGCTTGGAACACAAGGATCACGGGACTTCCGCCGCCGGCCGCGTGGTCGACTTCGAGAAGGTCGGCGGCCTCGTGCCCGTGATCGCACAGGACCATGAGACCGGCGAGGTGCTCATGATGGCCCACATGAACCGGGAGGCGTTCGAGGAGACGCTGCGCACCGGCCGCGTGTGTTACTTCTCGCGCAGCCGCAACCGCCTCTGGCGCAAGGGCGAGGAGTCCGGCAACGTGCAGGAAGTGCACGGGATCTACGTCGACTGCGACGCCGACGCGGTGCTGGTCAAGGTGCGCCAGATCGGCGGCGCGGCATGCCACGAGGGCTACCGGAGCTGCTTCTTCCGCCGGGTGGCGGACGACGATCTGCAGGTCGTCGCGGAGCGCGTGTTCGATCCGGCCGACGTGTACGCCAGCAAGACCTAGCGGCTCCGTGGACCGGACCATCCTCAAGCTCGGCATCCCGGCCGGCAGCCTGCAGGAGGCGACCGCGGGACTGTTCCGCCAGGCCGGTTACCGGATCACCTTCCGCTCGCGCTCCTACTACCCCGAGATCGACGACCCGGAGATCCAGTGCATCCTGATCCGCGCGCAGGAGATGGCCCGCTACGTGCAGGACGGCGTGATGGACGCCGGCCTGACCGGCCACGACTGGATCGTCGAGAACCGCGCCCAGGTGGTCGAGGTCGCCGAGCTGGTCTACTCGAAGGTGAGCCGCCGTCCGACGCGCTGGGTCCTGGCCGTTCCCGAGGACTCGCCCATTCGCGGCCCCAAGGACCTGCAGGGCAAGCACATCGCGACCGAGGCCGTGAACCTCACCACCGACTACCTGAAGGGCCACGGCGTGGAGGCGCACATCGAGTTCTCGTGGGGGGCCACCGAGGTCAAGCCGCCGCAGCTCGCCGACGCGATCGTGGAGGTGACCGAGACCGGCAGCTCGCTGCGCGCCAACAACCTCCGCATCGTCGACACCATCCTGACCAGCACCCCGCGCCTGATCGCCAACCGGGACTCCTGGCAGGACCCCTGGAAGCGCAAGAAGATCGAGAACATCACCCTCATGCTGCGCGGCGCCATGGCCGCCGAGGGCAAGGTCGGGCTGATGATGAACGTCCCGCAGAAGAGCCTGGACGCGATCCTGGATGCGTTGCCGGCGCTGCTGAAGCCGACCGTCTCCCCGCTGGCCGACGGCGGCTGGGTCGCCGTCGACACCATCATCGACGAGTCGGTGGTGCGCGACATCATCCCCCGCCTCAAGGAAGCGGGAGCCAGCGGCATCGTCGAGTATCCGCTGAACAAGATCATCGACTGAGGGCGCGCGGCGAACGCCGCGCGCCCCGCGGTGCTATCCCTTCCGCGGCTCGGTCGCAGCCCCTTCGGCTGTCGAGATGGCCCCCAGCGCCTGCAGGGTCAGACGCGCCTTCTGCTCCTCCACGGGATGCGGGTGCACCCCGGAGATCGGCGCGTGCGTCCCGGACGCCCCGGAGATGACCGTGGCGTGCTTGGCCGGGAACAGCGACAGCGTCTGCGAGAACGGCTCGATGAACTTCTCGAAGTTCTCGATGATGTAGGCCGCAAGCCCGGCCTGGCCGCCCTGGCGGAGGATCTCGATCGTGCGGTTGAGCTGATCGATCTCACCCTGCGCGCGTCCGCGCCGCTCGGCCGCTTCCGCCTTCGCCTGCAGCGTCATGCGCTCCTGTTCCGCCTCCGCGGGCACCAGGATCTCCGCCCGGTAGCGCTCCTTGAGCATCGCGATACGCTGCTGCTCCGCGCCGATCTGCGCCTTGATGCCGGCCACCTTGGCCTGTGCGTCGCGCTCGGCCCGGCGCACGCCGATGGCGCTGCGTTGCGTCTCCTGCGCCACGTTCACGCGCGTCTCCGCCAACAGGCTCTCCTTGGCGTTCTGGGCATCGCGCACCGCTACCTCCGCGCGCCGCGTCTCGGACTCCTCCTTGGCCGCCGCGTGCGCCTGCGCCTGCGCGGCGCGTGACTGCGATTCGGCGTTCGCGGACTGGATCCGTTTCAACAGGGCGATGTAGAGTTCCGGCTCGCGCACGCCGTCCAGGCGATGGTCGTCCACGTCGGCGATGTTCATCGCCGTGATCTCCAGGCCGATGCCCTCCAGGTCGCTCTTGCAGACGCGGATCATGTTCTGCACCAGCCGGTCCTTGTCCTGCATCACCTCCTCGGGCGTCATGGTCGCGATCGAGTCGCGCAGATGCCCCTCGATGATGCCGGTGGCGATGCCGGTGAGCTCGCTCCAGTCGCGGGTCATCAGCAGGATCCGCCGGATCGCGTTGCGCAGCCCGTCGCCGGATGAGGCCACCGCAAAGCTCACGGTGGCGACCACGGTAAGCGGCACGATGCCGGCCGCGATCGCCGACTCCACGCGCACGCTGGTGGTGCGGGGCCGCATGTCCATCCGGAAGAAGCGGTGGATGAGCGGAAACACGAACACGCGCCCGCCGCGCAGCCACGAGAACGCCTTGCCCTTGCCGGCGACGATGGCCAGCTCGTCGGCGCCGACGATCTTCATCTTGGTGACAAGCTGGATGATGAGCGTGATGACGACCAGAAGAATGAATACGATGACGAAGACGCTCATGAGCGCTCCTCCGGCGTGTCCGCCGTGGCGCCGTCGGCGCCGGCCTGGGTCATCAGCTCCTTGACGCTGATGCCGAATCCCTCCTCGAACTTGTGCAGGAAGTCGACGAAGGCCTCCGGGCCGCGATTCAGCAACCCGTTCATGCCCCGCTCGTCATCCATGATCACGACGTTGTCGATCGCCATCTCCCGCGCGTAGCGCTCATAGGCCGCGAACAGCCCGGGAAGCTGCTGCTGCACGAACAGCGCGATCCTGCCCACGTCAGCCTCCGCGACCATCCGCGCCTTCTGATCGAGCAGGTCGTTCTGGGTCGACTCGACGATCTGCACGGCCTGGTTCTGGCCGCTGGCCAGGATCTCCGCGGCCTGCCGCTTGGTGTCCGCCTCCAGCGTCACGTCGGAGACGTTCTTGAGCTTGCGCAACTCCACGGCGATCTCCTGGACGGCCCGCTCGCCTTCGCTGTCGGCCCGCTCGATCGCGCTGTCGGCCTCCAGGCGAGACTGCTCCACCTCCGCCTCCGCGGTGCGCCTGAGCACCTCCAGCTCCTGCTGGGCGGCGATGATCTTCTCGTTCGCGGTGTTCTCGGCCACGGCCTCGCGCCGCTTGGCGTCCGACTCCGCGCGCTCCGCCTGCGCCTTCAGGCGGGCCTCCTCGATCTCCACTTCCTGGCGCTTGCGGGACAGCGTCTTGTTGGCCAGGTTGGCGATGTAGTTGGAGGTGTCCCAGATCTTCTGCAGCGACACCGACACGACGCGCATGCCGAAGGTGGCCAGGTCCTGGTTGCTGTCGCGCAGCAGCTCCGCCCGGAACTGGGCGCGCTCGCCTTCCGCGTCCGCGCTGTCGGAGCCGGCTTCGGCGCGGACACCGCCCTCGCCGACCCGATCCTCCTCGTCGACGCTCTCCAGCATGCCGATCGCCTGCAGCGGGGTGGTCTTGTTGAGCGCGCCGCGGAAGTTGCCGACCATGGTCTGCTGGATCTGCTCCTGGATCTCGCCCCGCGACTTGCCCATCAGCCGCTCGACGGCCGAGTACAGGAGCCCGTCGTCCTCGTGATCGACGCACACGCAGGCGGTGGCGTCGGCGCCGACGGTGATGCCGTTGGCGGCGTTCACCCCCTCCACGCGCACGTCGATCGGGATCGTCGACAGCTCCAGCCCCTGTGCGCTCTGAAAGAACGGAATCACGAACGTCCACCCGCCGCGCTGCAGTCGGAAGCCGTAGCTCTTGCCGCCGACCTGCGTCTTGGTGCCGGTCACCACCAGCACCTGGTTGGGGGGACAGACCTTGATGAGGGACCGGAGCCCCCCGACGATCACGAAGAACACGGCCACCGCGGCGATCGCGCCGCCTACAAACCCTTCCATGGCTCCTCCAGCCTCGTTAACGGTGCGATCGGCGCCAGCGCTTCGATCCCGTCGTCACGGAAGCTCTCGCTGAGCATCCAGTGCACGCACGTACACGCACCGGTCGGTGACCTGCGCCACCTGCACGCGCGCGTCGACGGCGAAGCGCTCCTCGGGATTCTCGGCCAGCGCGTAGCGCTCCGCCACCGACTGGCCCAGGCTGATGCGTACCTTGCCCATGCCGCCGTCGGCGATCGGGGCGATCACGGTAGCCTGCTCGAACAGAAGCTCCTCCTCCCTGATGCTGGAGTCGAGGTCGGTGCGCTGCAGCCGGAAGAACAAACGGGCCAGCACGGCGACCGCGCTGCCTCCCGCCAGCGCCCAGATCAGGCTGCCCACCGGCCCCGAGCCGAACGCGGTCGACGCCAGTCCGAACGGCCCGAAGCCCAGGCAGAAGTAGATGGCCGTGCGGACGTAGCGCAGGAACGAGAGGACTGGAGCGCCGCCCGAAACCTCGCCTCCCCCCTCCTCGCCGGCCCCATCCTCCCCGGCGGAACCGTCGTCGCCCGCGGCGCCGTCCGCCTGGCCGCCGGAGCCGATCAGGCCCAGCAGATCGATCAGCGTCACGCCGACGCCGAAGATCGCGGTGAACCAGAACAGACCCTGCAACATCGTCCCAGCCTCGACGGCTGCATCAAGTATACGTCGAGCCGCCTGGCCGTGATAGCATCGTCATGGCCAGCGCTCTTCACGGAGACGAGATGTGAGCACCCTGAGTGTTAGCGAAGCGGGCTCGATGCCGGAACGGATCGTCGACGTGGCAGTCCGCCTCTTCGGGCCGTCTCACGGAGTGGATCTCGTAGTTCCTCAACATGCGCCCCACGAACCCATCCGATGGTCGCAGGCGCCGGCAGCCCGTGCGGAACCGACAACGCGTGAGAAGGGATAGGGTAACGGCATGACCCGGAACGACCGACCGGCCGGGACCGCGGCCGCGAGCCGCCGGAGGCCCTACCGGGTCATCGACAGCGATGTCCACCACTCGCTGCCGGACTGGCAGGCGCTGCAGCCCTACCTGCAGGAGCCGTGGCGCTCGAAGATCCTGGAGGCCAACTCGATCGTGGGCGGCCTGGGGCTTGGCGCGGGCCGCAACCGCCTCGACAGCGTGACCCCGGACGGCGGTACGCCGGCATCCGACCCGGAGTTCACCATCCGGCAGCTCATCGTCGAGAACCACATCGACCTCGCAATCCTGACCGGCAACATCTACGGCTGGAATGTCCATCCCAACCCCGAGTACGCCAACGCCGTGATGTCCGCCTTCAACGACTGGACCGTCGAGCACTGGCTCACCCCGCACCCGCAGTTCCGAGGCTCCATCGCCGTGAACTCCAACGACCCGGAGACCGCAGCGGCCGAGATCGACCGCCTCGGCGAGCGCGACGACATGGTGATGGCGATCATCGGCGGCACCTCGACCGCGCCGTACGGGCAGAAGTTCTTCCACCCGATCTACGAAGCGGCGGTCCGTCACGACCTGCCGATCGGCATCCACGTCGCCGCGGCCGGCACCGGGCTGGCGCCCGCCGTGAGCCCGGTGGGCACGCCGCGCACCTTCTTCGAGTACCACTCGGGCCTGCCGCGCATCTACATCACGCAACTCATCAGCCTCATCGCGGAGGGGGTGTTCGAGAAGTTCCCGCGCCTGCGGTGGCTGTTCATCGAGGGCGGCGTGGCCTGGCTGCCGCACGTGACGTGGCGCCTGGACAAGGAGTGGCGGGCGCTGCGCCGCGAGGTCCCGTGGGTCAAGCGTCCGCCCAGCGAGGTGATCCGCGAGCACTGCTACTTCACGACGCAGCCGCTGGAGGAGCCGCCCCAGCCGGAGCTGCTCGTGCAGATCCTGGAAATGATCGACGGCCGCAACTGCCTGCTCTACTCCAGCGACTACCCGCATTGGGACTACGACGCCGTGCACGTGCTGAACGCCCTGCCGGCCGACTACCAGCCCAACATCTTCCAGCGCAACGCCGAGCGGCTGTTCGGGCTCTGATGGCGCGCCACGTGGTCGGCCCGGCGGACGCCATCCCGCCCGGCGGGCGGCGCGTGCTGACGGTCGCCGGGCGCAGCATCGGCATCTTCAACGTCGAGGGGCGCTTCCATGCGCTACGCAACTCCTGCCTGCACAACCAGGCGCCGGTGTGCCTGGGCGAGGTCGGCGCCACCTACCTGCCGTCCGAGCCGGGCCAGTACCGCAGGGGCCTCGACGGCCGCGTCCTGCGCTGTCCGTGGCACGGCTGGGAGTACGACATCACCACCGGCCGCAACTTGATCGATCCCGGCCGCAAGCTGACGACGTATCCCGTCACCGTCGAAGACGGGGACCTTGTCGTCCACGTCGGCGGCCCGGCACCTGGCGCTCGTCCGACGGCGGCAGACGCACGATGACGGAAGCGCGCCGGTGATAGATTACATCAGCCGACGCTTCCTGATCTTCATCCCGACGCTGATCCTGCTCAGCATGCTGCTGTTCCTGGGACTGGAGGCGGGACCGGGCGACGCAGCCAGCTTCCTGATCAATCCGGAATTCCCCTCCGATCAGGTGGAACGCATCCGCCAGGAGCTCGGCCTCGACAGGCCCCTCCCGATCAGATACGTGAGCTGGGTCAGGGAACTGCTGGCCGGGAACCTGGGCTACAGCATGCTCGACGGCAAGCCGGTGAAGGATCTGCTGGCCGCCCGGGTGCCTCGCACGCTGTCGCTCATGGCTTTCTCGATCGTGCTGGCGGTCGCGTTCGGGGTCGTGCTGGGGACGGTCAGCGCGCTCTATCAGTATTCCGTCATCGACAACGCGCTCACCTTCGTGGGTCTGCTGGGGATCTCCACGCCGGCGTTCTTCACCGGTATGCTGGGCATCCTGCTGTTGTCTCTGCGGTGGAAGCTGCTGCCCATCGGCGGCATGGGGACCGAGCCCGGAATCCTGGTCGCCATACAGCACGCCCTGCTGCCGGCGGGCGTGCTGGCGTTTCGGTCAGGGTCCGAGTTTCTCCGCTACACCCGCGGCGCGATGCTCGACGCGCTGAACCGTGACTACATGGCGCTGGCCAAGAGCAAGGGTCTCACGGTCCGCCGCGTCACCGTCGTCCACGGCCTGCGCACGGCGTTGATACCGGTGGCTACCATCATCATTCTGAGACTGCCCGTGCTGGTCGGCGGATCGGTCATCGTCGAGCAGGTGTTCTCCTGGCCAGGGATGGGCACCATGCTGATCAACGCCGCGCGCGCCCAGGATTTCCCGGTGGTGGTGACCGTCGCGCTGCTGATCGGCACGGTGCTGCTGTTCTCCAGCCTGCTGGCCGACGTGCTGCTGGCGATCATCGATCCGCGCGTTCGGCTGCGATGATGGCCGGTCCCCGGCGCCGGAACGTGACGGCGGCCGCTTCCGGCATGCCGTCGCGTCCTTCGCTCCTCGACCGAATCCGAGAGAGCAAGTACGCGCAGAGCCTCAACTGGATTACGGCGACCAGCATCATCGTCTTCCTGCTGATCGTCTGCGCCTCCCTGCTGGGGCCCGCCCTGCTGCCGCACCGACCGGAGACGGTGAATCTGAGCGAGCGCCTCGATGCCCCTTCGGCATCGCACGTGCTGGGGACCGACAACCTGGGACGCGACGTGCTGGCGCGCCTGCTCCTCGGGACCCGTATCTCGCTGTTCGTGGCGATCAGCGGTGCGGCGCTGGCCGGCGTGGCCGGCCTGCTGCTGGGCACGATATCAGGCTACTACGGCGGCGTGTTCGATCAGATCTGGTTGCGCGTTTCGGAGATATTCATGGCGTTCCCGGCCCACGTCATCCTGCTGGTCATGGTGGCGGTCGTCGGCCCGAGCCTGCAGAACATCATCGTCATCTTCGCGATCACCAAGTGGGCAACGCTCTATCGCCTGGTCCGGGCACAGTTCTATTCACTCCGCGAGGAGGAGTTCGTAGAGGCGCTGCGCGCCCTCAACGTCGGCAATGCCTCGATCATCTTCAAGCACATGCTGCCGAACATGCTGGGGCCGATCACGGTCTGGTTTACCCTCGAAGTGGCCACGGGAATCATCGAGGAGGCGGGGCTGAGCTTCATCGGCCTGGGGATCCAGGCGCCGACACCGTCACTCGGCAACCTGCTGAGCTCCGCTCAGGACATCCGCATCCTGCGCAGCTACGTCTGGCTGTGGATGGCGCCCGGCATCACGATCGCGGCGGCGACGCTGTGCGTGAACTTCATCGGCGACTGGCTGCGTGACGTGACCGACCCCCGGACCGCGGAGTGAGCGGAGCGAACCTCACTCGAAGAGTGAGGCGGCAGGTGGCGGCCATTCCGGACCGGAGTGCGCACCAGCACTCCGAGTTGCTGACGGTTCGCGATCTCAAGACGCAACTGCACACCCGGCGCGGCACGGTCAAGGCGGTGGACGGCGTTTCCTTCTCGGTCCGCAGTGGCCGCTCGCTCGGGATCGTCGGCGAGACCGGCTCGGGCAAGAGCATGACCGCGTACTCCATCATGCGGCTGCTGCCGGCCCGGACCGCACGTATCGTCAGCGGCGCCATCCACTACGCGACGGCTGACGGCGACGTCGTCGACATCGCGGGCCTGCAGCCGTTCGGCGTCCGAATGCGCCGCCTGCGAGGACGGGAGATCGCCCTGATCTTTCAGGATTCGTTGAGCGCCCTGAATCCCGTCCACACCATCGGTTTTCAGATCGCCGAGAACCTCCGCAACAACACCGCGTTGACGCGCTCGGAAGTGAAGGACCGGGCGGCCGAGCTTCTGGCAGAGGTGGGGATGAGCGCGCCGCAGCGGCGGATCAGGCAGTTTCCTCACGAGCTCTCGGGGGGCATGCGGCAACGCGCGCTCATCGCGATCGCGCTCGCGGCACAGCCGCGGCTGCTCATCGCCGATGAGCCGACCACGGCGCTGGACGTCACCGTGGAAGCGCAGATCCTGCAGTTGATTACCGGGTTGCAGAAGCACCACGGGATGGGATTGATCCTGATCACGCACGACATGGGCGTGATCGCGCAGACCGTCGATGCGGTAGCCGTCATGTACCTGGGCGACATCATCGAGTACGGCGACGTGTCGACGATCTTCGCACGCCCGCAGCATCCCTATACCGTCAAGCTGCTGGAGTCGATCATCGAGTTGGGCTCGCGCGGCAAGGAGCTGCAGCCGATCGAGGGCAGCATACCGGACCCGACGACGCTGAATCCGGGATGCAAGTTCTACTCCCGCTGTCCGCTCAGGAAGCAGAAAGCCGAAGGGAACGAGCCGCCGCTCATCGAGGTGGAGCCGGATCACTTCGTCAAGTGCTATCGCTTCGACGGATCGGACTATTGACCACGGACTCCCGGATGAAGCGCGACATCCTGTTCAGGGTCGAGGCACTGAGCACGTACTTCCCCATCAGGAAAGGCATCTTCCGCAGGGTGGCGGGGCATGTGCGGGCGGTCGATGGCGTCGATCTGACCGTGGCGCGCGGCGAAACCCTGGGGCTGGTCGGCGAGAGCGGCTGCGGCAAGACCACGCTTGGCCGCAGCCTGCTGCGCCTCGTCGAAACGACGTCGGGCCGGATCCTCTACCGACTCGATGGGCGCATGCGCGGCATCGATGAGCTGAGCCGCGCACAGATGCGCCGATTCCGCAGCCAGGCGCAGATCGTGTTCCAGAATCCGTACAGCTCCCTCAACCCCACCAAGACCGTATCGCAGACGCTGGACGAGCCGCTCCGGGTATTCGGGATGAAGGTCAGACACCGGCGGCAGGAACGCATCGCCGAGCTTCTGCAGGCGGTCAATCTCCGACCCGAGTACATGACCCGCTACCCCCATCAGTTCAGCGGCGGACAGCGGCAGCGGATCGCACTGGCCCGGAGCCTGACCGTCGATCCGATCTTTCTGCTCTGCGACGAACCGGTCTCGGCGCTGGACGTGTCGGTGCAGACCCAGGTTCTCAACCTGCTCAGGGAGATCCAGCGGGAACGCGGCCTGACGATGGTCTTCATCGCCCACGACCTCAAGGTGGTGGAGTACATGAGCGATGTGGTTGCCGTGATGTATCTCGGCAGGATCGTGGAACGGTTTCCAGCCGACGCGCTGAGCCGGACCGTGCACCCCTATACGCGCGCCCTGATTGCGGCGATTCCGGTCGCGGATCCCGCGCGGCGTGGAGCGAAGACCATCCTCACCGGCGAGGTGCCGGATCCCGCCAATCCGCCGCGGGGGTGTCGATTCCATCCGCGCTGTCCTCTCAGGCAGGCGATCCTGAGCGGCCGGGTGCAAGCCGACGCGCAGCGATGTGTGGAGGAGGAGCCGCAGTGGCGACACGTGGCTCCCGGCCACCACGCGGCGTGTCACCATTACGAGCACGGACGTTGAAGACGGTCGTGATGATGAGGTGAATCTCGCGCAACGCAGGTGCCTCGCTTGCCAAGCCGGCAGCCGTACCGATACAAAGGCGCAACGCTGGTTGGAGGTTGCCATGAGCCACACGCTCTCGACTCCTGACTTCGACTTCTATCCGGTCACGAACACCCTTATCGGCGTTCGCATCGCCGACGGCGACGTGGAGGTTCATTGGGACGACGGCAGCACCAGCCTCCTGCCCGGCGTGTGGCTGCGGGAGTTCAGCCCGGACCTGGGCACCATCCATCCGGTGACGCGCGAGCAGGTGATCATGCTCGTCGACCTGCCGGAGGACCTCCGCGCCGCGGACGTTCGGGTCCTGCCCGACGGGCGGCTGCGCGTGACGTGGCACCCGGAGGGTCTGGACAGCGTCTACGATCCCGGCTGGCTGTGGGCGCACCGCCCGGAAACGCGGGACGTCGACTCGTTGCCACCCCGGAGCCTCTGGGCGGACGGCGAAGCGCCGCACCGGGAAGTCACCGTCGTCGACGGTGCGGCGGTCCGCTCCGGGGACGACAAAGCGCTCGGCGCCTGGCTGACCGCCATCCACGTCGACGGCGTAGGGCTCATCGAGAACCTCCCTCAGGATCCTGAGATCGTACCGGACATTCCGGCCCGCATCGGCTGCCTGCGCAACTCGAACTTCGGCGCGATCTGGGAGGTGGAGAGCCGCCCGGATGCCGACAGCAACGCCTTCACGGACGTCGCCCTGCCCGCGCACAACGACCTGTGCACCCGCGAGCACATGCCCGGGCTGCAGTTCCTGTTCTGCATGCACAACTCCTGCGAGGGCGGCGACAGCATCTTCGTGGACGCCTACGCGGTGGCCGAGCAGCTCAAGGCGGAATCCGCCGAATCCTTCGAGGTGCTGGCCTCCGTGGCCGTGCCGTTCGGGACCCGCAACCAGGACTCCGATCATCGCTTCCACGCACCGGTGTTGGAGCTGGACGCCACGGGCGAGCTCTCCACGGTCCGCTACACGTGGTGGCTGCGCAACCCCATGTCCGGCGACACCGCGACGATCAAGGCGTTCTACGCCGCCTTCCGGCGCTTCCAGAGCCTGGCGAACGACCCCGGCAACCAGCGCCGGCTGCGCCTGCGGCCCGGCGACCTGGCCGCCTTCGACAACCGGCGCATGCTGCACGGCCGCACCGCTTTCGACACCGGCTCCGGCCGCCGCTGGCTGCGCGGCTGCTACGGCGAGCGCGAGGAGCTGGAGTCGCGCCTGCGCATGCTGGCGCGGGCGGAGCGGCAGCGGCTGGTCGAGCGCGCCGCCTCCTGAGCGGAGCGCGGACCAAGGAGAGGACGCATGCCCCTCGCCATGGCACGGGAGGTCTTCATCACGGCGGCGCTGACGGGCGCCGGCGCCACCCAGGACCGCAGCCCGCACGTCCCGCGCAGTCCCCGTCAGATCGCCGCCAGCGCCATCGACGCCGCCCGCGCCGGGGCGGCGATCGTCCACTGCCACGTGCGCGACCCCGACACCGGCGCCCCCAGCCGCAAGGCCGAGTACTACCGCGAGGTCACCGACCGCATCCGAGCTGCCGACGTCGACGTGGTTCTCAACCTGACCACCGGCATGGGCGGCGACCTGGTCCTGGGATCGCCCGACCGGCCGCTGCCGCCGCGCGAAGGCACCGACATGGCCGGCGCCGCCGAGCGCTTGGCGCACGTCCGGGAGTGCCTGCCGGAGATCTGCACCCTGGACTGCGGCACCATGAACTTCGCCGAGGCCGCCTACGTGATGACCAACACGCCCGCGATGCTGCGCGCGATGGCGACCGCGATGACGGAGCTGGGCGTGAGGGTCGAGATCGAAGCCTTCGACACCGGCCACCTGTGGTTCGCCAAGGCGCTGGTCGACGAGGGCATCGTGCCGCACCCGGTTCTGGTGCAGCTCTGCATGGGCATCCCCTGGGGGGCGCCGGACGACCTGTCCACGTTCCTGGCGATGGTGGCCAACGTGCCGCAGGACTGGGTGTTCTCGGCGTTCGCGCTGGGACGCAACCAGATGCCCTACGTCGCGGCGGCCGTGCTGGCCGGCGGCCACGTGCGCGTCGGGCTGGAGGACAATCTCTTTCTCAGGCGAGGGGTGCTGGCGACCAACGCACAGCTCGTGGAGCAGGCCGTGACGATCA
Source organism: Spirochaetaceae bacterium (assembly GCA_028820215.1). The sequence goes on along the minus strand of JAPPKD010000138.1, from coordinate 49,671 downwards.
TCGAAACGATGGGCGCGACCGTGATCGGACCCGACCGCGTGCGCGAGCGGCTGAAGCTGACGAAACGGCCCCCGCGATGAGGGCCGCCATCGTCGGCGGCGGCGTGATCGGCGCCGGCTGGGCGGCGCGCTTCCTGCTCAACGGCTGGGACGTGGCGGTGTTCGATCCCGGACCGGAGGCGAGGCGCCGGCTGAACGCGGTGCTGGACAACGCCCGGCGCAGCCTGCCTGCCCTGTACGACCGCGCCCTGCCGGCGGAGGGCGAGCTGACCTTCTGCGACTCGATCGCCGCCGCGGCAGATGGCGCCGGCTGGATCCAGGAGAGCGTGCCCGAACGGCTGGACCTCAAGCGGCAGGTCCTGGCCGAGATCGAGCGGCATGCGCCGGAGGACGCCGTGCTCGCCTCCTCGACCTCCGGGTTCAAGCCCTCCGACCTGCAGCGCGGCTCGCGGCGGCCAGGCGGGATCCTGGTCTGCCACCCGTTCAATCCGGTGTATCTGCTGCCGCTGGTCGAGGTCGTGCCCTCCCCCGCCACGCACCCGCCGATCCACGATCGCGCCGTCGAGCTGCTGCGGGCAGTCGGCATGCACCCGCTGCCGATCCGCGCGGAGATCGACGGCCATGTCGCCGACCGGCTGCTGGAGGCGGCGTGGCGCGAGTCGCTGTGGCTGGTGCGGGACGGCGTCGCCACCACCGCCGAGATCGACGACGCGATCCGCTACGGCTTCGGCCTGCGCTGGGCTCAGATGGGCCTGTTCGAGACCTACCGGATCGCCGGCGGCGATGCGGGGATGCGGCACTTCATCGCCCAGTTCGGTCCGGCTCTACAGTGGAACTGGAGCAGGCTGACGGACGTGCCGGAGCTCACCGGCGAGCTGGTCGAGCGGATCGCCGAGCAGTCGGACCGCCAGTCAGGGGCGCGCAACGTGCGCGAGCTGGAGCGCCTCCGCGACGACAACCTGGTCGCCATCGTGCGCGCCCTGAAGAAGAACGATCACGGCGCCGGCGGAACGGTCGTCGCCCACGAACGCGTTCAGCCGCACCCGGAATCAGCCGAGGACGTTCTGCCGGTGACGGTCTCGCGCCAGGTCCCCGCGAGCTGGACCGACTACAACGGCCACGTGAACGAGGCGCACTACCTGGAGGTCTTCGCGCAGGCCAGCGACCGCACCATGGAGCTGATCGGCGCCGATGCCGGCTACGTCGCCGCCGGCAGGAGCTACTTCACCGTGGAGACCCACCTGCGCCATCTGAGCGAGGTGCGCTCCGGCGACCGCATCCGCGTGACCACGCAGCTCCTGGGCGGCGACGGCAGGAAGCTGCACCTCTTCCACCGCCTGGAGGACGGCGCCGGCCTGCTCGCCGCCACGGGCGAGCACCTGCTCGTCCACGTCGACCTGCAAACCCGCAGGACCTGCCCGCCGGAAGCCCCGGTCGCAGCCCGGCTTGCGGCCTTGCGGTCGCGCCATGCCGGGCTGCCCCCACCCGACGGAGCGGGCCGCCACGTCGGAGCAGAGCGATGACGTTCCGCTTGACTCCGCCGGTCGGGAAGGAAATGATCTCCGGTTACCCTGCACTTGGAGGTGCGAACATGGTTCCCAGAATCGTGACGAAGACACTCGTCGCCCTGCTCGCGGTGGCGCTGAGCGCGAGCGCGTTCGGCGAAGGCCAGACGGACTCGGCCACCGAAGCTCCGGAGACAGTCCTCAACCTGGTGTCGCACGGTCAGGAACGCGGTCTGACCGGCTGGGCACGGGGCGGCAACTTCGGCATGGCCGTCACCAACAGCCTCGAGGAGTCGCTGCCGTTCGACACGCTCCTGCTGTTCGATCCGACCTACAGCGAGCTGCGGCCGCACATCGCAGAACGGTGGGAGACGTCCGACGACAACCTCGTGTACACGTTCCACCTGCGCCAGGACGTGTTCTTTCACGATGGCGAGCAGATGCACGCCGATGACCTGGTGACCAGCGTTCATCTCGGTCTCGGCACCGGCAAGGCGGCCGGCCGGACCGTGGCGCAGCTTGCAAAGCTCGACGGCGCTCTGGACTATCGCGAAGGAGCCGCCGACAGCATCACCGGCATCGAGATCGTCGACGACTTCACCGTTCGGTTCACGCTCACCGAACCGTCCTATACGTTCCTCACCGCCATCGCCGCGCAGCCGATCATGCCGGAGCATCTGCTCAGCGAAGATCTGCGCGAGAACCGCACGCTGATCTTCCAGAGCGAGTATTGGCAGCACCCCATCGCCACCGGCCCGTTCAAGTTCTCACGAAGCGTTCCCGGCGACTTCGCCGAGCTGCTGGCCTACGACGACTACTTTCTTGGCCGGCCTCGGATCGACAAGGTGATCATCTGGGAACGGGACCCGATCATCGCTGCCGAAGACGGCAAGCTGGACTTCATGTGGGGGCGGGATCCTGCGCAGATCGACCAGCTCCTGCAGACGCCCGGCATGACCGGATACCCGGTGGAGAACGGCGCCTACAAGCGGGAGCTCTGGTCGAACATGGAAGACGAAACGATGCTGGACCTGCGGCTCCGGCAGGCGATCGCCTACGCGATCGATCGTGAGGCGATCGCGGCGGACTTCTTCGACGGATACGCGAACGTGTGGCATACGGTGGTGCCGCCGACCTTCTGGTCGAATCGGGATCTGCCTCAGGTACCGTACGACCCCGACCGGTCCAGACAGCTTCTCGGCGACGCCGGCTGGGACCCCGACACCGAGCTGACCCTCATCTACTACTACACCGACCCGCAAACCTCGGATTTCATGGCACTCATCCAGAGCTATCTGGCCGAGGTCGGCATCAAGGTGAGTCCGCGGCTGGTGGAGCGCGACGTCGGCACGGTGTTGCACGACAAGACGCAGCCGTGGCAGTTGGCCTATGGCGCGCGCAACTCGATCGACACCGGCGTCCTGCATCAGTACGCGACCGGGGCGGGCAACAGCCCGACGGACTACTCGAATCCGACGATCGACCGCATGCTGGCGGAGATGGAAGCGTCCCTGGATACCGCTGAGCGCAAGCGGCTCGCGGACGAGATTCAGGCGCTCATCATGGACGACATGCCGACGATTCCGCTCTATGCGACCAAGGAATACATCCTCCACAGCGAGCGCCTGAAGATGCCGGTAACGTGGTTGTATCGCTACAGCCATCCGTTCGACCTGCGGTTCCACGAGTGGACGATCGAGCCCTAGTCGAGCCGACCGAACCCTGACCATCCTGCCGAACGGACTCCCGGAGGCCCTTCTCCGGGAGTCCGCCCCACTACGGGCTTGGTGCCTCCGGTGGGCAGCGAAGTGATCTTCGTTTAGCATTCACGCGGAGGTGCGAACCTGTTTTCCAGCGTCTTGACCGCGGCCTCTGATAGCGGAACGGTCACACGGGAGTCGGCCCGTGGCTGAGGTTCAGCGGGAACTGACCCAGCTCGCCGCGGCCGGCTACTGCGTCGTGCGGGGCGTCGTCCCGCCCGACCGGATCGCCGCGCTGCGCGAGCAGGTCGTCCAGGGCCGGCAGGCCGCTCAGCTCGAGTATGCGGCGATCGGCGGCAACCTGACGTTCCAGAAGACGGCGGATGGGGGGCCGGGCAAGAACGTTGCGGCGTACGTACCCGAGTTTGCCGCCCATCTGGCGGACGAGCGGATCCTGGCCATCGCGCGCGCCGCGCTCCACCCCAGGGTCCGTGTCGCCCAGATCGAGTTCAAGTTCCGCCCCGCGGCTGACGACAACGCGGCGTATCGTTCGTGGCACTCCGACTGGCCCCACGATCTCAAGGACAACGAGCGGGGCGGCTCCATCCGGCAGCCGTTCCCGGACCTCACCATGGCGCTGACCACGGTGTGGATGCTGTCGCCGTACGGCCCCGATTCGGGCGGGACGTGGGTCGTGCCTGCCACCCATCGCAATCCGAAGAACCCGCGCGGCCCGTCCGACGGGATCGACGAGTTCGGCCCGCTTCCGGGAGAAGTGCAAATGGCCGGCGATGCCGGCGACGTGGTCGTCATCGATTCGCGGATCTGGCATTCGAACGCGCACAACCCATCGCGCGAGGAACGCGTCGCCATGGTCGTGCGCTACGCTCCGTGGTGGCTGAGCGCCGAGTACGGCGGCCGCAACCGCTCGATCGTCCCGCGCGATGCCTACGCAGCCTTTCCCCCGGCCGTCCGCACCCTGTTTCAGCACCGCGCGGAGGGCGCGACCGATCGCCGCGTGACCGTGCTCGATTGACTAGCGCTCCTTCACCCAGGGCTGCGGCGTGGTGTATCCCAGGTCGGCATAGGGGTCTTCCCCGCGTACCTGCACGACGCCGCGGTAGTTCCGCTCGCCGCCCCAGGTCAGCCACGTCGACGCGCTGCAGTAGTGGAAGGTGAGGGCCGGTCGGTACCGGTCGCTCCGGTTCTTGCGCGAGCTGTGCAGCAGGTAGCCGCTGAAGAACAGGACGCTGCCGGCGGCCATCTCGACCGGGATGGCTCCGGTGTCGTCGAAGCCGCGCGCGACCGGATTGCTGTCGACGTCTGGCAGGTCGTGGGCGTAGCGCTCGTAGATGACCCCCGACTTGTGGCTGTCCGGCAGGATCCACAGGCATCCATTCGCCACCGTCGCGTCGGCGAGCGCGATCCATACTCCGGTGAGCGAGCGGTCGCGCGTCGGGATGGGGTGCTCGTCCTGGTGCCACGGGCTGCCGGCGCCGCCGGGAGGCTTTACCACGAACATGCTCTGCATGCACTTGTAGGCGCCATCCCAGAACGGCACGTAGGCGCCGACGACGTGGTCCAGGACGCGGCAGATGCCGGCATGGGTCATGGCGTCGCGGACGACCGCGCTGTAGACATGCGGCTGCCCAAGGTACATGTGGCGGCCCATGAGCCGGTCGTCGTCCTCGGGCCAGTCGACGGGCTCGATTGCGTCGCGCCAGCTCACCCCCTCCACAGGCGAGCGCGAGTAGTCGCCCCGATTGATCCTCCGCAGCTCACGCCTGATCGCGGCGCGGTCGGCCTCGTCCACCAGGTCGTTGACCAGCACGTACCCGCTCTCGATGTAGGATCGCCGCAACTCGTTGCCCGAGGCCCGCGCCGGATCGAAGCGCGCGATGGTCATCGACTCGCCGCCTCCCGCAACCACACCGCCATGCTCCCAGTCCCGCGATGCCCCCAGGCGAAGTACGGCACCGCGGTCAGCTCCCCGTTCGTCAGGACCGTGATGCCGCCGAGCAGGTCGGGCCGCGGCTCGGGTCGCCACTCCGCGGGCGCGGTCAGGGTCCGCTGCCGCACGTCGCCGTCGTTGTCGGCCTGTTCGAGGCAGTAGACCAGCGGGCCGCGCTCGAGCGCGACCTTGCCGCGGTCGGCCTGCACTCGATCGTCGGCCTCCACGAATCTGACCGGCATCGGCAGCTCGAGCGTTACCACGTCACCGGAGCGCCACTCCCGGGTGATCTCCAGGTAGCCTGCATCGGTGACCGAGGGAGTCACCGCATCGCGGTTGACGGTGACCTCGACACGGTCGGCGCCGGCGTCGCAGTACCGGTAGAGGCCCGACGGGACCGGCTGCCCCCGTGCCCATCCCGGCAGCCTGAGCCGGACGGTCGCCCGAACCGGGACCTCCGCCTGGACCGTGAGCGAAACGCTGCCGTTCCAGGGGTACTCCGTGACCAGGCTGAGCTGCAGCTCCGCCCCGGCAACCGCGACGGTGGCTTCGCAAGGAATGTAGAGATTCACGTACACGCAGTCTGCGCTCGTGGCGAAGATGTAGGAGCCCACGGTGCTGATGAAGCGGGCCACGTTGGTGGGGCAGCACGAGCACTCGAACCACGGCTGGCGTGCTGCCGAGCCGATGTTGAAGCCGGTCACGCCGTCGGCTTCGAGCGGATTCGCGTAGAAGAACTCGGCGCCGCCGAGCGCGACCCCCGAGAGCAGTCCGTTGTAGAGCGTCCGCTCCAGCACGTCGTAGTGATCGGCGCTGCCGGTCAGGAGGAACAGCCGGCGCGCCCACAGGACCAACGCGATGGAAGCGCAGGTCTCCGCGTACGCGCGGTCGTTGGGCAGCTCGTAGGGTTCTCCGAAGCCCTCGATCTCCGGGCGCGCTCCGATTCCGCCGGTGAGGTAGAGCTTTCCTCCCACGACGTCGCGCCACAGGCGCAGCACCGCCGCGGCGTAGTCGTCCGCGTCAGACCCGCCACCCGCGCCGAGCGCGGTCTCCGTCATGGCGATGTACAGGTACACGGCGCGCACCGCGTGTCCCACCGCGTCGGTCTGCTCCAGCACCGGGAGGTGGTCCTGTGCGTATGCAGCGTTGTCGGTGGGGCCGCTGCCGTCGGGGCCACCGGCGTCGTTCCTCCCGGCCCTGCCCCTGGCGTCGAGGAAGAAGCGGGCAAGCTCGGCATAGCGGCTCCGCCCCGTCTTCCGCGCCAGCCGCATCAAGCCGATCTCGATCTCCTCGTGGCCGGGCACGCCCACCAGCGCGTCCGGACCGAACGTATCGGCCACGAAGTCGGCGCTCTTCGTCGCCACCGCGAGGAGGTCGTCCTTGCCGGTTGCATCGGCATACGCGACCGCCGCCTCGTAGAGATGTCCCACGTTGTACAGCTCGTGGCCCTGTTCCAGATTCGACCAGCGTTCCGGGCCCGCGGACTCGCTCCCGACGTGCGCCCCGGACGTTCGAATCGTGTACAGGTAGCCGTCGGGTTCCTGCGCCGCGGCGATCCGCGCGATCAGCTCGTCCGCCTGGCGCTCAAGGTCGGGATCCCGCCTCTGCGCAAGCACGGCGGCGACTCCCTCCAGCGTCTTGAAGACGTCGGAGTCGTTGAAGTGCAGGCCTTCGAACAGCGAGGGATCGGCCGCGGCCGCTGCATCGAAGTTGCGCAGGCGGCCCGTGTCCTCGCATCGCGACAGGCAATAGGGGACGGTCCGCTCGGCGTTGACGGCCACGCGCGCGGCCCACATCCCGGTCCTCAACGCGACTTGGGTGGCAGGAACTGCATGAATTGAGGTTCGTCGTTTCATCTATACCAGCCGAGGGAGCGATCCATGCCGGCGACACTACCCAAGCGACGGGCAGGTTGACAAGCCAACGGGCTACCCCTTAGCCTGCCCAATGAGGTGCCCAACAAGATTGGGACCATCTCAGAAATCCAAACCATGACTGCCCGATAGGAGGAGTTGTCAATGTCGTTCTTCAAGAGAAATCTGTTGTTCCTTGTGTTGTTCGCTGTGTGCAGCGTGCTTCCGTTTACGGTCTTTGCGGCCCCGGACGCCGAGTCTGCACCGGTCGAAATGGTCATGTATGTCTACGATGCCCGGCCTGCCGAGTTCCAGGCATTGACCGATGCGTACAAGGAACTGCATCCGAATGTCACCGTGGAGACGATCATTCCTGCGGCGGACTTCTTCGGTAGTCTGACCGCCAGGATCGCATCGAACACCATGCCGGATATCGTCATGGGAGAGTACCAGGGTCTCTATGATCTGGGGAAGGCAGGGCACATGGTGAGCCTGAAAGGTCTGCCCCTCATCGATCACTTCGACGAAGCCGTCCTTCCGCAAATGACCGCCCCTGACGGAAACATCTACGGCGTGCCGACCAATTTCGCAGCCATGGGGATCATGTACAACAGGGACATGTTCGACCAGGCCGGTATCGACGAATTCCCCAGGACGATCAGCGGACTCGAGGACGCCGTCGACAAGCTGCGTGCGGCCGGGTTCACGCCCTTCAGCGTAGCGGGACTGGAAGCCTGGACTCACGGACAGATGTTCTACACGGCTATCGCGTCTGTCCAACCGGATGTCTTTCAGTTCGCCCATGATGGTGCGACCGGGGACATCCTGCTTGCAGAGCACTTGCTGGCCATGAAGGCCCTCGACCTGCAGTTCGACAACTCGCTCGATGAATCGCAAGGCAGCGACTACGGCACCTTCATCAACCACTTCGCAACCGAGCAGGTGGCCATGATTCAAATGGGCACGTGGGCACTCAACCACGTACTGGGACTGAACCCCGACGTGAACATGCGCTACGCGGCCGTTCCCTATTCGGAGAATCCCGAAGATGCCAGGCTGTCGGCGAACATCGGTGTGAGCCTGGGCGTCGGGGCACAGACAGAGCATCGGGACGAAGCCATCGGGTTTCTTGACTGGCTCACCTCCGTTGAAGGCAACACGAAGTACAGCGAGCTGTTCAGGGAGATTCCCGTCGTGACGGGCGTCGACGTGCCGCTGTTGCCCGCCGCGGAAGACGTTCTCCGATACAAGGAAGCCGGCGCCATCGTTCCGTGGCCGCAGGTGCTCATGAGCGAGGCCGGTCGCGCCGAGGGAAGTGCCATCATGCAGCAGTATTTCCTCGGAGAAATCTCAGCCGAACAAGCGATACGCGGCGTCTACGAGAACTGGTTCAAGTAAACGCACGATTCCTGCGCTACGCAACGATGAGGGTAGCGGAGCATCCCCGCGGGCCGTTGCGCAGCGCGGAGTAGCTGGTGGCGGCACCGGCCGCCACCAGCCTCTGATCGTCTCCTTCCCAGCGATGACCATCACCAGAAGAACAAGACACATCGCCAGCAGCGTGCTCTTCGTAGGGCCGATACTCGTCCTGTACACCGCGTTCTTCTTCCTCCCCATAGCCCTGAGCTTCATGTATTCCCTGACTGACTGGGACGGACTGCAGAAGACGTTCACGTTCATCGGGTTCGCGAACTACGTCGAAGCCTTAACGTACGACGAGGACTTCCTGCACTCGGTCCGGTTCACATTCTCCTTCGCGCTCCTGGCCGTGATGTGGACGAACGTGCTCGCCTTGCTGCTGGCGTTGCTGGTGAACCTGGATCTCAGCGTCAAGAACGTCGCGCGAGCGCTCATATTCATGCCGAACGTCATCAGTATGATCGTCGTCGGTTTCCTATGGAGGTTTCTGTACCGGACGATCGTTCCCGATGTCGGCCGGGTATTGCATATCGGCTTCCTGGAACAGACGCTCCTGAACCTGTCGGACGGCATCGTGCTGGTCGTTCTGGTACCGGAGCTCTGGAGAAGTGTTGGGTTCGTCATGATCATCTACCTTGCCGGGCTGCAGGAGATACCGGAAGACCTGCGCGCCGCCATTATCATCGATGGCGCTTCCTCGCTTCAGCGGCTCATGCGTCTGACGATCCCCTTTCTTGTTCCGGCATTCATAGCGTCGTTCTTCATCACTACGACGGGATCACTGAAGGTGTTCGATATCGTCTTCAGTCTTACCGGCGGAGGTCCCGGGAAGGCCAGTCACACCATTGCGTACAACATCTACGCGGACGGACTGCAGGCATTCCGATTTGGAGCCGGCTCTGCAAAGGCGGTCCTGTTTGCGGTGATGGTTCTCGTGGTGACCGCCGTTCAGTTGAAGTACCTGCGATCGAAGGAGATCCACACTTGATCAGGGCAATTCAGCGAGGCAGCCTGGAGTTGGCGGTTCTCGTCGTCGGCTTGCTCTTCTTCGTGCCCATATTCTTTCTTCTGACCAACACGTTCAAGTCGCAGGCGGAGATGTTCCAGTCCTTCCTGGCGTTTCCCAAAGCGATCAGTATCGAGAACTACGCTCTTGCCTGGAAGAACATGCGCTATTTCCGCGCACTGGTGAATACGGTGATCGTCACCTGTGGCGGGGTCGCAGTGGTGGTCCTGTTCTCGGCGATGGCTGCTTATCGTATCGCGCGGTCGATGTCACGTCTGACGACGTGGCTGCTCCTGTTCTTCGTCCTTTCGATGATGCTGCCGTTTCAGACGATCATGATACCGCTCGTGCAGGTGGTCGGATGGGCCGGTCTCCTCGGTTCGAGGTTCGGATTCATCATCGTGGCGGCGGCGTTGCTGTGTCCTTTCACGATCTATCTGTATCGAGGGTTCTTCGTGCAGATCCCGATGGAGCTCGAGGAGGCGGCTTCGATGGAGGGGGCCGGGTCGATTCGGACCTTCTTCTCCGTCGTGTTCCCGTTGGTCAAGTCGGTGACCGTGACGGCCGTCATGATCAACGCCCTGGGGATCTGGAACGACTTCATCCTGGCGCTGCTCCTGCTTCAAGAGCCAAAGCTGATGACACTGCAGCTCTCGGTAGTGCAATATGCGGGGCGGTATGCGTTGCAGTGGAACCTGATATTGGCGACGTTGGCACTTGTGGTCGTACCGATCATGGTGCTCTATCTGTTTCTGCAGCGGCACATTCAATCCGGTCTTGTCAGCGGCGCCCTGAAGGGCTAGCCCACGGTCCGCTGCTCAGGATCGCATCGTGAAGGAGGTCACGAGCACGTGAAGGGACAGACCTATCGGGCCGGCATCGCCGGCCTGGGCATGATCGGCGGCGCCGACCAGGTGTCAGCCGAGGCGATCGGCCAGTCGGTGGACGGCATGGACGGCACCCACTTCGCCGCCCTGGCCGGCCACGAGCGGGTCGACGTGGTGGCCGGCAGCAGCCGCGACGCCGGCCGGCGCGAGCGGTTCGCGGCGCGCTCGGGAGCCACCGTGTACGAGCAGCTACAGGAGATGCTCGACCGCGAGCGGCTGGACATCCTGAGCATCGCCACCTATGCGCCGGCGCACGAGGAAGCGGCGCTGGCCGCCGTGGCGGCCGGCGTGAAGGTCCTCTACTGCGAGAAGCCGATCGCGCAGACGGTCGCCGCCGGCCGGCGGATCGCCGACGCTTGCGAACGGGCGGGGGCGCTCCTGGTCGTCAACCACCAGCGCCGTTTCGCGCCGGGCTACCGGCGGCTGGCCGAGCACGTGGCGGCTGGCGGACTGGGCCGCCTGACCTCGGCCTACGTGCAGTGGGCCAGTGGCCGGCTGGGCAACGTGGGCACGCACACGATCGACGCGCTGCGCATGGTGATCGGACAGGAGGTCGAGGCCGTCTCCGGGCTGCTCGACCTGGCCGGCCGCGAGGACTGCCGCGGGCCGGAGTTCCGCGATCCCGGCGGCTGGGGGATGCTGAGGATGGCCGGCGGCACGATCGCGCTGCTGGACGCCCCCGACTACGCGGCGACGCCGATGCGCTTCCTGCTCAACGGCACCGAAGGACAGGCGACCATCGCGCCGGACACCGTCACCGTGGACTACGCCGACGGCCGCAGCGACTCGTGGCCGATCGGCGAAGGCGGATTGAGCTCCATGGACCGGGCCGTCACCGAGATCGTCGCCTGGCTCGACGGCGACGGGGACGAGGTCGCGGGCTCGGGCGACGACGCGGCGCGCACCCTGGAGATGATCGCGGCGCTGCACGCGTCGCACGAGCGCGCTTCGGCCTGGGTCGACCTGCCCCTGGCCGGCGCGGACCTCGACCGCGTGATCCGCTCCGGATAGCGCGCACCGTTGTACCGCGGTTACCCGATCGCGGTGGTGGCCTTCCTGTCGACGGGGCTCACCATCGGTACCAGCCAGTACGCCTTCGGCGAGTTCGCCGCTCCGCTGCGCGAGGCTTTCGGGTGGAGCCAGACCGCCCTCAACCTGTCGCTCTCGCTCGCGGTCGTGTCCGGCCTGGTGGCGCCCTTCGCCGGCCGCGCCATGGACCGCTGGGGCGCGCGGCCGGTGACGGTGATCTCCCTGCTGCTGGTCGCCGCCGGCTTCCTGCTGCGGCCGCTGATCACGTCGCTCTGGCACTGGTACCTGTTCAGCGCCCTGGTCTACGCCGGCTTTCCGGGTGCCACGGTGATGCCGGCGGGCAAGCTGGTGGGGCTCTGGTTCCCCGCCACCCGCGGGCGGGTGATGGGCGCGGTGACCTCCGGCAACAACGCCGGCGGGCTCACCATGCCGGCGCTGGCCGCCGCCCTGGTCGCCGCCGCCGGCTGGCAATGGGGCTTCCTGGCCTTCGGGATCCTGCTGCTGGCTCTGGCGGTGGCGGCGCAGGTGATCATCCGCGAAGACGAGGATCTGGTGGCGCGCGAGATGCACCGCACCCGCCGCGGCGGCGCCGCCCGAGAGTCACGCCGCCTCATGGAGAGCGGCATCACCCTGCGGCAGGCGCTGCGCACGCGGAGGTTCTGGCTGATTCTCTGGGGCCTGTTCGGCGCCACCTTCACCTATCAGGGCGTGCTGACCCAGCTTCGGCAGCACTTCGCCGAGCAGGGGTTCGCGCCGGCCCTGGCCACCACCGGGCTGGCGGTGATCGCGGCCATGGGCATCGGCTCGAAGCTGGCCTTCGGCAGGGCCAGCGAGCGCTGGACCGCCCGCCTCTGCTGCGTCGTGTCGGTAACCCTGCAGACCGTGGGGCTGGTGATCATGGCGCTGGCCTCATCGGCCCCGGCGATGTGGTCCGGGATCTTCGTGTTCGGGCTCGGCTTCGGCGGACTGGGCGCCCTGCTGGTGCTGATCGTCCAGGAGGCGTTCGGGATGAAGGAGTTCGGCGCCATCCAGGGCGTCGTGCAGGTGGCGGCCACCGGCTCGATGGCGGCCGCGCCGGTCCTGGCCGGCTGGATCCACGACCGCACCGGATCGTTCTCGGCCGCCTTTCTGATCATCGCCGCCGTGTTCGTGGTGGCGATCGTCTGCCTGCTGGCGGCCGGGGGACGAGGAGCGATGGCGGGCGCCACGAAGGTCCCGCGGACGACTGACACCTCCAGATAGCGATAACGAACCGCCCCTGTTTGGTTCGGCACTGGCTCAAAGCGCTCGGAGCAGCCGGTCGTACTCCGCATGGGTCCCAATCCAGAACCAAACGGCGACATCGTCGTCCAAAACAGCGAGGGCACGATGCCCAAGTCCGACCCGCGCGGCGTAGACCGGCCTAGTTGCATGAACCTGTTTGAAGCGGAGGCTCGGGTGGTTGGGATCGTCCGCGAAGCGGCGGTAGGATTCGCGGGCACGGCGGCGAACCTGCTCGGGCAGCCGCCTATGGGAATCGCGGAATCGGCGTGTGGTCCGGGAAGTCAAAGTTCATTGAGATCGAGAATCTCGGTCCTGCCCGACCGATGCTCTTCGAGCGCCTCGTTCGCGAGCCGCTCGAGCGCCGATTGCGATTCCTCGAATGCGACATCCCACCGCCGGTCAGCCGCAAGCTCCACCAGGATGGCCGATGCCAGCTCGTCCTGCTGGGCGTCCGGAAGGTGAGACGCCGCCTCGAACGCTTTTTTCAGCTCCGTGGTCATGGCCGAGTTCCGATGTGGTAATCGTACCAACACTCGCAGACGACTTCCACGGGACCAGCGGACGCAACGTGGCGGTGCGCAGGTGCTCGAGCTTCCGCTCCGCGACGGATTCGCGCAAGGTCTGATCGTGGGATCGAAACTGAGAAGAATTCGATACTGTTGCGCGATCAGCCTGGATGGCTACATCGCCGGATCCGGAGACGAGTTCGACTGGATCGTCATGGACCCCGAGATCGACTTCGGGAAGTTGTCCGCGCAGTTCGACACTTGGCTGCTCGGCCGGCGGACCTTCGAGGTGACCGGCGCCCAGTCGTCGCCGGGCTCGCGAACCTTCGTGTTCTCGCGAACCCTGCATCAGAGCGACCATCCGAACGTGAGCATCGTCGGCGAGAACTGGAAGGAGGTGGTGCAGTCGCTGCGGGAGGAGCCGGGGAAAGACATCTGGCTGTTCGGCGGAGGATCCCTGTTCCACAGTCTCGCCGCCGAGGGATTCGTCGACACGGTCGAGGTCGCGGTCATGCCGACGATCCTGGGTGGCGGAATTCCGCTCGTCGCCGAACCGTCCGACCCCATCCCGTTGACGCTGATCGAACGGAGAACGTACGAGAAGACCGGCACGGTCATGCTGGTGTACGCCGTGAAGAACACCCGCCCGCGGGAGGCAGGCCGGCCATGATCGACTCCCGGCGGCTGCTCGACACGTTCCTGACCATCCTGCGCATCGACAGCTACCACCCGAACGAGGACCCGGTCGTCGACGCCCTGCGGCCCAGGCTGGAGCGTGCCGGGCTGCGGCTGCACGCCGACCCGCACCGCAACGTCCTTGGCTTCTGGCCGGGGTCGGGCACGCGGGCCGGCGAGGAGCCCGTGCTCCTGTGCGCGCACACCGACACGGTGCGGCCGACCCCGGGCATGGAGCCGGTGATCCGCGACGGCGCCGTGCATACCGATGGATCGAGCGTGCTCGGCGCCGACGACAAGGCGGCGGTGGCGGCCATCGTCTTGGCGGTGGAGTCGATCGCCGCGTCCGGCGCGCCGCATCCACCGGTCGAGGTGCTGTTCACGGTGGGCGAGGACGTCGGCCACATCGGCTCCAAGGCGTTCGACGTCGCGCCCGTGCACTCGCATCTGGCCTTCGTGCCGGACATCGACGGGCCGGTGGGCGGGATCGTCATGGCCAGTCCGTGGACGGACACGCTGCGGGTAACCTTCCGCGGCCGCGCCGCGCACGCCGGCACGGAGCCGGAGGCGGGGCGCAGCGCGCTGCAGATGGCGGCGCGCGCGATTCAGCGCATGCAACTCGGCCGCATCGACGGGGACACGATCGCCAACGCGGGGGTGCTCACCGGTGGCGAGGCCAAGAACATCATCCCGCCCGACGCCTCGCTGACCCTGGAGGTGCGCAGCCTGGACCAGAGCCGGTTCGTCGAGCACCGGGACGCTCTGCTGGAGTGCTGCCAGCAGGGCGCCGCCGCGTTCGGCGGCTCCGTCGACGTGGAGTCGCTGGACGCGATGGAAGGCTACCGGTTCGGCGAGGACGACGCGCCGGTGCGGCGCGCCGAGGCGGCGATCCGGGCGGCCGGACTGGATCCCTGGCGCACCACCACCTGCGGCGTGAGCGACGCCAACGAGCTCAACGCCAAGGGGCTGCCCACGGTGGTGATCTCGGTCGGCTACGTGGACATCCACACCGACCAGGAGTCGATGCCTATCGCCGAGCTGGAGCGGCTGGCGGAGGTCTGCCGCGCGCTGATGCTCGATGCCCGGGACACGGACTGACCGGCCGGCGGCCTACCCCCGGACATAGGCGGCGTACGCCGCCTCGACTTCATCCACCGCCGGCTCCTGATCGAGGATCGCGAAGCCGTACCGCAGCCGTAGCGGCTCCCGGCGGTCTACCTCCAGGTCTCCCTCCATCAGCAGGCCGGCCCCGAGCAGCTTCTCGCGCGTGAACCAGGTGACCGGATGCCGGGGGTTGTCCGGGTGGTCCATCATCACCACCGCACCCCCGCCGGCCCCGGCGGCGGCGACCCAGCGCGCCCGCTGGCCCATGATGTTCTCGTGGCCGGCCAGCCCCTCGCTGCTGCGGTGCCGGCCCGGAGCGAACGGCGGTCCCATGCGCAGCACCAGGCCGCTGTAGCGCGCCGCCCGCGACCCTCCCAGCACCAGCCGCTCCCCGGTCGCCGTGATCCAGGTCTCGATGGTCCAGAAGTACCCTGCCCCGTTCTCCAGCGCGCGGAATCGGTATTCCCGCCGCTCGGTGGCGATGGGCTGGTCGCTACCGTCCAGCCACGTGAGCTCCTCGGTGATCCCGGCTCCGTTTGCGACGCCGCGATGTTCGATGAACCGGTCATGGCGCTGCACGCCGTGGCTGTTCGGGACGTGTTCGTACGTGCCCGTCTCCGGCAGGAACCAGTTGCCGCCCCACAGATTGGCGTCGTTGGCATGGACCCAGCCGAAGTACAGCCCGGTATGCCAGGCGTGGTCGGCGGGCCGGTACTGGGTAACCAGGGCTCCGGAGCGGATATGGATCGGCGCGAAGCAGGGCTTGGGCGACTCGTTTCGCGGCAGCTCCTCCCGGGCCCGGTACAGCGCCACGAAGCGCTCCCCGTCGTGGAGCTCGAAGCCCAGGCAGTTCTCTCGCAGTTTCACGACCGTCACTCCTCCGGCTGCCGTCCGGGCCGGTCCGGACCAAGATCGGCCGGGTCCACGCGAGCCTGGATGAAGCTCTCGCGCTGCACGGGAGAGCCGGACAGGCGGCGCAGCATGGCGAGCTGTCCGACATGGGTCAGCGCGTCGGCGAACGGCCCCTGCAGCATCCGCTCCTCGCTCATGCCCTGGGGATCCGTACCCGCCCTGACGTGCGTCGCCACATCCTCGATCATCGCGTGGAACCGCGTGATCTCCGCGCCCAGGTCCGGCAGCGGGTCGAAGCGAGGCCGCTCCGTTCCCTCGAAGCACGAACGCACGTATCCGAGGACGCTCGTCATGTGCCGCACGAGCTCGGCCGGCGTCCACACCTCGTTGCCGGCCCGGAACGAGCCGAACGACTCGGGCGCACCCCTGAGCGCATACCGCGCCCGGTAGGCGATCGTGGCGAGAAGATGCAGAAACAGCGCCCGCGTATCGTCCATGCCGACTCCTAACAGTCTACCCTACGACGCTTCGACGGCGAGGCTGCCGTTTTCCGGGTGAACGACCCCCGTCAGCGCGTCCGCGACGTCACTCGGAGGCTCTCGTGATGGAGCCCGCCCTGCATGGCGCTGGCGGTGATGAGCTGTGCTCAGCAGCCTCAGACTCCCGAGCTCCGGACCGCCGCCCAGCGAGTACGGGAACACGTAATCGACCTGGAGCAGATGTCGCGACGCACAGCGGCGGCCGGTGCGTGGATCGACGTAGCGGCAGCGTCCTCCGTCTCGCTTCGAAATCCTCCGCTTCACCGCCGCCGGAATCACGCGGCCCGTTACGCGGGACTTCGGTGCCGAAGTAGTGGCGCCGGCCGGCCGAGCTGGCCACTTCGCCGCCGAAGGTCCCTGCCGACCCATGTCCCGCTGCGACTTCGGCGCCGAAGTAGCGACACGTGCCGACCGAGCCGGCCGCTTCGGCGCGAAGGAGCCTGCCTCCAGGTCCTGCCGCTGCGACTTCGGCGCCGAAGTGGCGACGCGTCCCGGCCGAGCTGATCCGTTCGTCGCAGAAGTGCCCTCGCGATCACCGTCGCGCTGAGCCTGCGCCAGCGAACGGGTGATCTCGGCGGGCGGCGCTGACCGCTTCGGCGCCGAAGGCTGCTCTGCACCTGCCGGCCGGCCGGAGGTCCTTCGCCCGCGCCTTGGCCGACCCGGGTCATGGCGGTCGAGCCCCTCCTGCACGAGCCGTCCGACGAGCTGCCCGAACGTCATGTGCGGATCGACGTGGGAGAGCAGCCCCTTGAGTTGCTCCAGTCCGCGCTGGCACTCCTCGTCGATCACGGCCTTCAGCTCCCAGCGGTCCTCGCCCAGCGGCCGCATCCTGTCGGCCGGCGCGACCAGCGCAGGATCCACCCCCGCCAGCATCTGCATGACCTGCCGCGTGCTCTTCCCGACCGCCTCCTGCACCAGCGCCTTCTGCGCCGAGAGATCCAGCGCCGGCTTCGGCGCCGGCGGTCGTGCCGGCCCCGCCAGTGCGATGCCGCTCGGCCCCCTCTTCGGGCTCGCGGCCGAGTCGCGCGCCTCGCGGGCCCGTTCCCGTTCCCGTTCCCGGTCCCGCCGCTCGAAGGCGGCCTGCAATTGCGCCGCGGCATCCAGTGTCAGCAATCCATCCCGCAGCCGCTCGCGGACCTCATCGATCCGCCGGCACAGCTTCATGGCGTTGATTCGCCGCCACGCTGCGCCGGCGCTGTAGCCAAGCCCGCTCGTCACGTAGTCGAACGGACTCGAGTAGCCGCGCCGCAGATACAGTTGGCGGGCGTCGATCTCGCACAGGTGGTCGATGAGGACGACCTGGGTCTGGTGGTCGAGGCGGACCAGCTTGTCAGTCTGCTCCAGCAACTGGTCGTCGGAGAGGCCGGAGACGGTGGATCGGGCCTCCGATAGAGATGCCGTTGACATGCAATAATTATAGTAATAAAAAATAAATGAATCAAGTTATGCGGGCGACATTCGTCGCGTTCTCGCCGCTGCGATCGTCGCCGCAGACGGCCGCAGATCAGGCGAAAGCCACAGGCACGATGACCGCGCCGTCGTCGCTCACGACGCGGCAGGAGAAGGTGAAGGCGCCCCAACTGAGCCGGTCGTCGGCGTTGTCCAGGTGGATGACCAGCGTGTTCGCGCCGCGCTTCAGCGTGACCGGAACCGCCTGATAGCCGTAGGTCGTGCGCAGGCCGAGGTGGCGTGGCGGCTCGTCGTTGAGGCGCACGCGCAGGTCTCCGTCCCAGCTCAGGTGCACGGTCGCCTGGATCTCGCGCTCCACGGTCAGGCGGCCCACGGCGGCGGCGGCGCAGGGCCACGTCTCGTTGGAGCCGGTGCTGCGCACGTTGAACACGTGCGAGAAGTCGATGAAGCCGTGGCAGGCGCGCGCCACGATGCCGGGGCCGATCGCCTCCGGCGGCTGATGCAGAGCCTGGTCGCCGCGGTGGAGCGACCAGGTGCCGTCGTCCTCGCTCGCCGGCACGGCGTCCTCCCCGGACGCGCCGCACGGCAGCAGCAAGTCGTAGGTGCCGCGGGGGACCTCGACCTCGTGCTCCCAGTCGCCGTAGCGCAGGTGCCCGGGCGAGGCCATGCGCACGAACGGGCGGTGCGGCTCGGTCTGGTACCAGTAGGCGGTCGCGCACATGTCGTTGCAGTGGCTGCCCCAGCGGAAGTGCAGCGAGCGGTGGAACGGCAGCAGGTCGTGCACGTAGAAGCGGTAGGCGCTGAGCACGTGGCGCGCCAGCGCCGGCCCGGCGTCGCGGTACTCCAGGTACGGGATGCCGCTGTACAGCCCGGTGTCCGGCGCGTGCGTGACGCCGCCGAAGCCGGCGTCGAAGGTGTTCTCGCCGCCGCCGGCCCGCAGATAATGGGGCACGACGCCCCCCTCGCCCGCGGCCTCGCCGTCCAGGTACAGGTTCTCCGAGCCGGCGTGCGACCAGCGCTGCTCGTCGCTGCGCAGCCTGACCCCGAGCGAGAAACCCGCCAGGTAGCCGCTGCCCAGCGCGTCTATCACCAGGAAGTCCTCACCCCACGCGGGCGCCGGATTCTCGCGCCGCCACGACGCGTGGAAGCGCAGCGGCTCTTCGAGCCCGCCGTCCAGGTAGCGGTGCCAGTCCAGGGTGTAGATGAAGGTGCCGTCCTCCAGCGCCTCCACCTCGACGCGCGCCGACCGGGCGAACGGCATGGGAAAGTAGCAGCCGAACCCGGCGTCGGCCTTGGCCGTCACGTAGAAGCTGTTGATCGGGTAGTAGGAGACGTTGTGGTGTACGCCGAACAGGTCCGCCAGCGGCACCTCGACGCTCGGCTGCTCCTCGCCGTCCCAGTAGAAGCGGATGATGAACGCGCGGTTGCGGTTGGAAAGGTCGCCGTCCGAGCCGCCCCGGCTGCCCACGCAGTAGAAGTGGCGGACGCAGCCCGGGCCGCGGAGATCGGCGATGACCCGGCGGTCTCCGGCCCGGTAGTCCTTGGCCTTCCTGACGACCCGCTCGTAGCGGAAGCGCGCCGGCAGGTTCAGGCGGGACTCGATGCCGATGCCGTCACCCATGTGCCCGACCCGCGGCGCAGCCGTCTACCGCAGCAGCGTGCCGCCGACCTCGAGCGAGTAGAGCCGGCCGCGCTCGAACAAGACCTCCACCCGCACGGTGCGGCCGATCAGCTCGTCCAGGGTCCGGCCGCCGCTCCACGTCGGCGTCCAGCGCAGGCTGTCGCCCGTGAACGGCCGGCACTCCGCGGCCGAGAACCCCTCGGCTACCGCCTGCACCGCCGGCGGTTCGCCCGGATCCCGGTCCGTCTGCACGTGCACCTGCGCCCGCACCTCCCCGATCGGCGCCTCCACGTTCAGCGCCAGGCCGCCTTCGGTGAGCTCGAACCCCTTGGTCAGCACGCTCGCGGCGCCGGAGCGGCTCTCCAGGTACATGAATCCGTCCGGCCGCAGGGTGTGCAGGCACATGGCGTGGCCGTGCTGCCCGGCGGGAATCGGGCCCTTGCCGCCGTGGTCGGTGCGGCTCCCGCTGGAGTAGATGCGCAGCTCGTCCGGGAGTTGCACCAGGCTGCAGGGATAGAACCCGAAGCCGCCGAAGTCGCCCGGCTCGGCCGGCTGCACGAACTGGTCGCGGAAGGTGCGGTTGATGTTGCGTCCGTTGATGCTGTAGACGAGGTGGTTCGACACCGGTCCCGCGCCCTTGGTGGTGGTCTCGTTCGGGTCTCCGACCAGCAGCCAGAGGAAGCCGATGAAGTAGTCGCCGTACGGGAACATCGGCATTCCGTACGGCTGTGACA
The DNA here is from genome assembly GCA_028820215.1 of Spirochaetaceae bacterium. The sequence goes on along the minus strand of JAPPKD010000138.1, from coordinate 29,618 downwards.
GCGGCGGGTCGCAGGAGTCGGGGCGGACGATGACCTCCGGCTCGGTGTAGTGCACCCAGTCCTCGGTCTCGATGCTCGCCACCAGGCGCTGGCTGAACGGCGGCTTGATGTCCTTGGCGCGGCACATCACCTGGTGCCGGCCGGTGAGCTTGTTGAAGAACACGGTGTGGCAGGTGTCGCTGGACCAGTCGCCCCAGCGCGCCCCCTCAAGCTCCTGCCAGTGGTAGCCGTCGGCGGAGACCACCACCGGGTTGCGCATGGTCGCCGCCCCGCTCCGCCAATCCCAGTCGAGGTAGAGGACCTTGTACGGATGGCGGGGATCGCGCGGGTCCTGGTACACCTGCCCGCTCTCGGCGTTCCTCCTGGCCTCCGCCAGGCAGTGCGGGAAGGAGCCCGACCAGGAGGTGTGATCGTCCGCCATCGGGTCGATCTCCCAGTGGACGCCGTCATCGCCGATCGCCCCGAACAGCGCGTTGCAGATGAAGTCATCCGGGTCCGGCGCGCCGCCGTAGATCACCCGCCACTTGCCGAGGTTCTCGTCGTAGAAGACCGAGGGGTAGGCGTTGCCCAGGTCGTACGGGTCGGACCAGGTGCCCTCCGGCACCGGCTTCGGCTGCCCGAGCCGCCGCACCACGTTGTGCGTCGTCTCCAGGCACCAGTCGTCAAGAAACAGGATCTTCTGCATCCCTACACCTCGTTCTGATTCAACACGCGAGTTTGAGACTTTAGAAGGCCTCCAGCCTCGGCCCAGTCAATTACGATCCGGTCCAACTCGTCGAGTTGGTACATCCGCCGCGCCTTGTACATTGGCCGCCTCTCACCCTCCTCCAAACAGCTCATCCCCACGAGAAGGGCACGCCGCACCCATGGATCAGCATCCATCGGCAAATGCCTATGACTCCGAAAAAACGCTTTGTGCCGCACACGCCCCACTGCAAGCAACAATTCGCGCCGCGTCAGCGGATCGTTGCCCGAACGCGCAAGCTGAGCCAGCTTGCCCTTGTTTCCCCACTCCCCAGATTTGGCAAACAGGCTAAAGAGCCATACCTTATTGAACGGCAGGGCGCCAATAATCGGATCATCCACCATACTAAGTATTGCTTTGCCGACATCCTTCCTACGCCGCGGCGACAAGGACTTAAGTTTGCTCAGATATTCAACTAGCGATCGCATACGAGGACGGATCTTCCTCAACCTATCTGGCTCAATAAGCAGATCTACGACATTAGCATTGTCAAATGCCGCCAAGCTTCCCAGGAGAAACGAAAGAAATGGGTAGTCGATGAATTTCCTCTGTAGCTCCTGCCCAAGTAGCCTTTCCAGATTAAGCTCATTCACGCGTTTGAGATCTTTCTCGTCCAAGGTTACAACGTCAGAATCCGAGTAAAAGTCAACCTCTATTCCGAGCTCCTCGATCAAATCTCCAAAGTTGCTCATAATCGCCTCAGCCTGCCTCTCTTCAGGGCTAACCGTGTATCGATTCATAAACTCATCGATTGGCAATACAGATGTCTTCTGCTCGTTAAGGCCGAAACTCCTCTGGTCATAGAGAACCTGCGCGAGATGCGCGAGCTTCTTGTGTGCTTCTCCCTCAGATTTGCAGAACAATCTCATGTCGTCTACAAAACGAGTAAACACAACCTCATCTGCTATCAACAATCGATCTATCTCATCCAGCACCAGCTCTGCGAATGGGGCCGAGAAAACCGGGCCTATTGGCAGACCTCGATGGGTCTGGTTGTCATTCATTACCTTCACGTAGTTCAGAAGGTACTTCACATGCGACTTTCTTCCCGATGCTGACACCGCATCATCCAACACTGTTTCCAGGTGATGAAGGTAAACGCTCGGATAAAAATCCGCAATATCCGTCACCACAACGTAGGTCGCCTGACTCAGCCAGCTTCTTAGTGACCCTATGGAACTCCCTCCACGTATAGCGCGGGTCAAAGAGCATCCCGGTCTTCTTATCTGGCTTGAGCCGGAAAGAGAAGCTGGTGTTTCTCGCAGGGGAATACCTCGAGCTCTCGAGATCGCGGGCGATTTCATAGAGAGCGGCGCGAGCGAGGATCGAGTCTATCGGGTCTAGCTGCGTGACCACGCGAAATCCCAACGGGCTCTTTGCCGTTAGGACTCGCCTGTAGTCACGAACCCCATTATTATCGTAGTCGAGCAGATTCCTGTCTGCTAGAACATCCCTAATGTCACCCCATGCTGCCCTGATCGCGTCGAATTCGAAAGGACGCGGGAAGTGAGGATTGTAGTACCGAAGAGCGCTCCTCAGAGCCCAATCGAGACTTGATTTCTTTAGCTTCAGCACGTCCTGTTCTCATGCCCAAGGCTGCTCTGGTCTGAGCTTGGATTATACATGTTCTTCCAGCGCAGTCGCATGTCAGAGTCTATGGCAATCCCCAGAGCCATGCAACCACTCTCCCAGGCGGCAACGGAAGACGCTCACGAAGATCCGGAGAGCAGCAAGCCGTATGCGAAAGACCGACAGTCCGGGACCAGCATCTATCCGTCATATCGCGGACGGAGTTCGCGACTCCTCCGTATCGGCTCCGGACTCGTCTCGTTCAAGCAGCTTGGTGCTCACCGAGTTGTTCCGAGGCACGTGACGCTCTCCCGGGAAGTGAAGCCGATAGCTGGTGCTGCGGCCACCCGCGCGGTTACGGACAACGATTCTGCGGGCGAGCAGTTCCCGAATGTCGCGCAGCGCCGTGTCGTTCGAGCACTTGGCGATCGAGGCGTACTTCGACGTCGTCAGATGCCCCTCAAAGTCGCCGAGCAGGCGGTTGATGATCGTCCGCTGGCGATGGTTCACGGGCTGCTCGTTGATCCGGTCCCACAGGCTGGCCTTGAAGAGGACCGAGGCGAGTTGTTCGTCCGCGTGCTGGATGGTTCGGTCGAGGCAGCCCAGGAACCAGGCGAGCCACGCCGTGATGTCGAGGTTGCCTCGCTGACCGGATTCGAGTTGGCGGTAGTATTCCCCGCGCCGAGCCTCGATCGCCGACGACATGCTGTAGTAGCGCTCCCTGGTTCCGTCCGCTCGTGACAGCGCCATTTCGGCGATCGCGCGGCCGATGCGCCCATTGCCGTCATCGAAGGGGTGGATCGTCACGAACCAGAAGTGGGCGACCCCCGCCCGGAGCACGGGATCGATCGACCAGGACTCGAACCACTCCAGGAAGCGATCCATCTCATCGGCGAGCCGCGACGCCGCGGGCCCCTGAAAGTGCAACCTCTCCTTGCCCATCGGTCCCGACACGACCCGCATCGGTCCCGCCTCGTCGGTGCGCCACGCGCCGACGGTGATGCGTGTCATCCCACTGCGTCCCGTCGGAAACAGCGCGGCGTGCCAGCCGAACAGCCGCTCGGCGGTGAGCGGCCGGTCGCAGTTGCGCGTCGCGTCGAGGATCATGGCGACCACGCCTTCGACCTCCCTGCCCGGCATCGGGAGCGCTCCGACATCGAGGCCAATCTGGCGGGCGATCGACGAGCGGACTTCAACGGGATCGAGATGCTCGCCCTCGATCGCCGAGGACCGGACGACTTCGTCGGTGAGAGCCAGGACGTTCGCCTCGGTCCGGAGGTCGAAGCCCAGCGCCTCCATCTTCCCGAGGTGTCGACCCTGCCGGTAGCGCACACCCGCCAGCGGGCGCGCCAAGCCCGCCTCGTCCCATGTGAACTCCGGCCATCCGGCCCTCTCGTAGATCCAGCTCACAATCCCCGCACGTCTTGCGGTGATTATGCTCGATACTCACGGATTCGCGCAAGTATTCGCCGCATGAAGAGCGGCGAATACTACGCCATTCACCGCACCGCCGATGCCGTTCTGGGGCTCGGCTGATTCACTCGCCTACTCGTGCTCGAAGCCGTGGTCGGTGAACTTGAGCGTGCTGCTGTTCTCGCTGACGGTACGCACGACGTGATCGGGGAAGCCGTCCGGTAGCTCGGCTTCGATCTCCAGTGTCACCGTGACCTTGGCTCCCACCAGCCCGTCCATGTGGGCGATCACTTCGCTGGCGATCTGGCCGGCGTCGAGGCCTACGCGACCGGCGTCCAGGGTGACGGCGCCATGGAAGCGCTTCAGCCGTGGTGGCGGTGGCGGCGTAGGATCAGGCGGCTGCGGGTCAGGGCCCGGGTCGTCTCCGCCCCCGCCGGGATCGGGCGTCGGCGTGTCGCCTCCGTTGGGTTTCGGCACTTCGTCGTCGAGCTGCTTCCGTGCCACTGCGGGCTTGACGATCAGTCCCGGTGCACTTGGATCATGGACCTCGATGCCTTGCCCGACGCGTAGGCCCCGATAGCGGGCCGCTTCTTCGTCGAAGCTCTCGGCGTACGCGAACGTGTCGTGCTCCCAAGTGAGGATGCTCACGCCATCCCGGATGCTGCCTAGCAGTACCTGCGGGTCCTTCAGGCGAGGCAGGTAGGGATAGCCGGCGTAGTCTTCGATCAGTTGGGAGATGGCGACGTGATCGTCGCGCCAGAGAGGGACACGGTCCAGCTCCATGCGCAGCAGCGTTGAGGAATAGGACGTGACAAGCCCCTCCTGACCCTTGAGCTTCCGGGCCGCGCGTACGGCCAACGGCTCCGTGCCCGTGACGCTCACAGCATCCCACGTGACCGGATTCTGCGGTGTGCTCTGCGTCGGCACCAACAGCCAGCGGTAGGTCTCCGGGATCCGTGATGCGGCCTCGGTCGCGGCCGTGTCGCGCCTCGTCTCCGCCTGCCGCACTTGCTGTGGGGCAAGATTGAGCTGATCGCGCTCGGCGACGATCGACTCCCAAGCGAGAAAGCGCCGGACCGCCTCGTTGAGCTCCTGCAGCCGTGTCGTGTCGGCGGCAAGGAACACCAGGGTGTTCCGGTAGAGACGGGGCGAGGTGCCTCGCGACTCCAGGATCTGCAGCGCCTGCTTCTCCGCCGCGCTCTCCCCTCCCCTTCCGTACGGGTGCTCGATTCGCAGGACCACCAGCCTCGCATCGGGATCGTCCGGCACGTCATGGCCGGAATGCGGCCACGCGTGGACCCGGCTGAAGTCGCCGGTTTCCCGCAGATCAGCCCGCATGAGCTTGCCGATCTCCTGCTCGATGCGGTCCGGATTGCGGCGTATCTGCTCGGCGCGGTCCTCCGCCAGCTTGGTGACGGTGGGCTGCGTCGCGTACCAGTAACGGGCGTTGTCCTCGTACAGGTAGGTCGCGGCCGTCGCCAGCCGTCGCAGCGCGTCTCCGAACACGGCCGGCGACTCGCCCGGCATCACGCAGCCGAGCTTCACCCGACCGTCCTCGATGCCCCGATGCGCGGCCGCCGTGGTCGGCGCGGAGCCCAGGAAGATCGCCCGCGCCACCCGGCGACTCGCCGCGAACTTGCCCAGGTTCGGCTGCTCGGAATCGATCCGCAACGGCAGCGAGTCCGCGCCGTCGACGTCCCGCTCGATGATCGGCGCCCAGCTGTCGTCGAGATACCGCGTCAGCTCCGACTGCACGCGCCCGTCGTCCAGCGCCAGATCGCCCGGCATAATGAGGGGGCTGCGGTTCCCCTGCTCCCACTGGTGGTGGATCACCGACGCCATCAGGCGCAGCACGCCGCGGGTGCGCTGAAACTTCGCGAGCGCCGACCAGTCCGTGTACAGCCGATCGAAGACCTCGGGGTGGATCGGATAGGCGGCCTTAAGCCGCTGCTCGTAATCGGCCTCCCGACACCCTGCGGGAAACTCCTGCTGCTGCGAACGGTAGAGCTCGGAGAAGCCGCGCGCCACCACGTCGCGTGCCTTGAACTGCTCGGCGCCCTGGAACGGCTGGAACAGACGCCGCCGCACGATCTCGAAGCTCTCCTCGGCGGTGGCCGGACGCCAAGCGGCCGCCACGCGGTCGACGACGTTGCGCAGTCGGGTCAGGGCTTCCCGTCCCCGTGGGCCACCTACCTCGGCGTCGTCGGGCTGACTGTGGAGTGAGTCGCCTTTCTCCGATGCGGGCAAGCTGATGACCAGCAGGCAATTGCCGGCCAATTTGGCGGATTCGGTAAGCGTCTGTGCGAAGGTAAACTGGGTCTCAAAGCTACCGGCCGGCAGGTCGCTCTCCTCGTGAAGTTGCCTCGCGTAGGCGACCCACTCGTCGATCAGTATCAAACACGGGCCATGTTCGATGAGAAGCTCGCGGAGCTGATCGCCGGGGTTGGTGGCGCGCTCGTCGGCGGCGGCCACGCGCGCGAACGCAGCGCGGCCGCCGAGCTGCCACGCCAATTCTCCCCAGAGGGTCTGCACCTCAGTTCCATCCGGTTTGGGGTCCTGACCGCCGGGAGCGATCCGGTTTCCGACCAACACCACGCGACGCGCGGAAGGCAGCTGGTTGGCGCCAGCGGCCTTCAGCACGTCGTCGATGCCGGAGAGACCGGACGCTTGCACGCCGGAGAACAGGTGATAGAGCGCCAGCATCGAGTGAGTCTTGCCGCCGCCGAAGTTGGTCTGGAGTTGCACGACCGGGTCACCGCCCGACCCAGACAGTCGCTGCACGGCCCCGATCAGCAACCGCTTCAGGCTGTCGGTGAGATAGGTCCGGCGGAAGAACTCCACCGGGTCGCGGTACTCGTCCGTGCCTTCGTTCTGGTAGATCTGCCACAGATCGGCAGCGAACTCCGCCTGTTGATACTGGCCGCTGGAGACGTCCGGATGCGGCGTCACCACCTCACGCCACGGCTTCAGACCCGAGATGGCGCCGCCGGCAGGCGTGCTCCTGGCGGTGCGGCGCCGCTCAACGCGGACCTGTTCCTGAAAACGCACCCTCAGCAACTCCTGCTTGAGCGCGTCGACTTCGCGGACTTGCGGCGCGGATACCGAGGTTAACAGCCGATGCGCGGAGTCGAGGGCCCGGTACGCGTCGTCGCTCGAGAACGGCTGCTGGTGCGCCCAGTTGTTGCGGTGCTCGCGCAACTCGCTGACCAGGCTGCGCTCGGCGTGGCCCAGGATCTCGCGAAACACCTCGTTCCACGTGTCCCACATCACCTTCAGAAGGACCTGAACGTCCGATTCCGACGGCCGTCGCCGCGGACCGGGATCGCTCCGGATCTGCCGCAGGCGGTACTCGTCAATGTCGCGGACGTGCACCGCCCGCTTGAGCTCGCGCTCCACGAACGGCGCCAGTCCGGCGCGCAACAGCTCCAGCCCCTTTCCGACTCGTTCGTGATTCGTAACTGCCATGTAAGCTCCCCACCGACCTCAGGATGCGGTTTCTCTCAACTTCCCGGATTCGTCCTCGTCTGCTTGGAAGGCCCGATCACGTCCTTCCGCGCGGCCTCCACCGTTCAAGCCTCTTGTTTAGCTCCGCTCGCGGAAGCCGGCACCGAGGATGATCGGCTATTGCCTTGAGCCCCAAGTATAGGGTAAGCGGATCAACCACGGCGGCCTCCACCATCTGATCGAACACCCACAGGAGACCGTGGCAGTCCACCCCCTCCAAGCGCGCCAAGTGCCTCAGGACACGGTCGCCGGTCAGCAGTGTCCAGCGGTTCTCCACCGCGAGGGCAAGGGCGAAGCTGTCGACAAGAGAAAGCGACGGTTCGCGGCCGCGGTAGCCAAGCGCACGCATCACCCCCGATCCGTCCAGTTCCTCGACCCTCAGCCCGAGCTCACGCAGCTCCTCGCCGCCGTGCTGGCGCAGCTCCCGTTCGTACAACAGGTCCGGGACCACGAACTCCACGGGAAGGCCGAAAACGGCTACGACGAGTGAACCTCGATCCAGGTCAATCAGCACCGAGGTATCGGACACGCAGACACGCAGGGGATCGCGGTGTTCGGATTGCAACGGTCCGGCTGCCTGCTACTGGCGCGGCGGTTGCTCCATGCGCTCATGGAGCTCGCGGACCGAAATGCCGAGCAGCTCCGCAGCCTTCGCCTCCGAGATCACGCTCTCGGCCAGTGCGCGGGAGCACAGACGCTCGAACCGGGTGGGCTCCTCCCGCGGGATCGCCTGAGGCTCCCGGTACGGGGGGCTCCGCCAGCCCTGCCTGGACATGTTCTGAAAGAGTCGCCTGAACAGCGCTTCGTTGATGATGCCGAGGTCTCGGCACCGATAGACGAGGGCCTGCACGCTCACGCCGAAGAGACGCTTTAGGCTGAACAGTTCGCTCCAGCCGATCGACGTCCGTCGCCGGCCGACTTCCATCCGCAGGACATCGGCCGGCATGAGGAACGCTCCGGCGAAACGGTGGGCCGCAGGCTCAGGGTTCACGTCGGCGTCCACGGCCAGCACCAGGTGACCCAACTCGTGAGCAAGGGTGAAGCGTTGGCGCTCCCCCGAGTCCTTGGAGTTTACAACTATCACGGAAGCGACACGATTTTCGCCCCGCCGTGCGTACGCCGTCAGGCCGCCGATCGCGCTCAGATCGAAGGCAAGAACCTTGATCCCACACTCCTCCAGAAGCTCGACCATGCTGGGAATCGGATTCCGCCCGAGGTCCCAGTGCGTGCGCAGGCTGAATGCCGACTGTTCGACCTCCGCGAGATCGTCGACTACGGGATAGGGAGCCTCCCGAGGTCTCTTCCAGTCGACGCTCGGCAGCGCAAGTAGTTCCTCCACGGTAAGATATCGCTCCACAAGGTCGACTACCCGCGCCTGGACGCGGACTTCCTCCCGTTTTCGAGGAATCGCCTTCCTTCGGAATTCGACCGCTTCGAGCACCAGATCCTGATCGCTGGTCAGGTACTCCACGGAGACGCCCAGGGCATCCGCCAGCGCGATGAGCACGCCGGAACTGGGCATCGACTCGTTCCGTTCGTACTTGCCGATCGCCTGAGCCGTCACCCGGCCGCCGATGCGGCCCTCCAGGGCTCGGAGGGACAGGCCGGCAGCCCCGCGAGCCAGCTTGAGTCTGTTGCCGATCAAGGGCACCCCCTCTTCAAGAGACCTCCTCTTCGGTTGACAATATACAAGATAATGTTCTATTATGTAAACTGTCCAAGGAGCAAGCAAGGATGATAGGAGAAGTGATCGGAACGGCCATCGGTGCCGACGTAGCGATCTCAGTGAATGCTGGCCGGATCCGCGATAGGAACCAGACCGCCGCGGGCCGGGAGCAAGCAACCCCGGAACTGAAGCCCGGCGAAGTCACCTTCGACAAGGATGCCGTGAGGCTCGCCAAGGGAGTCCTCTACACTTCCACCATCTTCGTGTGTTCCATGGCGCTGCTGCTCGGTCTCCTGATCGGCCTGTAGCGAGTCCGAGGACCGCCGCCTGTAGTGCGTTGCTTCAGCACGGCGGCTCGGCGCGGGCGAGGAGATCCTTGAAGGAGTAGTTGACGCTGGCCGCGTCGAAGTCGGGCTCGCGACGGAACGGTTCGCGCAGGTAGTGCACCCGGTGGGCGCCATCGTCCAGGAACTCGACGATGGCCAGGCGGTAGTCCTCCGGCTTGTTCATCGAGTAGAGGATCTCGTTGCGGGTCACGGTGATGGTGTCCGCACCGTGGACGCGGCCCTTGACCTCGATGAAGCGCAGCCGGCCAGTGCCTGGGATGCGGCTCTCGATGTCGTAACCGAGCTTCTCGGTCTCGCGATCGGTGGGATCGAAGCCGAGCGTGCGCTCTGTCTCCATGATGATGGCCCTCGCCCGAGCCGCGGACTCCTGGGTGTCGATCGCTTGGCGATCTGTCTTGTCGGGCTTCCCGCTGATGGCCGTGATCAGGCCGCGCGGAACGACCAGCACGCCGCCGAGGATCACCGGCGGCAGCGCCGAGAGCTTCGACTCCAACTGTAGCCGCTCTAGCCGCTGGCGGAGCCGGGTCCGCAGATCCTCGGCGCGGCGGCGCGCCTCGCCCGAGTTGAGCCGTGCGCCGGGCTTGCCGGCCTGCTCCTGCGCCTGGATCTGCAGGACGCGATGATCCCAGTAGGCGATTTCCTTGGTCAGCCGGTCCTTGACCGCGGCCTCCGTCTTGCCGAGCAGCTCGATCCTGGCCGACTTGATCTCCCGCAGGTGCTCGGGAACGACGTGGATCACCGCGTGCTCCTGCGCCTTGCCCTCCAGGTCGCCGGTGACCCACGCGCACTCGGGCCGCTCCAGAATGGCATCGATGGCCGGCTCATCCTCGGCCAACGGCCGGTAATCGAGATACGGCGCGTAGTGCAGGTGACGCGGCGGCTCGGCCTCGGCCAGCTCCACGTAGAGCAGCCGCTTTGAGACCACCCGGCGGTCGCCGCTGCGCGTGCGGCTCTCGTCCTGGATGGCGTGCTCCAGGTAGAACAGCACGCGCGGCGCCGTGCCCGGGTCCCGGTCGTCGACCAGCACCGTGCCCCGCTTCAGCAGGTCGCGATGGCGCTCCAGCGTCAGGTCGATCACCGAGTCCAGCAGCGGATGCCCCGGACAGAGGAACTCCGCCGGCGCCTTGCCCGGCGGGGCCAGCAGCCCCTTCTCGAAAGCGATGCGCTCGTAACGCGCCACCACCGGCTCGCCCGTGCCGATCAGCCGGTCGCGGCTGCGCACCGCGCCCGGCACATGGGTGATCTCGTAGCGCCGCGGCTCCCGTTGCCGGAGCGAGCCGCCCAGTCGCGCAAACGCCGCGCGGAAGAACGACTCGATGTAGTGCGGCTGCAGCCGCCGCGCCGCCGCCCGCTCCATCTCCTCCCGCACCCGCTGCACGCGCGTGGCGTCCATGGCATCCGGCGCCAGCGCCTGATCGTCCAGCAGCTCCTGCAGCTTCCCGCGGTCGAGGGCGTCATCCATCACCGTGCTCAGCCGAGCCCGCACCTCCGGCTGCTCCCCGTAGCGGATGGCCTCCATCAGCAGGTCGCGCAGCGGCCGGCCGGAAAACTGCAGCTTGCCGAGCACGTCGAACACCTGCCCGCCGAGCGCCTCGCGCGCCTGCTCCAGCTTCTCCAGCAACCGGCGGTAGACATCGCCCTCGCGCGTCTCCTCCGCCACCAGGTTCCACAGGTGGCACACCTCGGTCTGGCCGATCCGGTGGATGCGGCCGAAGCGCTGCTCCAGTCTGTTCGGGTTCCACGGCAGGTCGTAGTTCACCATCAGGTGAGCGCGTTGCAGGTTGATCCCCTCGCCCGCCGCGTCGGTCGCCAGCAGGATCTGCACGCCGGGATCGTGGCGGAACGCCTCCTGCGCCTTGCGCCGCTCCTCGCGGCCCATGCCGCCGTGGATCACCACGATCGCCTGCTCGCGGCCGAGCACCGTGGCGATGCGCCCGCGCAGATACGCCAGCGTGTCGCGGTGCTCGGTGAAGATGACCAGCTTCTGCGCATGTCCCTCCTGTGCGGTCGAGGGTGCCGTGCCATCGGCGGGCAGGATCTCGTCGAGCAGCCCCGTGAGTTGCTGCCACTTCGCGTCGTTGCCGCTGCGCCGCACCCGGTGCGCGATCTGCTCCACCTGCCGCAGCGTCCCGATCTCGGTCTTCAGCTCCGCGATCGACCGGGCCGCCGTCGCCTGGTCGAGGATCTCCTCGGCCGCCTGTTCCTGCTCGTCAGCCGGCGCGTCCTCCAGGTCCTCGAACTCGTCGGCGTCCAGCTCGATGTCTCGCGACAGCCCGATGCGGGTCACGGCCTGACCGCCACGCCGCAGCAGCTCCAGCTCGCGCAGCCGGCTCTCCAGCCGCTCCCGGCGCCGCCGCAGCGACTGATAGATCGCCTCCGGCGAGGACGCCAGCCGCCGTTGCAGCAGCGTCAGCGCGAAGCCGACGGCACCGGCGCGCTGGTTGTTCTCCAGCGCCTCGGCGCGGTTGAACTCCTCGCGCACGTAGTTGCTCACCTCGTTGTAGAGGTGCGCCTCCTCATCGGAAAGCCGGTACGGGATGGTGTGGGCGACGCGCTCGGGAAACAGCGGCGTGCCCTCGAACTTGAGCAGTCGCTCCTTCACCATCCGCCGCATCAGGTCGGACACGTCCGCCATGTGCACGCCGTCCCGGAACCGGCCCTCGAAGCGATCGCCGTCCAGCAACGCCATGAAGAGCTGGAAGTCCTCCTCCTTGCCGTTGTGCGGCGTGGCGGTCAGCAGCAGGAAGTGACGGGTCAGGCCGCCCAGCAACTGCCCCAGGTGATAGCGCTTGGTGTAGCGAATCTCGCCGCCGGTGAAGGTCGCCGACATCTTGTGCGCCTCGTCGCACACCACCAGGTCCCAGCGGCAGTCGGGCGCCTGCAGCTTCTCCTGCAGCGCGGCGTCGCGCGCCAGCTTGTCCAGCCGGGCGATGGCGAGGTCGGTCTCCAGGAACCAGTTGCCGGTGCGCGCCGCGGCCAGCTTGTCGTTGGTGAGGATCTCGAAGCCGAGATGGAAGCGCCGGTACAGCTCGTCCTGCCACTGCTCGGCCAGGCTGCCGGGACAGACCACCAGACAGCGCTGAAGGTCGCCACGGGCGATCAGCTCCTTCATCAGCAGGCCGGTCATGATGGTCTTGCCGGCGCCCGGATCGTCGGCGAGCAGGAACCGCAGCGGCTGCCGCGGCAGCATCGCCTCGTACACCGCGGTGATCTGATGCGGCAGCGGCTCCACTTGCGAGGTGTGGACCGCCAGTGCCGGGTCGAACAGATGGGCGAGGTTGATACGCAGCGCCTCCGACACCAGCCGAAAGAGATCGCCGTCGCCGTCGAAGCTCCACGGCCGCCCCTGCTCGGCGACCTCCAGCCGCGCTTCGTCGTCCCGGTAGAGGATCTGACTGCCCAGCTCGCCTCCGGCCGTCCGGTAGACGAGTTCCACCGCGTCCAAGCCGATCCATCGGGCGCTCACCACCGTGACCAGGGAATCGGCCACGATGCCGTGCACTGCGGCCGGCGCCTGCAGGTCTTCGAGCTTCACGCCGACGATGATAACCGCTCACGGGCCGAGCATCCGGGCGCGCACCAACGGGTAGCGCATATCGCCCCGGTGTAGGAAACTGCGGACCGGCGCCCGATGCCGCTCGCGGCCGGTCGTTCGGCGACACAGGCGTTCAGAACGCTGGGAGTTCAGGTGAATCGAAGCGAAGCTCGCGCCCACGGTGGCGACTATCGGATCGAAGTAGCCGACTTCGGTCCCATCGTGCGCGCGAGCGTTGACGTGCGCCCGCTCACCGTGTTCGCCGGACCAAGCAACACCGGTAAATCCTACCTCGCGATGCTCGTGTACGCCTTGCATCGGTGCTTCGGCCCGCCCGTTCGGTCTGAATCCGATCTTCAGCGGCGCACGTATTGGTTCTCCGATGCATTGGTCAGCGCGCTACCGGACGAAGAGAAGCTTGCAGCCCGCATCGCCGAGTGGTGGTCTACCGGCGGCAAGGAACAGCGCGTGCCGCTGCCCGACGACTTGTCGAGAACCATCCGCACGGCGTTGGAGGAGCTCACCGGCGCCGAGGAGCACTTGGCGCGCGAAGTGAGCCGCTGCTTCGGCGTCGATGACATGGACGACCTGGTCCGTCGGGGAAGCACCGAAGGGAGTTCCACGGCGACCATCAGCATCCCGGCATCGGTCGACGATGAGCAGACGCGATACACCTTCGAATTCGGCAGCGGACCTGCACGGCTATCCGGACACGTGCCGGCGCTGCCGGCGACGAAGGGCGAAGTCCCGAATGAAGAACGAGGGGGACTATTCCTGCTGTATGGACTCCTGGATGTCATGTGCGATTCGGTGGTGGGTCCCCTGACTCGCAGCGCGTACTACCTGCCGGCCGATCGCACCGGGGTGATGCACAGTCACCAGGTGGTCGTCGGCACGCTGATCCAGGGCGCCACGACAACCGGGCTGCGTCGTTCGACCCGTGTGCCCATGCTGTCCGGAGTACTGGCCGACTTCCTGAATGATCTCATCGCGATGGGTCAGAGAGAGAAGAAGGTGCCGGACAGAATGGCACGTCGTCTGGAAAAGAACCTCCTGGCGGGGGCCATTAGGCTTAAGCAGTCCGAGACCGGCTATCCGTCGTTCTCCTATCGTCCAACCGATTGGGACACCAACCTGCCGCTGATGCGGACCTCTTCCATGATTTCCGAACTGGCTCCTGTGGTGCTGTATCTGCGGCATCTGGTTCGTCCCAATGACGTCCTGATCATCGAGGAGCCGGAATCGCATCTGCATCCCGCGATGCAGGCAGCGTTCGCCCGCGAGTTGGCCCGCCTGGTTCGCTCCGGCGTGCGCGTGCTGCTGACGACGCACAGTGAGTGGATGTTGGAGGCTCTCGCCAACCTGGTCCGGCTGTCGGAGCTTCCCGAGAGTACACGGAAGGGGATCGCGGGATCGGATGTCGCCCTCTCGTCAGCCGAAGTGGGTGCGTGGATGTTCACGCCGTCCGACGACGAAGCGGGTTCCACCGTCGAGGAAATGATCCTGGACACGGAGGCCGGCAACTTCCCGGCCGGCTATGGCGAGATCACCGAGTCGCTCTACAACGACTGGGCGAAGATAGCCAACCGGATCGAAGCGATCAGGACAGGCGTCGCGTAGCCTATAGCCGCCGCCAGGCGTTGATCTGGTCGGTCATGGCCGCCAGCAGTTCAGGAATGGCGTTCGCCTCGGCTTCCCGCTGGCCGACGATCCGCGCGAGGTCGGGAACGGTTCGACCGAGATCGGAAGCCAGTGCTCCGACAGTCGCTTTCGCGGCGTCGCGCTGCCGCACCGATCCCTCCACGAGTTGCTCCAGGTCCTGCATCGCGCGCTCCAGGTCGGACCCGGTCAAACCGAGCCTGCTCGCGTAGTCGTCCCGTCGCCGGCCGATCGTCTCCCAAAGCCACTGCTCGGGAGCAGCATCCCCGGGAAGAAACAGCGGCTGCACGTGGTGCCCATATTCCTCGGCGATTGCCTGCAACGAACGCTCCAGGTCACGGGAGTCGCCATCCAGCACCAGGATGAAGTCCCGGAGCTTGGCGAACTTGCCCAGCGTGCGGACGTGGCCCGCAAACTCGTTCCGGCCGGTATTCCTGCCGATGATCACGTCCTCGTGGCGCAGTCCGAGCTTGACGTTCAGCACGTCGAGCACGCCGCGAATCACCGCCTCCGCAACCTCATCCTCACAGAGCACGGACAGTTGGTCTCGGGACTGGCCGTACAGGGCCTTCTGAAAGATGTCGCGGTAGAGAGGCGCGCGGCGAACCTCCCCCGCGGTCTCGTCTCGTTCCAGAAAGATGCGAGCGCGAGGAGGCACGCTGTCCAGGATTACGGGACTGTGCGAGGCGACGATGATCTGCAGGTCGTTGCGCAGCGCGCTGCGCTGCAACTCGAGCATGGTCTGCTGCTGGGTGTAGGGATGGAGACCCGTGTCCACCTCGTCGATGAGGACCAGCCCGTTCCGGAGGAGGGAGATGTCCTTGGAGATACGCAGGATGCTTCGTTCCCCCGACGACATGTGGAACTCGGAGTAGCCGGTGTTCGCGGCATCGTCGAGCGCCGCGAACAGAAGATCGTTCGCGGCGCTAGCGCTGATGAGGGACAGGCTGCGGTAGCGCCACGGCAGGATACGATGGGCGAAGATCAGCATCTCGGGGCTGAGCGTCCGGGTCTGGAACTGCTTTCTGGCGAGCTGCAGGATGCTGCGCACCTCCGACGGATTGGTCAGGTTGGCGAGCGTCCGCAGGTAGACCGCACGCTCCGGCTGCGTGCCACCCGCGCGGCCCAGGAAGCTCCGGTTCCAGGACTTGCCGCGCCGCCACGCCATGGAGACACGGTCGCCTCGGTGCAGGTAATGGAATTCGAGCTCGGTCCGCGGCGCACTGTCGGAACATGCCGGCTGCTGCCGATTGGTGAAGTTCGGAAAGAGCGTACTGGGAACGAATTCCCGCGGTCCACGACCGGGCACGCGGTAGGCGCACGCGCAGGCCAGGAGAACCGTCGACTTGCCGCATCCGTTGGGGCCGGCAAGCACGCAGACGGGATAGTCGAAGGGCACCCGCAGATCCCGGATGCCTCGCAGGTTCCTGATTCGGACCTCTGCCAGCATGTCGTCGCGGTGGCCGTTGCCCGCGCCCAGCGCGTCCCAGACGTCCTGCAGCTCCCTGGCGATCAGCGACATTTCCTCAACCCGCGCGGCCAGCGTCTTCGCGTACGGCGGTTCCCGAAGCGGCGCACCCCATCATCCTGTCCCTACCCTGCACCGTCCCCAAACAGTTCAACCTGTTCGGGTGTTGCCTCCGACCGCGCAAGCCGGCTGATCTCCGGCCAGCTCTGCACCAGCCCGTTGTACGCCAGCGCCTCCGCCGCGCGCTTCTTGCGCTCGCACACGGTGTAAAGGCGATAGCACAGCTCGCGGGCGACCTCGGCGAAACCGCCCAGCTTGCGAACCAGCCCGGCAGCCGCCTCCTCGCCGCTCTCCAGCACTCGGATCACGTGATGGACGGTCTCCCAGGCGGTGAGACGGTCATCTCGCGCAGGATCCCAGTCTGGAGGCAATTCCTGCGGGCGCAGCAACCGGACCTTCCCTGCCCCCGAGCGGAGGATACCTGCCTCCACCATGCCCGCCACGCTGGTGTTCTTGGCCTTGGACAGGGTCTCGGCGACCCCGTAGTCACCGGCGTCGAAGCCGTGCTGCTCGAACCACGCCAGCGCCCAGCGACTGTCGGCGTCGAAGTCTCCCTCCTGCTCGGCCAGGACTTCGTCCAGCGTCTGGTTGATCAGCTTCAGTGCATCCCCCACCGACACACGACCACCCGAAGCGTCGAGTACCTTCGCGTAGCGGGTGTATACCGCCATTCCGGGACCGATCGCCGCTTGGGCGAGGTCCACGGGGGCGACGTTGCCGCGCTGTAGATGGACCAGAGCCACGGGCAGTTCCGTCTTCAGCGCAGAGATGAAGTCACGGCGTGTTGTGATAGGCGCGTCTGAAGGTCGGCTGCGACACACCAGGACGACACTCGACGCGAGAGAGTTTTTACCGGAGGATCGGAGCCCCTTCGGTTGCTCAGTCCGGATTGGCCATGTACCAGTGACCGAGAATCCGGCAGCACGCACCGCATCCAGGAACGTCTCCCATCCGGTGCTTGTCATGCCAGCCTCGGCGCCCCGCTCTGATTGCTTGTAAGCGTAGTAGATCGTCGCCGGAAACGTGGGATGCGACTGCTGAGCCATTCGCTTGATCGCCCGAGACATACCGTCCATAAAGAAGACTTCGGCTTGGGCCTTGGTTCCATGGCGATAGGGTGTGGCGACTAGCTCCTCAGCCTTTGGAGTTGCCATCGTAGAGAATAGGTCAGGGAAGACCGTTCTTAGTGAGCGTCGCAGCCAGACGTAGAAGAAGTCCGAGAGGTCTGCGTATCCGATGTTGTCGTAGTAAGGAGGGTCCGTAGAAACGACTTTATCTAAAGATATTCCCTGTGTCACTGCATCCGAATGGAGCGCTTGAGCGGTTGGTCTGTTGTTCAATTGCTTCTCGATGACTTCGCACACGGACGCTACTGTCCCGAAGATGTCCCCGCCGGCCCCAGCAAGAGGGTTCGTCTCGGCATAGTCCCATACCATGGGCAGAGCTTGCCTCCCGAATGTAGCGACCAGCCTGTCCATTCTGTGCTCCCACAAGCAAAGACTCGTGTTCCGATTGCATGCCTTACTCTGAGCAAACGCGAGATACACCGCTACCGCCTCGGCGTACGCGGTTGCGCCAGTGCCGCCGTCGCGTAGTGGTCGACCGTCGTCAGGTATCCCCGCGGTAGCGGCGTCGCGCCGGATGCACCCTCTCGCCTCCGTTACCAGATCCGAAAAGGTGGTAAGCGCGACAAGCTGGCGGTCTGTGAACAGGTCGCCGAACGTACTGAGTCCGTAGAGTGGGGGAGAGAACCAGCGCGGGTTGTCAGGCATGGTTGTTTCCGGCTTCCAGTCCCAATGCGGATCACGTGCCGCACACTCATGCTCCTCACTTGGCGCGAGATACACGCGACCTCGGTCACCTTCGGCGACGATGGCCATCAAACGCGCGCCCATGCGGCCGTCCACGCCCTCGGATTTGATGTAGTCGCCAGCGATCGGCGCGCCCGACATCAGGCAGCGGAAGTTGGCACCTCGCGACAGTTTGGTGCCAGCCTTGGCCGCTGCCGCGTCGGGTGGCGCACCCACCTTGACCGCGAACCGGTACTCCCGGCCCTCGATCACCGGCTCGACGTACGCCTCCTTGCCCTTCTTCGTCGACAGCATGAACGTGGACGCCAGCGGCACGTCGACATCCGCGAACGCCGGGTTCGGACTCTTCACCGTCCGCGCCCACAGCCACGCGATCACCGTCAGCTTCCGCCCCTCGTACGGCTTCAGGTCCGAGCGTTCCCGCACCATCGCTGTGGTGATCTCAATCTTCGGGTACAGGTGCCCGATCCGCTTCTCTGCCTCGTCCCGCATCCACTGACCGTAACAACGCACGTCCTCCGCCAGCCCCTGCGCCCCTCGCCACTCTCGGGACAGAAGTCTGGAGTCCGCCCGCGCCTTCGCGTTCACCGGAGGCCGCCGGGAGAACTTCGGCGGGATCTCGATCATCGCCTTGTTGATCAGCACCGCCACCGGGTTCAGGTCGCTCGCATGCGCCTCCAGCCCCAGACGTTGTGCCTCCAGCGGCAGCGCCCCACCCCCGGCGAATGGGTCATGGAACGCCGGAAGCCGCTCCAGATCGAACAGCTCGGCGGCGCGCGGATGGTCCGCGTTGTCCGCACACGTCCGTCGCCAGTTCTCCCGGATCTCGTTACGAGCGGCCTGCAACACCCTCTCGTTGGTCGTGTTCTCCCACTTCACCAGCTCCTCGATCAGCCGAAACAGCCGTTCGCGCTCGCGATCCTGCTCCTCCACGGTGGCGAACAGCTCGGGCCGGCTAGCCGGATCGTCCACCATCTGCGCAAAGAGCACCGCCCGCGCCGCCGCCAGCGGGCGCCGTGCCCACCACAGGTGCAGGGTGCTCGGATGACCGTGGCGAATCGACTTCTCGCGCGCCGCCGCGGCGTTGATGGCATCCAGCGGCAGTGCCACCTCAATCAGCTTCTTGCGTACAGGCGGAGTATTCATGGGCGAGCGCCGATTCTATAGGAAACACCATCACAGGCTCTCAACCGACCGACCGGCACTCGCCGGGCGCAATCGAACCGATCAAGCGTTGGCTGGCGTCGCGTCGACGGTAGAGGGCGTAGGGGGAACACTCGTGACCGACACACCGCAGGCATCCGAAACGAACGTGCGGCCTCGCCAAGGCCCAAGCGCCCCTGCGCGCGAAGTCCGCGCCGCCTGGAAGCCGACCATCGGCGAACCGACGCGATTCGAGGATGTCGCCGAGGAGGTCTTTCGGCGATACGGTCGCACCTGGAAGCCGCGGACGGTCGCCGTGAACCGTTCCTATCTGCGGAACCAGATCATGCCCTGGTTCCGCGAGCGTCCCATCGACGAGATCACTCGCGCGGAGGTGCAGCGTTGGCTGGCCTCGCTGCACGCGACACCCGCCGCGGCGACTCGTTCGCTCCCTGTCCTGTCCGTGATCTTGCGCCAAGCGGAGCTCTATGGCCATCGGTGGGACAACACCAACCCGTGTACGGGCGTCCGACGGTACCGCCACCGGGCACGCGAACGATTCGTCACCGCCGACGAGGCCCGCCGTCTGGGCGTTGCCCTCGCTGCCCACGACGGCACGTCTCCGGTGCCAGCTTCAGCAATCCGCCTACTGTTACTGACAGGATGTCGACAGGGCGAGGTCCGAGGTGTTCGCTGGCAGGACTATCGCGAGGGCCATCTGTTTCTCCGTGACAGCAAGAGCGGACCGAGAACGGTGTGGCTATCGTCGCCCGCCCGCGCAGTACTCGATCGCCTGCCCCGGACGGGCCCGTGGATGTTCCCCGCGTCGACGGGCACCGGCCCGCTGTCTGCTGGGACGCTAGACCGCTCTTGGCGCGCGCTCCGAGAGGAGGCAGGCTTGCCGGATCTCCGGCTGCATGACCTTCGCCACAGCTACGCGAGCTTCGCGCTGCGACAGGGTGAGACGGTCCTCACGATTGGGCGCCTGCTTGGACACCGCGATCCGGCCAGTACCCTCAGGTATACCCACTTCGCCGACGCGCTGGTTCGCGATGCCGTCGAGGCCGTCGGTAAATCGTTGGCAAGTTGAGCCATGACCGTGCCCACACTGCAAGAGTTCGTGGCAGGAGAATGGAAGACCGCCACCTATGAACGCTGCAAGCCGTCGACCCGCAAACGCATGGACAGCGCCCTGCGAACGCAACTGATTCCGACCTTCGGATGCCGACGCCTCGATCGGATCGATCGCCGTGCCGTGCATTCATGGTTTGATCGCTACAGCATGGTTGCCCCCGGAGGGGCAAATCGCACGCTCGACGTGCTGCGGCAGATCTTGAACAGCGCCGTGACCTACGGTTATCTGCCGACCAATCCGACGCAGGGAGTGGCGCGCAACCGACGCCCAAAGCCAACGCGCTTCCTGTCGCGAACGGAGGTGGACCGCCTGCACGCAGCTTTGGATGCCCATCGCGGGCGCGAGTCGGGCCGCCAGCAAGCCGAGATCATCCGCTTGCTGCTGTTGACAGGCTGCCGGAAAGGCGAGCTCATGCACCTGCGGTGGACGGAGATCGACGGGGACACGCTACGCTTGGCGGACTCCAAGGCCGGCCCTCGAACAGTCTTTCTCAGCGGCCAAGCTCGCGCGATTCTGAATCGCCAGCCGCGGACACCGAGTCCGTATGTCTTCCCCTCGGCGGCTGATCCATCGCACGCACGGTCTTCCGAGCTGTCGCTCTGGCGCAAGGTGCGTCGCCAAGCGGGTATCGAAGATGCACGGCTGCACGATCTCCGCCATACGTTCGCCAGCCATGCCGTGATGCGAAGCGTCCCGCTTCCGGTGGTCTCACGTCTGCTCGGGCATAGCCGAACCCGGATGACCCTGCGCTATGCGCACGTCAGCGACCGGGAGATCGAAGCGGCGGCTGAACGGGTCGGCACCGGGATCGCCGCCATTCTGGCCGAGTCGGCTTCTGCGCCGTCCGGGCATGGACCATAGGACTTTGCCTGCATGCACCATCGGCTACACGTCCGCCCGTGTGATGTGGGACAGTACGCACGCGGGTAACGCGGGCGCCCTGGGAAATGACGCTGTGAGAAAGAAGCTGATCGAGGTGGCGCTGCCACTGGATGCCATCAACGCCGCGGCGGCGCGGGAGAAGTCGATTCGCCACGGTCATCCGAGCACCCTGCACCTGTGGTGGGCACGGCGCCCGCTGGCGGCAGCGCGGGCGGTCCTGTTCGCTCAGATGGTGGACGACCCGGCCAGCCGGCCGGAGCTGTTCGCCACCGTCGAGGAGCAGGATCGCGAGCGCGAGCGGCTGTTCCGGCTAATCGAGGAGCTGGTGAAATGGGAGAACACGACCAACGAGACGGTGTTGCAAGCGGCTCGCAACGAGATACGGGAGAGCTGGCAACGGACGTGTGCGGACAACGTGCACCATCCACGCGTCGCCGAGCTGTTCGACCCGGAGCGGCTACCGGCGTTCCATGACCCGTTTGCCGGCGGTGGGGCGCTGCCGCTGGAGGCGCAACGTCTGGGGCTGGAGGCGCATGCGAGCGACCTGAACCCAGTGGCGGTGCTGATCAACAAGGCGATGATTGAGATCCCGCCGAAGTTCGCTGGACAGCCCCCGGTGAACCCGGAGCGAACGGTAAATTCCGGGCTGCTGTCCCGAGAGTGGCGAGGAGCGAAGGGCTTGGCCGAGGACGTGCGCCACTATGGGCGATGGATACGGGAGGAGGCGGAGAAGCGGATCGGGCACCTGTACCCGAAGATTGAGATCACCCCGTCGATGGTGCGGGAACGCCCGGACCTGAAGTCGTACGAGGGGCGGAAGCTGACGGTGATCGCGTGGCTGTGGGCGCGGACGGTGAAGAGTCCGAACCCGGCGTTCGCGGATGTCGACGTGCCGCTGGCGTCCACGTTCATGCTGTCGACGAAGAAGGGCAAGGAGGCGTACGTCCAGCCGGTGATCGAGGGCCGAGGGTACCGGTTCACGGTGAATGTGGGTACGCCTCCGGATGCCGCGAAACTCGGTACGACTGCGGGCAAGCGCAGTGCCTTCCGATGTCTGATGTCAGGCGTTCCAGTGGCATACGAACACATTCGCGCACAAGGACAGGCCAAGGGGCTGGGGGCGCGACTCATGGCGATCGTGGCGGCGGGAGATCGTAGCAGGGTATATCTCGCGCCCAACCCACAGCACGAAGCTATTCCTCAGGACCTCCGTGTGGGCTGGAAACCAGATTTGCCACTGCCGGCCAACCCCCGAGACTTCAAGACGCCGAACTACGGTCTTCCCACGTTTGCCCATCTCTTCACATCACGCCAGCTTGTCGCGCTCACCACCTTTTCAGATCTGGTGACGGAGGCGATAGAGCGCATCCGGCGCGACGCCGCTACCGCGAGACTACCTGACGACGATCGACCAATGCGCGATTGGGGCACCGGCGCAACCGCTTATGCCGAGGCGGTAGCGGTGTATCTCGCGTTTGCAGTCGATCGTGTGGCTGATCGCCATACATCGATCTCGACCTGGGACTCGAGCCCATCAAAACTGCAGTTGCGAAACACGTTCGCGCGTCAAGCGATTCCGATGACGTGGGACTTCGGAGAGGGAAACCCATTCTGCATGTCTTCGGGTACTTGGCTACCAAGCGTTGATTGGGTCGCCAAATCCATCGCAACATTGCCGTCATATCCCACTGGAAAGGCGACACAAGCTGATGCTTCTTCGCAAAACATCTCCTGTGAGCACGTCATCACCACCGACCCTCCCTACTACGACAACATCGGGTATGCTGACCTCTCCGACTTCTTCTACGTCTGGTTGCGTCGCTCGATGAGGCCAGTCTTCCCCGGTTTATTCGCCACGCTGGCGGTACCCAAGGCCGACGAGCTAGTTGCTACGCCCTATCGTCACGGCTCCAAAGCGCAAGCAGAGGCGTTTTTCATGGGCGGCATGACGGCAGCGATGAGACGGCTCGTAGAGCAGGGGCACCGTCGCTTTCCGACGACGATCTACTACGCGTTCAAGCAATCCGAGAGCCGTGACGATCGAGGCATCGCGAGCACGGGCTGGGAGACATTCCTTGAAGCTGCGATTACCGCCGGTTTCGGAGTCACCGGGACTTGGCCGATGCGAACTGAACTCGGTAACCGCATGATCGGCATGGGCACGAACGCGCTTGCCTCCAGCGTGGTCCTGGTCTGTCGGAGACGATCCGCAGGTGCGCCTATTGCCACGCGACGGGACTTGGTCGCCTGCCTGAAGACGGAACTGCCGGCAGCTCTTTCGCATCTGCAGCGTGGCAACATCGCGCCCGTGGACCTCGCCCAGGCGGCGATTGGCCCGGGGATGGCGGTATACACCCGCTACGCCACGTTGGTCGCGATCGTGTTCCGGATGGTCCAAGTGCGGTTGAGAAAGCGCGCCGCCCCTTGTGGTCACTCCACCGGCTGATGCCATGGCGGGCGTGACGGTCCATCTGGTCGGTGGGTTCCTGGGCAGCGGCAAGACCACGGCGATCCACAGCGCATGCGAGCTGTTGCGGCAGCGTGGCGAGGCGGCGGCCGTGATCACCAACGACCAGGGCACGCTGCTGGTCGACACGGCGTTCCTGCAGGCCTCCTTTCCGACCCGCGAGGTCACGGGCGGCTGCTTCTGCTGCCGATACGATCAACTGGTCGAGCTGCTGGCCGAGGCGCGCCGGGACGGCGCGCAGCACGTGTTCGCCGAGGCCGTGGGCTCGTGCGCCGACCTAGTCGCGACCGTGGTGAGGCCGCTACTGCGGTCGGCCGCTGGCCCGGTCGATCGGGTGTCGCTCACGGCGATGGTGGACGCGCGACTGATGCTCCGGCTTCAGGCTGGCGAGCCGCTGCCGTGGGCAGGCGACATCGCATATCTGTTCCTGGAACAGCTCCACGAGGCACCGCTGCTGGTGGCGAGCAAGTGGGATCTGGTGACCGATCCGCCCGCTCCGGCCGCTTCCGACAACGGCTCGGACATCCCCGGCCCAGGCCAGACCGTACTCCGTCAGGACGGACGCACACCGGCCGGTGTCGTCGGATGGGTCGAAGCGCTCTGCGACCCCGGTCATCCAGCTACCGCTGAAGCCGGCGCGCGCGAACTCAGCATCGACTACTCGCGCTACGGCGCCGGCGAGGAGGCGCTCGCCTGGCTCGACGCCGAGGTGCGGGTGGACGCAGCCGGGGGAGGCGCCCGCGAAGCCGCCGGCCGCTTGGTGCGCAGGATCGTCGCCGAAGTCGGCGACGACGCGGACGCGATCGGCCACCTGAAGTTCCTGATCCGGGATCATCTGTACGACGTCAAGGTCAGCCATACCGCCGCGGACGACGGTCCCCACATCCTGGATGATCTGCGTCAGCTTGACCAGTTGAGCGACCATCAACTCAACGTGTTGGTCAACGCGAGAGCCGAGATCGGAGTGGAGCGGCTACAACACATCCTCCACAACGTCGTCTCAGCGCCTCATACCGGAGCCAAACTTGCCCTCATCCGCACGGCCGCATTTCACCCGTCGCTACCATTACCGTAACGGCCTCAAGAAGATCGTGCCTTCCCCGCCGGTCTGGCCGTGCTTCCTGGATGTTGGCAGGGCAAGGCATCCCGAGGAGCATCAGGCTGTGTTGAGCTAACTAGTTCCTGTCCGGCAATCCCCGGTTTCGGGGGAGCGAGTCAGGGGCAGAGCGTCTCGGGGGTAGACAGGACCTGTGGGAATCAGGAATCGGACACAGACGAGCTTGGTTTTGACACCCCTTGGGGAGCCGATTTCGGGGCCATCGGCGATATGTTCGGCGCTATCGAGAGATCGAGCTCGCACGAATCCCATCAATGCACCTGCGAAATTGTAAGAGAAGGAAAACCGACTCCGCCAGATTGCCTCAATGGGAAGTAAGCGAACCAGCCGCATCAGGTTGTGGGCGAACACGGCCGAGTGCACATATGCCTGAAAATGGTCCCAGCCACGCCAGTTGCAGCGTTCCAGACCAAAGCATCGCTTCAGATACGAGATGCCTGCTTCCGCACCGGCCCGAAAGCGCTTCAGTTGGTCGTAAATCCACGCCGAAGCCGCCATGGCGGTCTGCTCCAGACCACGCTTCTTGTGGAACATCACGTGCTCCACGCCCAACTTCTTGGCCTCCGTCAGATTCTCCCGCGACGCATATTCGCCATCAAAAGCCGCCCGCTTCGGCGGCTCGCCGAAGAACTCCACATGCCGCCTCAGCATCGGCAGGCAGCGCGTACTGTCGGCCGGGTTGCCCGCCTCGACCACCACATCAAGCACCAACCCGCTGCGCCCTGAGCTCAGGTTGATCTTGTGCCCGTACTCGGTCGCACGCCCGCCCTTGACGATGATGTCGGTATGCGGCTCGAACAGGCTCACCACCTTCTCGCTGGCCGGCACCGTTTCGCCGTCGAACACGCGTCGCTTGGTCTGGTCGACCACCCGCGCGATCAGCTCCAGGTAGGCGCCCACCTCGGCACACCAACTCTCGGCCCATGGCTCAGTTACGCAACACACGCGAGCCCGCGCCGCCGCCGCGTAGCCGGTCGTCTGAGCCACCAGCCTCAGCAGCCGCCGGTAGGTGGCCGCCCGCCGCCGTGCACCGCGCCCCGAGCGGATCTCCTGCTCGCGTCGCTTGGCAGCGCGGCAGTGGTCGCAAAACGACACCCACGGCAGGTGCCGCCGCGCCTGTCGCAGCAACCGCGTCAGCACCCGCACGCCGTCGTACAGCAGGCGGCTGTCCGACGGTTCCAGGATGTCCGTGTCGGTCACCGTGGAGTCGATGCGCACCTGAGTGCCCGACTCGACCCCCCGCAGCTTGGCGTCCTGCAACAGCACGCCGTCGATGCTTCTCCAGACCTCGGCGTCGATCGCCTTGATGCCGGCGTGCAACGCCGACTTTTTCGGCACCTCGTGCGGATCGACCCGCGCGAAGCGCTGCATGGTGGCCGAATCGTGCAACGCGAACTCCAACGCCCGGTACGAGTAGCCCATCAGGTGTTTGAGCACCGCGCAGCGCAGGATCGTCTCGCAGGTCAGCCCGCGCCGCCCACAGGCGACCGAGCCGCCAACACAGCGGCCAACCACGTCGAGCAAATCCGGGTGCTGATCGAGCCATCCGGAAGCACGTTCCAGCTCTTCGGCGATGGGATGGACAACTACGGGCGCTTGGAATACGCTGGGCTGGATGGTGCGTGTGGAGCGCATCTGACCTCCGGTGTTTCGGCTGTCGTTTTGGACTTCACCAACGATGGTAGCCGAAACACCGTTTCTTTGTCCGCCCCCTCTCGAGCCTCAACTCAAGCCCATCAAACGAGTTGTGAGTTTACGGACAGGAACTAACTAAGGGCACTGACGCCCTGCCGCCGCCCTACCCATGACACCCAGATGCAGCAGACACCCTCCTATGCCGGTATGAAGTATGAATGCCCCTAACATTCGTCGGTAACAAATCACCATCCGGGTGACACGCCGACCACGATGAGACACCACGGCGGCCCACAACCCCCGCAAGCAGCTCCTCGGACGCAGCGTTGTTGCACCGCTCGGCACACCGGGCAGCGGTAGCACTTTATCCACAGCGGCCCCGCGAAGTCGTCCAAGAGCTACACGTACCCGTGCCCCCGCAGCAGCCGCCCGCCGCACCCCGGGCAGCGCCGCGGCCGCGGCCACCGGGTAGTCCTTGTCCTGTGCCTCCGTTCCTCCAGGCGCTTGCCGTCAAGCTCCAGATGGATTTTCAGTCGCGTGCTCGTTTCGGGGTAACTTTCTCCATGCCTCATGGGTCAGCTACCCCGCCTATTTGTCTTCATTCCGCTCAGTTTACCGTGAGACTTCACCTCGTCGCCCAGGCGCTGGCGCGACAACCACCACGTCTCTGGCCCCTTTTTCTGAGACCCGACAGGAAAATATCCGGCAGTCTTCAGGCCGACTTGCACCGTTGTCCCGAAGCCGCGGCTACTGCTACTTCCCATTGTCCTCTGCGTACTTTGTATCCCGGAAGGCTGTTGCACTCAAGCGCCCTTCTGTACCCGATGAGCTTGACCACCCCGTCGCAGTGCTCCTTGTGGATTCGCATTCGACCGTAACGGAGCGCTAAGTAGAGAGCCTCAACCGCCTCATTGATACCGAGAGTGGCCATGACCCGTGGATCAAGAAAGAGGTCCAGAGACCATCCTGGCTCGTTTCCCGCCAGATGTACCTGTGCGAGTAGCCGTCCTTTCCGCTCGTCAATGATCGGCAACCGATCGCGGGAGACGCCGATGGCAATCGTCGCGGCCTCACCGTCACCAAGAGAGGGACTCCCAGAGACAAGGCGACTGAATAACATCTGCTCACGTTCATCCATCTCGATGAGCCGTGCCTTATGGGTCCCGACCAGCCTCTGAATGAATAGCTGCTGGCCCGTCTCCTTGGTCCTCTCGCGCTGCAACTCGTCCGCGGCGACCTGCGGCACTAGAATATCGTGCGGCAAAGCTGCGATAATGTCGCCGCCGACGCCGCTTGCGTGTAGGTTTATTAGGACGCTCGTATCGAGAACTAGGGAGGCCACGTTGTCAATACAGCTTGAGTAGATCATCCGTCTCCCTATCCTCAGTTTCGATCTGGTCGATCACTTCACGCAGTTCCACGCGATGCAGATCCAGCATCTCGGCTAGCTGGCCTTCGGACATGAGGCCCCGCTTCCAAGCTGCATGAGCCATTAGGCTCATTCGGTGTGACATCGGCCGGTTGGATTCGTCCTTGGCCGGATCGCGCGTTTCTGAAGCGGCCCCAAGGACCTCAAGCTCCTGTGCATCGGATATCCGTCCGTTGGCTTCAAACCAAGCCCAAGCGCCCTTGTTGACCAGCTCTAGTTCCTCCAGGCGCCGGACGCAAGCTTCGCGCGAAATGTGGTGGCGGTGAGCAAGTAGGATGACATGCCGCCGCGTGAGCCTCTCAGCACCGGCCGTTAGCTGCCGAAAGCTCTCCTTGAAGCCCTGCCGTGGAGTCAAGAAGGCCCGCCCGAAGGCGCTTGCGTAGCGCTCCTCCCGGGAGAGGAACCGCTCGGTATCTTCGAGCACCTCGGGTGCCTGGCGTGTACCGATGAAGTGTCCCAACTCGTGAACAGCCGATTGGATCCGCCGTCTAAGTGGATGATTCGCGTTCAACAGGATGCACGCACCCACTGCTGCGTCATAGGCAAAAAGGCCCGCGACTCTAGACTGAGAGGAAAGGCGGCGCTGGTAGAGCCGAATACCAAGGTCCAACTCGATCATGCCGAAGACATCCACGACCGGGCCGTTACCGATCCCAAGCCAGCGCCGGAGCTCGGACGCATGAAGCTCGGCGAGCTCGTTCACGTCGCCGCTGTTGATCCCACGCTCCGGCGGGTAGGCAATGCGTCGAGAGATGCCGAGAATATTTTCGAGTTCGACTTCAGCTTTCACAAGTCTATTCAGCAATTGCACGGCTTCTGCTGTTTGATCATCGGCTGCTTGCCAGAGCTTGCGGAAGCGAGGAACCAGATCTGTATGGACGGCTTCACGACGAAGCAGAGCGTTAACCGAAGTGCCGTAATGATGCGCAAGACGTCGAATCTCATGAATGCGCACACGCCTCGCACCCTTCTCGATAGAGACTAACGTCGGGCGAGAGACACCTATCACTTGAGCAGCCGTCTCCTGCCGGATGCCGGCTATTTCCCGGGCGAGGCGAAGTCGTCGTCCGATTTCGTGGCTACTGATTTCATTAAGATCGGGCATCTAGAGCTCCCATTGTCCAGTTCGATATGAAACTTCGTGGTCCTTGCGCACGCATAAAGCGCGACCATTCCTGCGCGTGTTGTAGCAGCAGCCGCGTAAGCGCTTGGCGGACGCACGCTTCAGACAATCCCGTGGCTCGTGCGAGCTCGAAGACATGCGGGCGAGCGTGAAGATACGGCAGATGCGCCATTTCAGCCAGTCGCTGGAGGTGTCGCGCACCGACGCTACCGTACTCTACTAGTGTGCGACTCAACCGCTTACAAGGATGCAATGAGACCGCGCGCTTGTAACAAGAAACGGTTAGGTCATCGATGAGATACGTGTCTGGAGGCTCGGTGATGCCGGCTGCGTGCATGCTCATCCGCCTCAGCAGACAAGCTACGCACAGACCGCACTGTCTGAGCTTGCCAGCGAAGCGTGCATTCCAGCGCTGCTGCCAGCAGGACCGCGTATTCAGTATGGACTCTCGGGACATTTCAGATTGAGCGAGAAAGGCCCCAATTGTCTCACCCTTCGTGTACCATAGTCGGGGCTGGTCGTACACGAGTGAGTACCTCAGGAGCGCATCTATGAAGCGTTCCATTTGTCGGAAGAAGCTGGGATGATTACGGTAGTCAGCGCACGTGTTGTGTAGCGGCAGCAGAACGGGCCCCAAAGATCCCTGTCCGCTTTCGGGTACAACAATCTTTCGAACTCCGGAGAGATGGGCTGCAATAGCGGTAATTGATGCGAACTTGAAGCCTCGGAAACGGGCGCCGCTTTCGCGGGAGGTGGCAAGCTTGACGGAAAACGGGATCTGGTCGAACGGTCGCTCGCCGAGTCGAACCGACGC
Organism: Spirochaetaceae bacterium; assembly: GCA_028820215.1. Next base: position 96 of record JAPPKD010000138.1, on the reverse strand, counting down.
CTTGGTACTTGCCACTCGGACGCGGACGGCGGAACCGCCCGTGTCAAGCTTCCCCACCGGCCGGGTCGGACCGGCGTTGGCATGGGAGAAACACGG
>JAPPKD010000266.1 GCA_028820215.1 Spirochaetaceae bacterium | reverse complement strand
ATCTTTCGATGAGGCACCGGTTTTCGTTCGTGTGGATTTTTGATGAGGCAATGCGACCCGTTGCCGAAATCTGCCGAACGAACTACCCTACGCCTGAACAGTTACTCCCCGTGAACATAGTAGAGAATGCCGTACGGGAATCGATCGACGAGCGCGCGTCTCGTGCGTGTCGCTATCAGAGTCCAAGCGTAGGGATGCTGCCGGATCCGATCTACGGCCCGATCGACCTCTATGGCGAACTCGTATCCAAGGTTGGAGCGCTGCTCGTTGTAGAAAGAGATGGCTTCGGCCCACTCTGTTCGGGCCTGCGGCAGGAACTCAACCGTCACGGTTGAGAGAGTTGTCTCTTGATCTGCTCGTACGGAACGGTGTCCGCTTCACCCGCGAGATAGGCATCAATCCGCCGTTCGGATTCCTCGGCCCAGGCCGACTCGATCTCCCTCTCGCGCTCAGATCGGAGACTCTGGTAGAGCCGATCGATCACCTCCGCCCGCTCAAGGGGCGGCAACGCGAGCGCGTCGGCAATGACGGATTGAGACCGCTCAGACATCGAGACGAGGATACACGAGCGCAGCGGCCCCCGCTACGGAGACTTGGTCGCCCCTCAACCAGGGTCCAGCGCGCCGTTCACCCGTTCCACTTCCCGCTCCCAGGTGCCTGCGACCTCGACGCCGTACTCCGCGTGGCCGCCGGTGGCGCCGGGGCCGGTCACGTAGGGACGGGTGCGGCGGTCGCCCTCTACAAGGTCCGGGGCCGCGTAGTCGGCGTGCAGGAAGTGGAACGCCATGCCGGCCCGTTCGCGGTCGGTGGTGTTGGCACGGGTGCAGTGGGCGGTGCCGTAGCAGAAGAAGGCGACGCCGCCCGCTTCCAGCTCGATCGGCGCGGCCCGTTCCTCGGGCGGCCAGGCGCGGATGTGGTGGTCGGAGTCGAGGTCGCGGCGGTGCTCGTAGCGCTCGCGATGGCTGCCGGGGATCAGGTGCAGGGTGCCGTTGGCGAGCGTGGCGTCGTGGATGGCGATCCACATCGCCGTGCCGCGCAGGGGATCGGCGATCCTGAAGTAGGCGTTGTCCTGGTGCCAGGCCGTACCGACGCCGTGGCGGGCCGGCTTGAGGAACATCTGGTCCAGGTGCAGCAGGAACGGGTCGCCGATCAGTTGGCCCACGGCCTCCACCACCTTCGCGTCGAACGGCAGCGCCCGGACCAGGTCGCTCTTGTCGAACAGCGGGATGAGCTGGAGGTTGGCCTTGGTGGTCGAGTGGGTCGTGCCGTCCCCGTCCGTGGCGACGTTGCGCACCAGCCCCTCGCGCTTGAAGCGCTCCACCTCGGCCTGCAGCGCGGCGACTTCGTCCGCGCCGTAGAAGCCGGGCACGGTCAGGAATCCGTCGCGGCGGAAACGCTCGATCTGTTGCGCGCTGAATCTCATCGGGGGCGAGTGTAGTCGCGCGATGACAGCGCGTCTCGCGGATGCAGCCGGCGGAGGAAGCGGTCGCACGGCAGGCACAGGACGCCGTCGATGGACAACTCCTCCTCACCCAGATGGAGCAGCAGGCGGTCCGCCTCCGGGTAGTCGGCGTGGAACGAGCGCAGCGAGCGCAGATCGGAACTCCGCACGGTGGCGCTGTGCTTCACCTCGATGGCCGTGAATTGAGCCGGTCCATAGAGGACGAAGTCCACCTCGGCTCCGGCCCGCGTGCGCCAGTAGAACAGGCGATCGCCACCACCGCGGTAGGCGAGCCAGGCCCGCAGGTGCTGGGCCACCAGCCCTTCCAGCGCGGCTCCCGCGATCTCCTCGGGCCGATCGAGCGGTCCGGACGGACGCAGCGAGCGGAACACCCCGGAGTCGAACAGGTAGAGCTTGTCGTGGGCAACCGTGGCGCGCGCGGCACGCTTGCGGAACACCGGCACACGAAAGTTCAGCAGGAGGTCCTCCAGAACGCCCAGGTGGCCCTCCGCGGTCTTGCGGCTCACCTCGCTGTCGCGGGCGATGTTGCTGACGTTCAGGAGCTGTGCGTGCGAGAACGAGACGGCCTCCAGGAACCGGGAGAACCCGTCCAGATCGCGCACCAGCCCCTCCATCTGCACCTCTTCGCGCACGTAGACGGCGACGTAGCTCTGCAACGTGTCGACGGGATCGTCGGCACCGAGCACCAGCGGGAGCATGCCGCGCTGCAGCGCTGCCGGCAGATCGAACGAGGCTTCCAGCTCCGCCGCCATGAAGGGATGCATGGTCCGCACCACGGCCCGGCCGGCCATGAGATCGACGCCGCTGCGCCTGAGCTTGCGCGCGCTGGATCCCGTCAGCACGAACCGCCAGCCGCGCCGCTCTTCGATGAGGGCATGGACGGCACTGAGCAGATCCGGGACTCGCTGGACCTCGTCGATGACGATCACCTGCCCGTCAGGCTGAGCGTGCACCAGGTCGAAGAGGCGCTCGGGACGCGCCCGGTAGCGCTGCTGGGTGGCCGGGTGGAGCAGATCGATGCACACGCTGTCCTGGTAGTGACGTTTGGTCCAGGCCGACTTGCCGGTGCCGCGCGGGCCGAACAGATAGTAGCTCTGCCCGGGAGGGTCGAAAAATCTACCTACAAACGCCATTTTGAGACTCAATGTGGCGACAGCATCGCCACATTGCAACCCGCATCGCGTGCCGGCCGGATAGTGTACCGTGGTCCCGGTGATCTATAGCTGGTCTTATCACCACGACGAGGCGACCCGGCAGCGGCTGCACCGCCTGAAGCGCGACATCACCGCGCTCTGCCTCTGGCACGTGTTCCAGATGGGACAGATGGGCATCAGGAGCCTGGAGTCGGGGCTGTTCGACTGGACGATGATCTGGCGGTTCCTGCCGTGGCGGGCGCGGGCGGTGCCGCAGAATCCGCAGGCCGTCACGAATCCGCTCTGGAGCGAGTTCTCGGCGCTGACAATCGGGATCGCCGCCCGCTACGCGACGCGCGAGGACGCCGCGTCCTTCGTGAAGGAGGCGATGGAGGCGCTCGAACCGTGGTATCTGGCCGAGGAAGCGGCGGAGGATCGCGAGTTGGGAGGCGGCGGACACCACGCGATGCTCGCCGCGCACCGGAGGCTGCGCTGGTTCGGCTGCTTCCGCTACACGGTCGGCAAGCCGGCTTTTCCCCCGCACTGGCGCGCGCCCCGGGATGACGTGGCCGAGATCCACATCCAGAACCACGTGCCCCCCGACTCGCCCTTCGGCGACCGCCGGCGGCTGGCGGCGTGGATGCTGGAGCTTTCCTCCGACGTCGAGACAAGGGCCCCGCACGTCACCCGCATCGGCACCGGGTCGTGGCTGAACGCCACCCCGCACTTCCTGCAGGTGTACCCGACGAGCTACGCCGCATCGCTGGTCCGGTACAGCGGCGAGCACAAGGCCGCGCTCGGAACCTGGGGGCAGTTCATCGCCCGCGACCTGGGCCTCAACGAGTCGCGCGCGCACCTTCTGCGCACGAAACAGACCTTCGCCTGCCCACAGTCGTACGGAAGCTGCTCCTTCGACGAGTTCCGCCGCCACACCGAAACCGCGGCCCGTCAGGCCGGACTCTGAGGCGGCGCTCGGCCCACCGCGCTCCGGGTCAGCCGACCGGGGGCAACTCCGGCAGCGCCTCGGTGATGCGACTACGGCAGCAGGGTGGAGCCCATCAGGTAGCGGTCGCACTCGCGGGCGGCGCCGCGACCCTCCATGATCGCCCACACGACCAGGCTGGCGCCGCGGCGCACGTCGCCGGCGGCGAACACGCCGTCCACGTTGGTGGTGAAGCGGCCGTACTCGGCGGCGGCGTTGGAGCGGTCGTCGCGGTCGATGCGAAGCTCGTCCAGCAAGGGGCTCTCCGGCCCCAGGAAGCCCATCGAAAGCAGCACCAGGCCGGCGGGGATCGCCCGCTCACTGCCGGGGACCGGGGTCGGCTTGCCCTGGCTCCACTCCACGTCCACCAGGTGGACCTGCTGCACGCGGCCGTCCGCGTCGCCGGTGAAGCGCTGCGCCGTGACGCTGTAGCGGCGCGGCTCGGTGCCGAAGGCGGCCGCCGCCTCCTCCTGCCCGTAGTCGGGCGTCGAGGTGCGGCCGAACTCCGGCCAGGGCAGCTCAGGCGGGAACTCCGGCACGATCTCGATCTGCGTCATGGAGGTGCAGCCCTGGCGCATGGCCGTGCCCACGCAGTCGGTGCCCGTGTCGCCGCCGCCGATCACCAGCACGTCCTTGCCGGCGGCGTCGATGCGCGGCCGCCCCTGCTCGCCGTCCAGCAGCCACTTGGTGTTGACCGTCAGGTACTCCATCGCCTGGTGGACGCCGTCGAGCTCGCGGCCGGGGATGGGCAGGTCGCGCGGATTGGTGGCGCCGCAGCAGAGCACGACCGCGTCGCTTTGCGTACGCAAGTCGGCCCCGGACAGGTTCCGGCCCACCTCCACGCCGGTGCGGAACGCCACCCCCTCGTCACGCATGAGCTGCACGCGCCGGTCGACCAGGTGCTTCTCCAGCTTCATGTTGGGGATCCCGTACATGAGCAGGCCGCCGATGCGGTCGGCGCGTTCGTAGACGGTCACCCGGTGGCCGGCCTTGTTGAGCTGGTCCGCGCAGGCGAGCCCGGCGGGTCCCGAGCCGACCACCGCCACCCGTTTGCCGGTGCGGACCGCCGGCGGCTGGGGGCGCACCCACCCCTCCTCGAAGCCGCGCTCGATGATCGACCACTCGGTGTTCTTGATGGTGACGGCCGGCTCGATGATCGCCAGCACGCAGGCCGACTCGCACGGCGCCGGGCACACCTTGCCGGTGAACTCCGGGAAGTTGTTGGTCTTGTGCAGCCGGTGCAGGGCGTCGTGCCACAGCCCGCGGTAGACCAGGTCGTTCCACTCCGGGATCAGGTTGGTCAGCGGGCAACCCACCGTCTGCCGGGTGTCGGCGCGGCCGGCGCCGGTGTGGCAGAACGGCGTCCCGCAGTCCATGCAGCGCGACGCTTGCGAGCGGAGCTGCTCCTCCGGGGCGTGGCCGTGGAAGTCCAGCCAGTCGCCGATGCGCTCCGCGGGGGCGCGGTCCGGCGGCAGGTGACGCTCTACTTCCTTGAACCCTGTCGGTTTTCCCATGGTTTCGTGCGACCGCGGCAGGCGCGGTCAGTTCCCCGAGATGCGGGCCGCCACGTCGTGGGCGTTCTCTTCGAAGGCGGCCATGACCGCCGCTTCGCCGGTCAGGCCTTCCCGCTGCACCCGCGCCACCGCCTCGTGCATGCGCCGATAGTCGCGAGGATAGATCTTGACGAAGCGGGGGATCATCTCCGCCCAGCCGTCCAGGACCTGCGCGGCGCGCGGACTGCCGGTGTAGCGCAGGTGGCGCTCCACCATCCCGCGCAACTCCTCGACATCCGCCTCTTCCTCCAGCGCCAGCACGTCGGCCATCTCCGTGTTGCAGTTCAGGCGGAATTCGCCGTCGATGTCCAGCACGTAGGCGATGCCGCCGCTCATGCCGGCGGCGAAGTTGCGCCCGGTGGCCCCCAGCACGGCGACCCGGCCGCCGGTCATGTACTCGCAGCCGTGGTCTCCGACGCCCTCCACCACCGCGGACGCGCCGCTGTTGCGGACGCAGAAGCGCTCGCCGGCGACGCCGGACACATACGCCTCGCCGCTGGTGGCGCCGTAGAAGGCGACGTTGCCCACGATGATGTTCTCTTCCGGTGCGAACGTGCTGCCCGGCGGCGACTTGACGATGATCTTGCCCCCGGACAGCCCCTTGCCGATGTAGTCGTTGGAGTCGCCGGCCAGGACCAGCGTCATCCCGCGCGGAATGAAGGCGCCGAAGCTCTGGCCGGCCGAGCCGTTGAACGCCAGGGTGACCGTGTCCTCCGGCAGCCCCTCCGCGCCGTGGCGGCGGGTGATCTCGCTGCCGATGATGGTCCCGACCACGCGGTCCGAGTTGGTGATCGGCAACGACTCGGTCACCTGCTCGCCCCGGTCCAGCCGGGGCAGTACCAAGTCGCGCAGCGCGGTGTTGTCCAGCGCCTTCTCCAGGCCGTGGTCCTGTGCGATCCGGCAGTAGGTGCCGACCGACTCGTCCACCTCCGGCCGGTGCAGCAGCGGGGTGAGGTCGATGCCCTGGGCCTTCCAATGGCCGATGGCCCGCCGTGGCTCCAGGCAGTCCACGCGCCCCACCATCTCGTTGAAGGTGCGGAAGCCGAGCGACGCCATAAGCTCGCGCGCCTCCTCGGCGACGAAGTGCATGAAGTTGACCACGTGCGCGGGGTCGCCCGTGAACTTCTCGCGCAGGTCCGGGTCCTGGGTAGCGACGCCGACCGGGCAGGTGTTCAGGTGGCAGACGCGCATCATGATGCAGCCCATGACGATGATGGGCGCGGTGGCGAAGCCGAACTCCTCGGCCCCGAGCAGCGCCGCGATCACGACGTCGCGCCCGGTCTTGAGCTGGCCGTCGGCCTCCACGACGATGCGGCTGCGCAGATCGTTCAGCAGCAGGGTCTGGTGCGTCTCGGCGATGCCGAGCTCCCACGGCAGCCCCGCGTGCTTGATGCTGGTCACGGGCGAGGCGCCGGTGCCGCCCTCCCCGCCGGAGATGAGCACCACGTCGGCGTGCGCCTTGGCCACACCCGCCGCGACCGTGCCGACGCCGACCTCGGAGACCAGCTTCACGTTGATGCGCGCGTCGCTGTTCGCGTTCTTGAGGTCGTGGATGAGCTCGGCCAAGTCTTCGATCGAGTAGATGTCGTGGTGCGGCGGCGGCGAGATCAGCCCGACGCCCGGGGTCGAGTGGCGGACCTCGGCGATCCACGGGTACACCTTGTATCCCGGGAGTTGCCCGCCCTCGCCCGGCTTGGCGCCCTGCGCCATCTTGATCTGCAGCTCCTTGGAGTTGACCAGGTATTCGCTGGTCACCCCGAAGCGGGCCGAGGCCACCTGCTTGATGGCGCTTGAGCGGGAGTCGCCGTTGGCGTCGGGCACGTAGCGCGCCGGGTCCTCGCCCCCCTCTCCGGTGTTGCTCTTGCCCCCGATCCGGTTCATGGCGATCGCCAGCGTCTCGTGCGCCTCCTTGCTGATCGACCCGTAGGACATCGCGCCGGTCTTGAAGCGCTTGACGATCTGGGCGGCGGGCTCCACTTCGTCCAGCGGCACGGCCGCTCCCGGCGATTCGAACGACAGCAGGCCGCGGAGGGTCGCCAGCTTCTCCTGCTGGGCGTCCACCTGCGCGCTGTACTCCTTGAAGACGCCATAGTCCGCGGTCTGGCAGGCGCGCTGCAGCTTGTGGATGGTCTGTGGATTGTTGAGGTGGTACTCGCCGTCGTCCCGCCACTGGATGTCGCCGCCCACCTCCAGGGCGCCGTTGCCGCCGTTCCGTTCGGCGTAGCCGCGCAGGTGGCGGGCCGCGGACTCGGCCGCGATCTCCTCCAGGCTCACGCCGGACAGGCGCGCCGCCGTGCCGGTGAAGTAACGGTCCACCACGTCGCGGCAGATGCCCACCGACTCGAACACCTGCGCTCCCTGGTAGCCCTGGATGGTCGAGATCCCCATCTTGGAGATGACCTTGACGATGCCCTTCAACAGCGCCTTGCGGTAGTTGTAGCGGGCGCTGCGGTGGAACTCCTCGTCATGGACGCCCGCGCCGTTGCCGGCCGGCGCGTGTCCGCCGCCTGCACCATTACCCGTGCCATTCCCGTTGCCGCCGTCCTCCTCCGGATCGATGAACAGCCCCTCGTCGATGCCGGCATCGATGCTCTCGTAGGCCAGGTAGGGACAGATGGCGCTGGCGCCGTAGCCGAGCAGCACGGCCATGTGATGCACCTCGCGCGGCTCGCCCGATTCGACCACGAGCCCCACCAGGGTGCGCGTGCCGGCGCGGATCAGGTGGTGGTGGACGGCCGAGGTGGCGAGCAGGGCCGGGATCGGCGCGTGCTTCGCGTCCACGCCCCGGTCGGAGAGGATGATCATCGTCGCTCCCGCGGCGACGGCGGCGTCGGCCTGCCGGAACATGCCTTCGAGCGCTTCTGAGAGCGCACTGCCGCCGCCTTCGGGCGAGAACAGCATCGGGACGGTGACGGAGCGGTGTCCGTTGGCGCCGTCCAGCGCCCGCAGCCGCTCCAGGTCCTCCATGGACAGTACGGGGTTGCCCAGGCGGATCTGCCGGCAGCTATCCGGCCGCGCCTCAAGGAGGTTCCCTTCCGGTCCCGTGGTGGTGATCGTGTCGGTGATCAGCTCCTCGCGGATGGCGTCGATCGGGGGATTGGTGACCTGCGCGAAGAGCTGCTTGAAGTAGTTGTAGAGCAGCTTGGGCGCGTCGGACAGAGCCGCGGGCGGCGCGTCGTTGCCCATCGAGCCGATCGGCTCATTGGCGGTGCGCGCCATCGGCGCCAGGATCATGCGCAGTTCCTCGAACGTGTATCCGAAGGCGCGCTGCCTGTTCAGCAGATCGGCGCCGGACACGCGCGGCGGCTCCTGCCCGGACGGCAGGTCGTTGAGGTCCACCAGGTGCTCGCGCAGCCACAGCCCGTAGTCCTCTGCGCCTGCGATCTCGGCCTTGAGTTCGGCGTCGTCGATGATGCGGCCCTGCTCGGTGTCGACCAGCAGCATGCGGCCCGGCCGCAGGCGGTCCTTGAGCACGATCTCGTCGGGCGGCAGGTCGAGCACGCCGACCTCGGAGGCCAGCACCACCAGGCCGCTCCTGGTCACGCAGTACCGGGACGGCCGCAGTCCGTTACGGTCCAGCACCGCGCCGACTTGCCGGCCGTCGGTGAACGCGATCGACGCCGGTCCGTCCCAGGTCTCCATCAGGCAGGAGTGGTACTCGTAGAACGCCCGCTTCTCCGCGCTCATGCTTTCGTGGTTCGCCCACGGCTCCGGGATCAGCATCATGAAGGCGTGCGCCAGCGAACGTCCGCTCAGCACCATCAGCTCGAAGGTGCTGTCCAGCTTGGCGGTGTCGCTGCCCGACGGCTCGATCACCGGCAGCGTGGCGGCCAGGTCGTCGCCGAACAGCTCCGAGCGCAGCAGCGGCTCGCGGGCGCGCATCCAGTTCTCGTTGCCCTGCAGGGTGTTGATCTCGCCGTTGTGCATGAGGTAGCGGTACGGATGCGCCCGGTCCCAACTCGGGAAGGTGTTGGTCGAGAAGCGGGAGTGCACCAGCGCGATCGCCGTCTCGATCGCCGGATGCTCGAGCTCCGGGTAGAACGGGCGGAGTTGCAAGGCGGTGAGCATGCCCTTGAAGACGATGGTGCGGTGCGAAAGGCTGGCGATGTAGAAGCAGCCCACGGCCTCTGGGACGCGCGCCCGCACCCGGTTCTCGACCAGCTTGCGGATCACGTACAGACGCCGCTCGAAGGCGTCGTCATCGTCCATGCCCCGGCCGCGGGCGATGAACACCTGACTGACGTGCGGCTGCTGCTCCCGCGCCGCGCGGCCCAGACGCGACCCGTCGGTCGCCACGTCGCGCCAGCCCAGCAGCGTCTGCCCCTGCTCGGCGACCACCTCCGCGACGACGCGGTGAATCCGCACCCGAAGACCGGCGTCGGTGGGCAGGAAGCACATGCCGACGCCGTACTCCCCGGCGCCGGGAAGCTCCACCCCCGACTCGCGCGCCAGGATCGTGAGCGCCGCGTGCGGGACCTGGATCAGCACGCCGGCGCCGTCCCCGGTGTTCGGGTCGCAGCCCAGGGCGCCACGGTGGTTGAGGTTGGTCAGCACCTCCAGGGCATTGTCGAGCAGCCGGCGCGATCGGCGGCCGTGCACGTCGACGACGAAACCGACCCCGCAGGCGTCGTGCTCATACGCCGGGTCGTACAAACCCTGAGAGGGCGGGACGCTGGAGAAACTCATGATTCGATTTCGACCGACTGTACTACAACCTTTTTCCGGAGCGCGTTATGGCAGGACGACAGACGCTCCGCGGGTAAGCCCTACCATGGTGCATGATAATGCATAACGGCGGCTTGCGGGAAACCCCCGTCGACAGAGCCGGCCGGTCAACCCGCGATTCGGAGGTCCATGTCCCATGCCAGCGTCCAGCCCTGATCTCGCCTACACTCCCGCGCACGTCCTGCGCGGCCTGTTCGGCACGCGCCGATTGTCGCCGGTCGAGCTGATGCAGTTCACGCTCGACCGCATCGAGCGGCTCGACGGGTCGCTCGGCGGGTTCGTCACGGTCATGGCCGACCACGCCATGGACGAGGCCCGCGCCGCCGAGCAGGCGGTCATGGACGGCCGCGATCTGGGCCCCCTGCACGGCATACCGGTGCCGATCAAGGACCTGGAAGCGGTCGAGGGTTTCCGGCTCTCGCAAGGCTCGCTCGTCGACGACGGGATCGCAACATCGAGCGCGATGTGCACCGACCGCGTGCGCGCGGCCGGCGGCATCATCGTCGGCAAGACCAACACCCCCGAGCACGGCCACAACGGCACCACCGAGAACCGGGTGACCGGCCCCGCGCGCAACCCCTGGAACCCCGCGCGCACGCCCGGAGGCTCCAGCGGCGGCGCGGCGGTGGCGGTGGCCGCCGGCATCACCGCGATCGCCCAGGGCTCGGACGGCGGCGGCTCGATCCGTATCCCCGGCTCGCTGTCCGGGATCTACGGCATCAAGGCGACGCAGGGGCGCGTGCCGCGCAAGCACGTGGACGAGCACTCCTACAGCGTCTTCAACAACTCGTCGGTCGGGCCGATGACCTGGGACGTCCGCGACGCGGCGATCTTCCTGAACGCGCTGGCCGGGCCGGCCGACGACGCCGAGTTCGGGACGCTTCCGGAGGAGCCGCCGGACTTCACGGAGGCGTTGCCGCGCGGAGTGGCCGGACTGCGCATCGGGCTCGACACCAGCGGCCTGGGCGGCGCCGGCTGCGATCCCGAGGTCCGGGCGGCGGTGAACGCCGCCGCGCGCGTCTTCGAGGAGCTCGGAGCCCGGGTCGAGGAGGTCGAGTACGCCCCGGACGGACACGAGGCGATCTTCCGCACCTTCATGGACATGTTCTGCATCCGGGCGTACGGGCGCTGGAGCCCGCAGCTCCACGACCCGGAGCGGGCCGCGCAGCTCACCGATTACTTCACGGAGGACTTGGAGCAGGGCCGGCGCGCGCAGGCGCTCGACTACCTGACCTGCATGAACAAGATCGGCCGCTACAAGGCGTACGCCGCCCGGTTCTTCTCCGGACACGACCTGTTGCTGACGCCCACGACCGCCACCACGGCGTTTCCGATCGGCGAGTATCCGCAGACGATCGGGGGCGAGCCGGTCGTGCACGGCCGTTTCGGCTTCACCCCGTTCACGTACCTGTTCAACCTGTCCGGCAACCCCGCCGCCACCGTGCCGTGCGGCTTCGACGCCGAAGGGATGCCGATCGGCCTGCAGATCGTCGGAGCCATGCAGGACGAGATGAGCGTGCTCGCCGCCTCCGCCGCATTCGAGTCCGCTCGCCCCGGGGCGGGGATCCGTCCTGCCGGCCTGGACACGCCGCCGGACGACTCCTGACCGGGATCGCCCCCCGCGGCGGTTGTGATCGATCGATGAACGGTCTCCAGGAGGCTTGCACGCAGCTCCGCGGCCGATGGGGACTGGAGTTCGGCCGCGTTCGGGCGGTGGTCCACGAGCTCGGGAACGCGGTAACGCCCGATGAGCTGATCGCCCGGTGCCGCCTCTCCCATCGGGCCGTCACGGAGATACTCGACCACCTGCAACCGTTTCTCTGCCGCCACCATGATCGTGTTCGCCTCACGGACGGGGCTCGGGACGCGGCCGTGGCGGCGTTCGGCCCGCCGCCTGACCGCCGCGACCCCTGGTACGAAGCGGCGCACCGGCACCCGCTGCTGCCCGAGGTGGTCGCCGACCTGACGGGACGTCCCGGCCCGAGCCGGCACCTTGACCAGGTGGCCGCCACCGCGGTGACCGTGGTGAAGCGGGCGCTGTTCCTGTCGCAGCGGTTCGACCTGACCGGCGCGTCGGTGCTGCTGCTGGGCGACCACGACCTGACCTCGCTCGCCCTCGCCCGTCTCGCGCCCGGCGCCGACATCGCCGTGGCTGACGTGGACGAGCGAGTGCTGGAGTTCGTCGGTGACGTCCGCCGGCGGCACGGCTGGCCGATCGAGATCTTCTTCGCCGACCTGCGGCTGGAGCTTCCGCGCAGCCTCACGGCCCGGTTCGACCTGGTCTTCACCGATCCGCCGTACACCCCGGCCGGCATGAAGCTCTTTCTCCTGCGCGGCATCCAGGCTCTGAACGAACGTGCCTTCTCACGGATCTGCGCCGCCTACGGAGTCGGCGAGCAGCAGGCAGCGCTCGCGCTCAAGGTCCAGGCCGCGATCGGAGAGCTCCGCCTGGTCGTCGAAGCCGTCGAGCCGGGATTCAACGAATACCGGCATGCGCCCGCGCTGGGAAACCGCAGCGATCTGTACGTGCTGCGGCCGACGCGGCGCAGCAGCGCCGCCGCGAAGCGCTGGACCGGGACGGCGAGCATCTACTCCAGTGGACACGCGGCCAAGGAGTCGTCGACGGGGAATATTCCCGATTCCGTGACCGAGCGGCTGATCGGATTCGCCGCCCCAGGGCACGCGGTGACCGTCGGCGCCGACCAGGGACCGTTGGCCTCGGTTCCGGCCGCCGAGCGGATGCCTCTGGGAGCCTATCTGTCCACCGCCACCCTCGAGCGTTGCCGGCACGCGGTCATCGCCAGCCTCTTTCCCGACCACGCGGATTACCTGGTCCGGCTCTGCCTGCGCTCCCAGGCGGAGGACCTCGCGGTCTGCGCGATGCAGAGGGCGGTGGCGGACCTGTTCGCGCACCCGAATTCCCTGCGCCGCCTCATCGAAAGCCGATTTGAGGTTGCCGACCGGCTCCAGGAGGGGAACGTGGGCACGGTCTTCCTGAAGCGCAAGCCTCCGGGTGGCGAGGATGACGCGCTCATCCACGTGCTGCACGGGATCCTCGCCCGGCCCCGGTCCCGCCTGCTCACCGCGTGGCGGGAATCGCTCATCACGTGGTGCAGGAAACGGGGAAAGGCGCTGACCAAGAATCAGGCCCGACGGATCATCTCGGAGTCGCGCCTCGCGACGGACCATCCGCGCAACGACATCGCCGATCTGCCCGGCGCCGCTCTGCGGCGCTTGATCGACGAGGTCGCCGCCTCCATCGCCCGCGCGGTACCCTGAGCCTGAGCACGACGGGCGCGTGCGTCGTCAGCCGGTGTGGTAGCGTTGCCGGAGGAGGCTCCCGTGCCCACCCGCCAGCAGGCCGAACAGTTCGAGACCGACGGCTACTTTATCGCCGATGACGCCGTCGAGCCCGGCATGTTCGACGAGCTCGCCGCCGCGGCGCGCCGCGTCAAGCACAAGGTCCGGTCAGGACAGGTCGACGTCTATACCCACTGGGCCACCGAGCAGAACACCGAGCCTTGGGCCATCCGCGGCCTGCTGGCGCCGGAGTTCGATGAGCCGGTGTTCGGCGAATACCTGGTGTCCGGTCCGGCCATGGACTACGTCCACCACTTCATCGGCACCGACCTGACCATGGGGTCGATCCTGATCTTCACCAACCCCTACCACTCCCACTACTCGATCGGCTGGCATCGAGACTGGGGCAAGCAGGAACGCGACCTGGACTACGACGCCGAGATGGCGGTGCTGGGCAAGCCCCGCACGACCTGGCGCTGGCACCTCGCCACTGTCGACGACGAGAGCCTGCAGCTCGTGCCCGGCAGCCACTGCCGCTACCGGACGCCGCACGAACGGCGCTGCCTGCTGGAGACACGTCACGACGACATCCCCGGCCAGCACAGCATCAGGCTCAAGGCGGGCCAGGCCGTCTTCTGGTCGGGCGACACCATCCACCGTGGGCTCAACCGCAGAGACACGGAGCGGCTGACCGTATCCGCCGGCTGGAGCGTGCATGACCCGGATGCGAAGCCGCAACCGGTCGACGAGCGCCTGCGCTGGCGGCTGCGCGACGACGTCCGCGCCAACCTGCCCGAGATCCTGCTCCCCTACTACGACCGCTGGCGCGTCCTCCAGCTCGCCTGACGATTCGGAGCGTGGTCTTGCCGGCGCACTCGCGGCCTGATGATCAGGCGCATGGCGGCTGTCAGAGCTCGATCAGGACCTGCCCTGCACGTCCATGGGACCGGCCCAGCCGGCCTGCTCCATGCCGGTCAGGTCGTCCCACGGGTAGAGCGGCCGGGTGATCTGCGTGAACCGGAACTCCTCCAGGTACGGTGACGCGGAGCCGGGTGCGGCGCAGAACAGGATGCCGGCGGCGAACGGCTCGTAGTCGTTGCGGAATCCCTCCGGGCTCTTGGCGAGCACGATCTTGAAGTCCCGCGGATCGGCGCCCGCCGCCTCGTAGAGGAGCGGCGAGCTGCCGGGGCCGCTCTTCTCCACCAGCACGACGGTGAGCTCGCCGGCACGGATGCGCGCCATGCGCCCCATGTCGACCGGGAAGTTGTGGCCGCCGTGGCCGCTCAGCCGGTAGGCCAGCGTGCCCAGCCTCTCAACGCGCGCGGTCACCGTCAGCGGCTCCGAGTACGGGTCACGCTTGCCGCCCAGTTTGAGGTCCACCGTGGCGCCGACGCCCGCTCGCGTGGAGCGGTCGACCGACTCCGGGTCCACGCAGAAGGCCAGCGCGCCCCCCTCGCCTACCGGATCGGCCAGCAGGGCGGCCAGCAGGCGTGTGCTATCGCCGGGCGCGCCGCTGTTGGTGGAGTCGTGGAACTCCGACACCGCCACCGGCCCGCCGTCGATAGCCCGCGCCGCCACCACCAGCCGGTCGGGGGTGACGAACCGCTCCGCCTCCGAGTAGGCGCGCGTCGCCCAGCATTCCCGCGCGACCGCCTGCGGATCCATCGGCGGCTCGGCGCCCCAGTACGCCTGGTAGAAGGTCCAGCCCAGGTGCGGCGCGTCGAGCCACGGCTGCACGGGGTACAGCCCCATGGAGGCGACGTCGTCCGCCCCCTCGGCCGCCACGATGCGGCGCCACAGGTCGCGCTGGATGCCGCGGTCGGTGGAGCGGCCGTCGCCGTTGTGGACCATCGGCATCTTCCAGGCGCTCACCGCCGGCCGCTCGGCCGTTTCCAGGAGGCGCGCCAGCACCACGGCGGCGCGTGCGCCGGTGGTGTCCTCGTCGACGTGCGGATGGGTGTGGTAGCCGACCAGCACGTCCGCCGAGCGCACCATCAGCGGCGTCAGGTTGGCGTGCAGGTCCAGGGTTGCCACCAGCGGCGTCCCGGGACCGACCGCCGCGCGGATCGCCTCCAGCACGCGGCCCGACACGTCGGGGTCGTCGACCGCCGACTGCGCCCCGTGCAGGGAGAGCAGCACCCCGTCCACCGCGCCCGCGCGCAGCGGCTGCACGGCCATCTCGATCAGCTCCGCCAGTAGCCCGGCGGCCAGAGGCCCGCCCGACCAGGTGACCGCCCGGCACAGGCCGACCCACTCCACCGGGCTGCCGAGGATCTTCGGCAGCTCCGTGAACCCGGACAGCTCGCCGACGTCGCCGTAGCGCTCGACGATGTCGGCGCCCGTGACCAGTCCGTAGTCCTCGAAGTGAGAGCGCTCGGTGAGCACGGGATTGAAGGAATTGGTCTCCTGCCGGACCTGCCCGATGGCGATGCGTTTCATGTTCGTCTCAACCTCCTATCGGCAGCGGTGTGTGTGGCCGTTCATGATGATGAGGCGATCTCATGCGGTATCCAGCTCGCTCTCGGTCAAGCCGTTGTCGATGAGATAACGCCGAATCCGCGACAAGAACTCCCCGGCTCTTGTGCACTCTTCTCGTGCTTGCTCTACCGAGCAAGAGGTTCCAATGTCGTAATCTGCGGCGAGGCGATCATCCAGGCTCTCGCCCAGATACCTCGCCCACTCACGCTCGATGGCTCCCGAAAGAACCAGGTGTTTGCCAAACATTCGGCGCGCACCGGCGTGGCTTTCGGTCACGACGCCACACACGCATAGCGCGGCACGCGCAGCGTGCAGAATCGAGTAGTACGTCCTCGACACTGCATCCTCGGGAAAGCCTTCCCGGACGAGAAGCTCCGCTGCACGCAGCGTCTGCTGCGCCCGAACCCACTCGCCGACGACGAGGCCTCGATTCACAGAACCGACACACCGTCGCGCTCGACGGCACACTGGAACGGATACCCCCGCGCGCTCCGTTCGTTCCACTCGTCGAGCGTATACGCCATGATTGAGGGCACGGCATCCGATGTCGCCGCCAGATCGTAGCCGACTCTGCGCAGAGCACGCTTGAGATGAGTCGCGTCGTTCCGGACGATGATCAGGACGTCCAGGTCGCTGTCCGGATGGGCGTCTCCACGAGCCTTCGACCCGTACACGAGCATACGCACGACGCTGCCCGGATGGCGCTGCCGGAGCGAGCTTCGGTATGCCTCCAACCACGCGCCCTCGCCTGGCGTCAGGCTGAGCCCGATCACGTCTTCACTGCGCTGCATCGCGGCGGGGCCCTGCCCAGGCGGTCCATCATGTTTCGCATAGTCTATATTCATGGCCAGTCAGACCGCATCCATGTCGATGGCGCAGGAGGGTGATAGATGAAGTTCGAAGGACAGGCCGCGCTGGTGACCGGCGCCGGCTCCGGTATCGGCAAGGCCGCCGCCCTGGAGCTGGCCCGTGAGGGCGCGAGCGTGGGCGTGCTCTCCCGCACGACCAGCCAGATCGAGCAGACCGTGGCGGAGATCGAGGCGGACGGAGGACAGGCGCTCGCGCTGACCGCGGACGTCTCGCAGGCCGATCAGATGGCGGCGGCGGTCGACGCGCTGGTCGCCGCCTGCGGGCGGCTGGACATCGTGTTCGCGAACGCCGGCATCAACGGCGTGTGGGCGCCGGTCGAGGAGATCACCCCACAGGAGTGGGACGCCACCATCGACATCAACCTCAAGGGCACCTTCCTCACCGTCAAGTACGCGGTTCCGCATCTCAAGCGCGCGGGCGGCTCGATCGCGATCTGCTCCTCCGTGCAGGGGACGCGCATGTTCAGCGTCACCGGCTCGTCGGTGTATTCCGCCTCCAAGGCGGCGCAGGTCACCTTCGCCAAGAAGCTGGCGGTGGAACTGGGGCCGGCGCGTGTCCGGGTCAACGCCGTCTGCCCCGGCTGGTTCGAGTCCGAGATCGACGAAAACACCTTCCCGCGGAACATCGACGGCATCGAGATGCGGGCGGATCGCTCCGACTACCCGCGCGGATCCATCCCGTTGACCGGCGGCAAGGCCGGCGACCCGGCACAGATCGGCAAGCTGGTGGCGTTCCTGGCCTCCGACGACGCACGCCACATCACCGGCACCGAGGTGTGGATCGACGGCGCCGAGTCCCTGCTGATCGGCTGACCGGCCCCTGCACCGTGCGCGCCGCCGCTACGGCGCCACCGACACCAGGGCGATGCCGGCCACGATCACGACCGCCGCGCCGATGCGCACCACCGGCGCCCGCTCCCGCATCAGGATCGCGGCGGCGACCACGCCCAGGACGATGCTGAACTGGCGCAGCGCCACCACGTAGCTGGCGCGCTCGGAGAGCTGGTAGGCCCAGAGCACCAGCGCATAGGCCGCGAACATGCTGAGTCCGACCGCGGCGATGCGCCAGTCGCCGAGGTACGTGCGCCATGACCGCCACGATGCGGGTGCGCCCGAATCCGCCCCCGCGCGCCTGCGGGCACTCGCCCGCATGGCCATCACCAACAGCGGCGGGTACAGGACGGTGGTGAGGATGAACTCCCAGAGGCCGTACTGGATCGCGTCGATCAGCCCGCCGCCGTACGCGCGGGTCAGCGCCTCCGCCGCCAGCTTGTCGAACGCGGTGTAGCCGACGGTACCGACTGCGCCGACCACCGCCCACCCGATCGTGGCATGCAGCATGCGGGGCCTCCGCACGCCTGCCTCGCCTGCGCGGCGCGGACTGCCGGCCGACGAAATGACCAGGCATCCCGCCGCCACCAGGGCAAGCCCCAGCCACCCCAACACGCTCGGCGACAGGCTCCGGACCAGGTCGAACCCGCCCAGGAACAGCACCGGCAGCGCCCTCGTCACCGGGTATACGACCCCCAGGTCGCCCGCGCGGTAGCCCAGGGTCAGCCCCAGGAAGTAGACCGCCTGCGAGCAGCTCGCCCC
Source organism: Spirochaetaceae bacterium (assembly GCA_028820215.1). The sequence continues at coordinate 50,962 of JAPPKD010000266.1, read as the reverse complement.
CAGCAGGAACGGCCATACAAGGGGCAGGATGCCCCTCATGAACAGCTCGGCCCAGGCAGCTATGAGGACGGCCGGGATGCTGATCGTGAACAGGATCTGCAGGAACGTCGCCCACGAGTCGCTGCGCTGCTTGGCGACCAGGTTCCAGCCGGCGTGCAGGATCGTCGAGAACAGGACGATGCCGACGGCGAGCGGAGGCACGCCCTTATCTCATCGTTGCATCAGAGGCTGCCCGGAGCGCTCAGCCGTAGGAGCCGGACTTGTGGCGGCCGAGCATCCGCTGCAGCCGCGGGCCGGCTCCCTCCCATACGTGCTCGGGCATGTGGTAGTCGATGAACGGGTAGAAGCGCTGCGCGACGTAGCGCTTGCTGTAGGTGGCTCCGCCGAGCAGCCGGCGGCGGTCCGAGGCGTTGGGCGCGCCGCGGTGCCAGACCTGGTTGTTGAAGATGTAGGCGTCGCCCGGCTCGGCCAGGATCGACACCGGCCCGTTGCCGTCGAAGTGCGGGCGGTCCTGGACCGTCGGGCGGCGGCCCGCGTAGTGGCTCTGCGGCACCAGCTGCGTCGGCCCGCACGCGACCGAGTCGATGCTGGTCAGCGGCGTGAAGAGCTGCATGACGTTGCACGGCAGCGGCACACCGGGATCGTGGCGGGGGATCTCCGGCGGCAGCGGGAACTGCACCAGGTCGTCGAGGTGCCAGCCTCCCGGACCGTCGGCCGTGGCGTCGGGATTGGGCTCCGTGAACAGCGCGTTCTGGCCCATGACGTGGCACTGGTCGTCCAGCACCTCCTCCGCAAGACTGGCGAACGGCTCGCGCACGATCAGGTCGCGGAAGGAGCGGTCGTACTCGAACATCCGCATCAGCGACCTGGCCTTGCGATGGTTGCCGGGCTGGTCCTCCTGCATCGCGGGATCGGCGATCATGCGCTCCATGGCGTCGCGGAGCGCGGCCACCTCGTCCTGCTCCAGGATCGACGTGCCCAGGAAGCAATACCCGTCGCGACTCAACGCCTCCATGATCCGCTTCGTCTCTGCCTCCGTGAACCGCTCGCCCGCGTGAATCGGCCCGGCCGACGCGCCGTTTGTGTATGCCATGGCCGGAAGTCTATACTTTTCGGTCGACCGAACGCTGCCACCGCATGCGTCGCGAATCCCGGCAGACTACCTCACCATGAACCACGGTCTTGGCGTGTGCCCTCGCGGCATGTCTCTCCTGGCGATCGGCCTGCTTGTCCTGAGCGCGGCGCTGGCCTCAGCCTCCGGGTCCGACGAGGTGGAAACGGGTGAGGTGGTCGTGCTGATCACCGACCATCGCGAGGCGATCGACGATTTCACCGCGTTGGTGCTCACCGTGGACGGGGTCCGCGTGCACCGCCGCGGCGCCCGTACCGACCAGGGCTGGCTGGCGATCACGGTCGCCCCGCGCGAGATCGACCTGACACGCTACAAGGACGGCGCCACCGTCGAGCTGGTACGTGAGCACGTGCCGGTGGGCCGTTACGATGCCGCGGAGGTCCTGGCGTCAGGCGCCCGCGGCACCGTCCATGGTGGCGACCAGGTCGACGTCCCCCTGGAGCTGACCCCGGTTCGGGCGGACCTGCACGTCATGGCCGACCGGGTCACGCAGGTCACGTTCGACCTGGTGGTGCACGATCTGCGCGATCACCCCGGCAAGACCTGGGGCGTCCTGCTCGAAGAGGTTCGGGTGGAGCACGCCAGCGACAGCATGGTGCATGACGCCGCCGCCCACGACCATGGCGCTCACGATCACGAGACGGCCTTCGAGGTACCGGCCGGCACGACGGCGCCCACGGTCGGCATCTCCGTCGACCGCGACGCGATGACCGGCTGGAACGTGGCGCTGTCGACCGAGAACTTCACCTTCGCCCCCGAGCGCGCCAGTGGCGCCCACGTCATGGGAGAGGGCCACGCCCACCTGTACGTGGACGGCACGAAGATCGCCCGGCTGTACGGCCCGTGGTATCACATCGCCGAACTGAGCCCGGGCATGCGCACCGTCGAGGTGAAGCTCTCAACCAACGATCACGCGATCTACGCCGTGAACGGAGAGGAGGTAAGCGCCTCGGTGACGATCGCGGTGCCGGAGTAGCGCCCGGGGTGCCGGCTGCCGGTTGCGGTCAATCCGCGCGGTCGCCCAGGGCCGCGTACATGGTGCGCGTGCCCGTGAAGGTCGATCGGCCGTGCGCCATGAGCATGTTGTCCAGGATGATCATCTCGCCCCGGCCGAGCGCGTAGGCGACCTGCGCCGCCGAGCAGAGCTCGAACCAGGCCGCGCAGTCCTCCGGCGGCACCTCGCTGCCGTCCTCCATGACCATGGCGTCCAGGCTGTCCGGTTCCTCCCGCATGGCCGTGGCGATCCGCAGGGCGTCTCCCATCCTGCCGTCGCGCTCGGCGACCAGGCGCCGGCCCGTCGGCTGGTAGTGCAGTCCCTGGCTGCACCACATCTCGCCGTGCACGGGATGCGGCCGGAAGAAGCGTGCCGGCTCCTGCAGGAAAATCAGCGAGTCGTCGGCGGTCCAGGTCAGGTCCCAGCCCTTGCGCGCGGCGAGGGCCTTCGCCTCCCTCCGGTCGCCGGTGCCCAGGACCTCCTGCCAGCTCCGCTCCCTGCGGGAGACGACCCGCTCGCTCCCCTCGGTGCGCAGCGTGCGGCGCAAGCGGGCGCGCCTTCCGTGGTACTTCCGTCTGAGCTCATCCGGCAGCTCCGCGGACAGGCGGCGCATGTCGCCGATCAGGTTCGTCTTCTGGCCGTTCCCGGGCGGCACGTGGCAGTAGAAGGAGACGTAGTCGGGGACATCGTCCAGGTAGCTCATCTCCTGGTGGATCATCACGGTCGTGTCCGGAGGCAGGTCGGTCGCGGTGTACACGCCGCGTCCGAGGTCCGTGCGCGGCGCGGTGCCGCCCACGTAGGAGTGGTGGCGGAAGCCGATCGCCGCCAGAAACCCGGCATATCCGCGCGGGCCGTCGATCCCGGCGCCGCGGAACAGCAGAGCCCCTTCCCGGTCGACGATGTCGAAGATCCGGTCCCTGATCTGCCTGCCGGCCCGCGGCCCGTTCGCTCCGCCCAGGTCGATGTGCAGGCACGGAACCGCCACGCCGTTGCCCAGCTCCTCGTACTCGTACTTCATCGGAACCTCTCCCGGTAGCCTAGAAGCGACGGCCCCCGTGTCAAGGTCGGCCGCCGGCTGGCGTGGCGTCGGGCGGTTCCGTCGAATCTTCACAGGGCGGCGGGCTGACCTGACCGCGGAGATGATCGATGCGGTCGATCAGCCGCTCCGCAAGCTCAAGCGCGCGTTCCGCATCCCTCTCGAAGTACGCTTGGTCAGGGAGGATGTCCGGCAAGCCGTTGGGGTATCGAGTCGGGATGTAAAGGCGGTCCAACTCGGCGGCCATGGGAACGATGTCCTGCAAGCGGCCGTAGTAGTCCGCGTGGAGCTCCTTCAAGTCATCGATCAACTTGCGCACCGAGTGGCCCCACGGATCACGATCGAGCGAATACCACAGGCTCTTCATCGCCTTCTCGGCAGCTTGCTGCGCATGGAAGCAGGCGTGCGCGTAGCGCTCGTTGGAGAGCAGGACGCGCGCCGTCGTGAGGTCACCGCGCGCCGTTTCCAGCCACCGCACCGCTTCGGCGTGGTTCTTCTCCTCACTCATAAACGACGACGCCTTCCCGCAGTATCTGGCGCATGAACGGCCGGTGGGCTATGGCACGCAACTCGTCCTCGGTGTAGATCAGCATCTCGACATGCACCCCCGGCACCTCATCATGGATGGCGTTCACCTCGTCGTATCGGTCGAGGAACCGCTTCTTCGTATCCATGACGATCACCAGGTCGAGATCGCTCCTCCGGGTCTGCGTACCACGCGCAAAGGAACCGAAGGCGATCGCTCTCCTGATCCCATGGCCGGCGCAGAACTCGGCCAGCCTCGGGCGAATCTGGTCGAGCGACGGAGGGGCCGCACGGCTGGACGGAGTTGCCGGTTCGATGATCGCCATGGTAGCGCTCGTCCCCCCCACGGTACAGGAAGCCGCGGCGTCCGTTCGAGCCGCATGCACTGATTGACACGAAGACACGGCGTGCGTCCGAGTGCCTGCTCCGCGCGCGGCCGCCCGTGGTTCTGGACGGCCGCTTTGGCGACGACCTGTTGGAGATTCTTGCCGGAGAGCCGATCGAGCACCGGCACCCGTGGGACTCCTGATCGACTCGACGGTCGCCATCCACGCCGAGCAGCGCGGCCTGCCACCGGCGGTGCCGGTCGTTCCCATAACTCTCGCGGTCGCCCGCATCTTCGGAGAGGTCGACACGAATCTAGAGCTGCGGGTCTCCCAAGCCCCACTTTGGATCTTCTCATCGCGGCGACCACGTTGTCCCGAGACGACGATGTCGTGACCGGTGACACGCGGCACTTTGCCCGCGTACCCGGTCTTGCCGTGCAGGTATTGCTTGGCGGACCGCGATAGCCCTTCGGCACCGAACGGGACTCGTGGCATAATCGGCTCCATGATCGAGAGCTTTGGCGAGTTTCGTGCCTCCAACGACGCGCTGGCCGACGAGGCTGAGCTGCGGCGGCGCATGGACGACGAGGGCTACCTGTTCTTCCGCGGCCTCCTCGACCCCGGCCGGCTGACGGCCCTGCGCCGCGACATGCTGGAGGTCATCGCCGGCAACGGCTGGCTGGCGCCGGGTACCGATCCCATGGACGGCATCGCCGACCCGGACCGGCGCTGCACGGAAGGCGACCTCGACTACGTGGACGTGTACCACCAGGTGTACCGGCTGGAGAGCTTCCACCGCGCCGGGCACTGGCCGGAGGTCCTGGACGTGCTTGCCAAGGTCATCGGCGGCCCCGTGTTCGCGTTCCCGCACAAGATCGCGCGGATCTGGTTCCCGCAGTTCACGGAGCACACCACGCCCATCCACCAGGACTTCGTCCACTTCCAGAGCAGCATGGACGTGTACTCCTGCTGGCATCCGGTCGGCGACTGTCCGCGCGACCTGGGCGGCCTGGCCGTGCTGCCGGGCTCGCACCGCGTCGGCCGCGTGGTCGATCACCATTTCTCCCTCGGTGCCGGCAGCCTCAGCATCGACCCGGAGGAGCACCCGGACGGCTGGGTGTCCACCGATTATCAGCACGGGGACGTGCTGTTCTTCCACGCCCTGACCATCCACGGCGCCCTTCAGAACGTGACGCCGGACCGGCTGCGCATCTCGCTCGACAACCGCTACCAGCGCATGGGCTCCCCGGTGACCGACCACATGCTCGACCCCCATCTGTCCGGCCACCAGCCGCTGTCGTGGGACCAGGTCTACGCCGGCTGGAGCGGCTCGGAAGACCTGCGCTACTACTGGCACGACTACGAGTTCGAGGTGATCGACAAGGACACCAGCTTCCAGGAGAAGGGCTTCGCCGAGGCGGTCGAGCGGGCGCGCAGCGGCGACCCGCTGGCACGGCTGCACCTGCAGCGGATCGTCACCATGCACCCCGACTCCGAGCAGGCGCAGAAGGCCGAGCGGATCCTCGCCGAGGCGTCGCCGGTCGCCTAACTCACTCGGTCGCGCCGGTGATCAGGGACACGATCTCGTTCATGTCCGTATCGTCCTTCACCAGCTCTCTCATCTTCTTGCCGTTTCTGAGCACGACGATCCGGTCCACGAGCTCTACGACGTGTTTGAGGTTGTGGCTGATCACGATGATGGTCATGTCGAACTCGTCTCTCAGAGTGCGGATGAGATCCAGCGCCCTCTTCTCCTGCACCACGCCGAGATTGTTGGTGGGCTCGTCGAGGATGAGGATCTTGCCTCCCCAGTAGACGGCCCTGCCGATCGCCACCGTCTGCGCCTGCCCGCCGGAGAGGTCGCGGGTGTCGCCCTTGATATCCATCAGCGTGATGCCGAAGCGCTCGAGGAGCTGCTCGGTCTCTCTCTTCATGAAGTCGAAGTCCAGGACCTTGAAGAGGCGTCCCAGGATGCCGTCCCTCACCTTCTCCCTGCCCAGGAAGATGTTTGCGGGCGCATCCAGAATCTTGATCAGACTCTCGGTCTGATACACTGTCTCGATTCCGTAGTTCTTCGCGTCCATCGGGGTCTCGATGTGAGCGACCTCGCCGTTTACGTGGATCGTGCCGCTGTCCCTGCTGTAGACGCCGGAAATCATCTTTATGAGTGTGGATTTGCCGGCGCCATTGTCGCCGACGATCGCCATGATCTCGTTCCTGTGCAGCGTCACGTCCACGTCGTCGACCGCCTTGACGCCACCGAAGCTCTTGCTGATGTTGCGCACTTCAAGAATGGCGTCGGCGTTCACCTTCGCGTCCTGCTGATGCGCCATGTCAGGCCTCCGCCAGATTCCTGTTTCGTATGGAGTCGAAGACGATCGCGCCGATCAGCACCAGTCCCGTGAACGCGTCCCTGGCGTTGATCGGGACATGCACGACCGCCAGCCCATTCGCAATGGACCCGACGATGAAGATCGCGACCAGCACACCGATCATCGCTCCGCGCCCGCCGGAGAGCGATATGCCGCCCAGGATCACCACCGTGAGTGCCTTGAAGGTCAGATCCTCGCCGGCGGTGTAGGACGCCCGCGCAAGCTGTGACATGAGCAGAATCCCGCCAACCGCCGAGAACACCCCGCAGATGACGAAGGTGGAGAATTGTACCTTCCTGGTCGCCACGCCATACAGCCTGGCGACCATCTCGCTGGCGCCGGTGGCGTACACGTGTCTTCCGTATCGGGTGAAGCCCAGGACCAGAGAGCAGATGATGAGGAGCGCAACCATGTACACGAATGTCACCGGGAGGTAGTCGAACAGGTAGCCGCGGCCCAGGAACAGCAACGCTTCGTTCTCGATTCTGGTGAGATAGGTGTTGCTGCCGAGGATCTGAGCCAGGCCCCTGAATACCGCCATGGTGCCGAGTGTCGTGATGATCGAGTTGACGCCGAGCACCGTCACCACGAATCCGTTGAGCGCGCCCACCGCGGCGCCGGTCAGGACTCCTATGGCCAGTGCCGCCGGTATCGGTACGCCGCTTCCCTCCTGGATCAGGATCCCGGTGATGTAGGCGGAGAAGGCGAATATCGAGCCGACCGAGAGGTCGACGTGCCCGGAGAGCACGACAAAGGTCAAGCCGATCGCAACGATGCCTGGAATGCCGAGGTTGAGAATGATGCTTCCGATGTTCCCCACGCTGATGAAGATGGGGTTGGCCAGCGAGAAGGCAGCGATCATCACGACGTAGAACAGGGTCAGAACCGGTAGGACGGACTTCGCATTCAACAGGTGCAATGCGCTTCGGGCTGTCGGCCTGATCCCGGACGCGGATGTGTCAGTCACTTGCGACCTGCCGCCGGTCACGCCAGGCATACGCAGCTACGATCACAACCAGCATGAGACCCTGGATGACCAGGATGTAGTTCGAGCCGACATTCATGGTGGCAAGTCCGTTGTAGAGCACGGTGATGGCGACCGTACCGAGCACCGTGCCGAACACGTTGCCGCTGCCTCCGGTCAGGGCCACCCCTCCGATCAGAACCGCCGACAGCGTTCGGAGCGGCATCGTGTCGCCGAAGAACGGAGACCCGACCCCGGACGCCGAGACCATCATGATGGTGGCGATACCGGTCAGGAACCCGGCGGAGGCGTAGAGCAGCATCAGGATGCGGTCGGTCCTGATGCCGAAGATGGTGGCGATTTCCGGATTGCCCCCGATCGCCTTTATCCATGCTCCCAGCTTGGTGTAGTCCATCGTCAGCCAGTAGACGACGACCAGCACGACGAGCACCCAGAACATGAGGGGAACCAACAGAAAGGACCCGGTGTAGAAGCCGTACAACTCGTCGCTCATCACGAGGATCATGAATCCCTGCGAGCCTTGTCCGACGGCGCCCTCCTCCCCGATGGTGGCGGCGTACAGCGCCAGAGATCTCAGGATGAACAGCATCCCCAGGGTGAACAGCAGCGGGATGAGCTTGAGCTTCACGATGAACACGCCGTTCACTATCCCCACCAGGACGCACACCAGCACTGCGACGACCAAGGCGATCCAGAGACTGACGCCCATGTTGGTATACAGCAGCGCGGTGATGACCGAGCTGAACGACAGGCTGGAGCCGAACGACAGGTCCAGGCCCCTCGCGATCATGAGGGGGGTCAATCCGAGCGCGATCACCCCGGAGATGACCATGCTCCGCAGCAGCGTCTTGAAGTTGCCGAGCGACACGAAGTTGTTGCCCGTCGACTCGCCGATGACCGCGAAGGCCGCCAGCATGGCGAGGGTCACCAACAGAATCGCAAGGGTGTTGCTGATCCGGATCCTCTTGCGCCGGATCCTCTTGTGTCCGTGCACGGTCAACCTGTTCGAGCTCCCGGCACTATCCTGAACCTGGCGGCTGCGCAGGCATCGAGCCCGTCACACGCCGCCAGGTCTCACGCGCACCCTCGCCGGGTTAACGGTATTGCGGGCTCTCCAGGAGCTCCATCTCCACGAACATGTGCGACGGTACGTGATTGCCGTGGATGTGGGCGAGTGCACCGGGGATGAGGTACCTGGCGTACTCGTCGAAGTGGAAGTTGACGTCGACGTCCATCTCCCCGGCTTCCATGAGCTCGGTCCCGAACTCGTCGATTCCCATCCCAATCACCGTCCACTTGTCAGGATCCCATCTCCCGGCGAGCTTGGCGCCCTCGACCACGCCTGCGGCTTCCGGATTGTTCCAGGTGAAGTACACGATGTTCTCGGCGTCCGGGTGCGCCGCCAATGCGTTCAGTATCTCCTCCTGACCGCCCTCCACCAGACCGGTGGCGTTCACGCTGACCACCTTCGAGCCCTCTCCGTCCAGAACTCCCGTCTCGCCGAATCGTGCGGTAAGGACATCGGCGACACCGGTGGTTCTGAGCGCCGTGCTCTCGCCACTGGCTGCCGTCCAGCTCAGGAACACCACGTCCACGTTGTCCCAGCCGCCGTAGATCTCATCGACATGATCCGCAAACCAGGCGCCCGTCATCTGTGAGATTCCGTAGTTGTCGGCTCCCATGAAGGGGAATCCCGGGACAGGTATGTCGATGCCGATCATCAACACCCCCTGGTCCGTGGCCCTTCTCCCGATCTGCGCGTTGACCTTCGTGAACGCCTGGAATTGCAGGAACACTTCGGAATCGCTGTTGAACACGATCTCGGCGTTGTCCAGTGCCACCTGCGCGTCGATCTGGTTGTCCAGTATGAGAAGATCGTCCGGGTCACCTCCCGCGAGGGCCCACTCTTCGATGATCCCGGCCTGCACGTCGCGGGTCAGTTGAATCACCAGGAACAGGTTGGCAAACGCGATCTTCTTGCCCTGTGCCGGTGCACCCTCGTAGGCGCGGGCCTCCGACATTGCGCGAAGATTCTCGTAGGTGAATCGGGCATCTGCCGCCATCTCGCCAGCGCTGGCGCCGCCCTCCTCGCCTTCCGCCGATGCCCACGCGAATGTACCAAGGGCCAAAAGCCCGATTGCGATGACCAGTGTCCTGCTCACTCCATCCTCCTCGGATCAGGAATCGTCCGGCGACCCTAGAGGACGGACCAGGCATGGTCAAGGCAACGTTGCCGGCTACTCTCCTGCAGTCGCGGCCCAATCGGGCGGCAACTCCGGGATCGGCCAGGCCGGATCGGGTCTCCAGGAGATCAACTCCCCGTCGAAGGGGTACTCTCGCCGCGCCGCGCGTTCGATCACCCGCTCCCCCTCGCTCCTGACCCGACGTGCGTCGTCTGCGGAGATCCAGCCGACGTCGACGGCGCGCTCGAGGTGGTCTTCATCCTTCCACCGGTGCTCGCCGTTCGGGGCGATGATCACGTCGAGCGCCTTGTCCGAGGTATCGAATCCGCGAGACGTCCTGACCAGGGGTGCCTGCAGGTTCACGTACCAGCCTCGGAACTCCCAGGTCTGCGCCTCCCACATCAGCCAGATGCTGTGCCACACCCCGGGCACCGTGAGCATCAGGACGTTGGTTTCGACCCAGGTCTTCGAGATGTACGGCCAATCGGCATCCACGAGGCGATTCAGCCCCTCACGATTCAACACGTCCGAAGCCCAGGCCGTGTCCACGACCATGACGGGCCCGCCGCAGGCCTGATACAGCGCCACCTCGTCATCCCGGTCATGGACGACCGTAACGGAGCGGGCGAACACGACCTTGCCGGCCCCGACGTCGCGGTGGAGGATCTGCCGGCCGGGAGGCCATGCGCGCAGCGCGAAGTACGGCACGCTGTCCAGTGTAAGTACATCGAGGAGGACGATCTCCTCCCCTCGCCGCCACGCCATCAGGGAGGCGCTACGCTACCATGCGCGAATCCACCGCCGTCCGGGAGATGCGCCCATGAACATCGACATCGGCACGCGCCGGCAGCTTTTCTTCGACAACCACATCATCGAGATGGTGCAGACCATGACCCGGCGCATGCACCTGCCGGTCAAGCACGAGCGCAACCCGCTGATCCGCAAGGACCGTCCGTGGGAGCAGGACCCCTACATCCGCACCGGCACCATGTGCGTCGCCCACGACCCGGACGAGAAGCTCTACAAGTGCTGGTACTGCGACTACGCGTGGGACTACCGGACCTTCATGGCCAACACGCCCAGGGCGAAGCCGGCGGCGCGAGGCTCCCGGAATTCGCTGTCGGAGGCGTTCATGGTCTCCGGGTTCCAGTTCGAGACCACCGACAACCGCTGGCTGTACGCCGAGTCCGAGGACGGCATCGAGTGGCGCAAGCCGGAGATGGACTACCTGGAGGTCGACGGCCGCAAGACCAACATCTGCCTGGGCGGCGGCCGCCACGGCCAGGTGTACGTGGCCTGCTTCTTCCGCGACGAGCTGGAGCAGGATCCGGCCAAACGCTTCAAGTCCCTCTACTGGCGCCAGCTCTCCGAGCAGCTCAGCGTCACCGAGTCGCAGATCCGCGTCGCCCACTCCGCGGACGGCCGTTCCTGGGCAGGCGGCGAGGAGCCGATCACGGTCGGGCGCATCCGCGAGCGGCGCCTGGGCGACGAGATGATGATCCTGCCCGACATGGAGACCGGCCAGTACCTGCTCACCGTGCGGGAGACGGCAATGGGCGACCGGCTGAGCTTCCGCGACCAGCCCGTGCACCTGGCGGGGAGCTGGAACTCGCCCTACTACCCGGACAACCCGCTGTTGATGAACAAGCGCCGCGTGTTCGTGACCAACAGCAACCGGCTCGACGAGTGGCCGACCCTGCGCGAGCTGCTGGTACCGGACGACCGCCAGGACAACCTGGACGAGTCGTTCTACTCCCTGCCGGTGATCCGCGCCGGCGAGTATTACGTCGGCTTCCTCAACGTCTTCCACGCCGTGGACAACACGGTGGACGTGCAACTTCTGTACAGCCGCAACGCCTACGACTGGACGCGCATGGAGCGCGGGCGCACCTTCCTGGGACTCAGCCCCGGCTCCTGGGACCCGTACATGGTCGAGGTGGGGGCCTCGGTGATCCAGGGCGACGACGCGATCCGCATCTACTACGGCGGCGCCGCGTGCCACCACGACTGGTACCTGTTCGGCGAGCGCGAGGGGCTGGACATGCCGGACGAGCCCGGCGTCACCAAGACGGCGCTGGGGCTGGCAACGCTGCGGCCCGACGGGTTCTGCTCGCTCGACTCCACCGTGAGGCCGGCGCTGTTCGTGACGCGCCCCTTCACGAGCCCCGGCTCCGAGCTCATCGTCAACGCCCGCTGCGGCCCCAGTGGCTACCTGGAGGTCGAGCTCGCCGACGCCGCGGACCGCGTCGTGCCCGGCTACGAGCGCGAAGCATGCCGCCCGTTCCACGGCGACGCGACACGCCACGCCGTCCGCTGGAGGGAACGCACCGGGCTGCCGCGGGACGTGCTGGCCCGCGGCGCCAAGCTGCGCTTCTTCTCGCGCGACTGCAGCCTCTATTCGTTCGTAGTCGAGGACGCCCCGGCCGCATGACGCCGGGCGGTCGTCCCGGTCAGTCGCCGTCCGGCAGGCGGACGATCGTGCGCAGCGTGCGAAACGAGTAGTGCTGGTCGTCCGGATAGTTGTCGGTCGGCCAGCCGGGCGGCTGGCTGCCGCCCATCACGGTGATCCTGCGGCTCGGCGGCGTCTCGAAGATCGCGCACGACATGCCGGTGTGCGGGAACTCCCGGTAGTGCGCCTTCTGTGAGCCGTCGCCCAGGAACGGGTAGCGCTCGCGGGTCGCCTCCGGCAGCGGGTCGTAGGCGACCCCCTTGAAGTCGGCCGGCCGCTCGTCCCTGGAGTACCACTGGTCCACGCGCAGGTGGCCACCCCAGAGGTCGCTGGCGCGCATGCGCACCGGCATCACGCCCTCCAGTTCCGGGGGCTGCCGCCACTCCGGGAGGACGTCGCACTCGATCTGCACGTAGCCCGGCGGCGTGCAGGCGCTGCCGATCACGGCGATGCGGACGATGGGATGGGTCTCTGAGACGACGATCGAGTCGGCGGCCATCGGCGAGTAGCCCTCGACTCCGTTGGGCGAGTTGACCACGTTCATCTCCACGCCGTGGAACTCGCTTCCCCGGTAGAAGCGGCGGTTCACGGTCACGTTCGCGTAGTGGAACGGAAACTCGTACTCGTACTCCTCGGTCACCAGCCGCCGGCGCTTCTGCTCGGGCCAGCGCTCGTAGCCGGGCGTCCTGTGGTCGGTCGCGGTCGATGCGTCTGCCATGGGTGCCTCCTGGGGATTCTCAAGGGTTCCCCCGAGCATAGGACGCACGGCGCCGTGAGTCCCCGCCCCGATCGGAGACGAACTCGCCGTGTCGGCCGGGCCGGCGATCTGGTAGGATCGCGCCCGCACAAGGGAGGAACAGTTGTCCGATTCGATCAAGATCGCCGTCATCGGCGGTGACGGCACGGGACCGGAAGTGACCGCCGAGGCGTGCAAGGTGCTGGAGGCGGTGGCCCCGCTGGAGGGGATCTCCTACGAGCGGGTCGACTTCGACTACGGCGGCGACCGCTACCTGGCCACGGGCGAGGTGATCACCGAGCAGCAGATCGACGAGCTGCGCGGGTTCGACGCCATCTACCTGGGCGCCATCGGCCATCCTGACGTGACGCCCGGCATCCTGGAGAAGGGCCTGCTGCTGGCCATCCGCTTCCAGCTCGACCAGTACATCAACCTGCGGCCGATCAAGCTCTACCCCGGCGTGGACACGCCGCTGAAGGACAAGGGGCCGGAGGACATCAGCTTCGAGGTCGTGCGCGAGAACACCGAGGACCTGTACTGCGGAGCCGGCGGCTTCCTGCGCAAGAACACCCCGCAGGAGGTGGCGACCCAGGAGATGATCGCCACCCGCTTCGGCGTCGACCGCTGCCTGCGCTACGCCTTCGAGCTGTGCCGCCGCCGCAAGGACAAGATGCAGCTCACGCTCGTGCACAAGACCAACGTGCTGACCTACGCCGCCAACCTGTGGGAGCGCGCCTTCCACGAGATGGGACCCGAGTACCCGGACGTGACCCGCGACTACAACCACATCGACGCCGCCTGCATGTGGTTCGTGAAGAACCCGGAGTACTACGACACGGTCGTGGTGCCCAACATGTTCGGCGACATCATCACCGACATCGGCGCCATGATTCAGGGCGGCCTGGGCGTGAGCGCCGGCGGCAACATCAACCCCGATCCGGGCGGCTGCAGCATGTTCGAATGCATGGGCGGTTCGGCGCCGAAGTACACCGGCAAGAACGTGATCAACCCGATCGCCGCCATCGCCGCCATGGGGATGCTGCTGTCGGTCACGGGCGAGCAGAAGGGGCTGGACAACCTGACCCGCGCGTCACAGCGGGTCGAGAACGCGATCCAAGCCACCACGCCGAAGATGCAGAGCATGTCGGCCGGCAGGATGGGCCATTCCACCACCGAGGTCGGCGACTTGGTGGCCTCCGCGCTGTAGCTCCCGCTCCGGCCCCGCCTACGTGTAGTGCGCGGGGTTCCAGCCGTCGACCAGGTGCAGCCGGTGCATGAGCGGGTCGCACGGCTCGGCGGCCATCCGCTGCAGGTCGGCGCGGTGGCCGAGGCGGCGGATCGTGTTCCACTGGCTGCGGGTGATGATGCGGCGGTCGCAGTCCCAGAGCGACACGCCGGCCGCGCCCCCGGCGTACGCCTCCGCGGCGCGGCGCAGGTAGTCGCCGGCCGCCATGTTGCGCGGATACAGGTCGGGGCAGAAGACGCAGCCGGTCCTCTCCACCACCTCGCGCATGTAGGCGAATTCCAGACTGCCGTGCTGGGAGTCGCCGGCCGCCGGCGCCAGGATGTCCACCAGCCCCTCGCGCGCCCAGGTGCGCAGGTCCAGCCCTGACGCGCGGTTGGTGTCGTCGTCCGGCCAGACGTTGGCCGCCACCCGCACCCTGCGGCCGGCGCCCGAGGCGTCCAGCGCCGCGCGCAGCTCCCGCATGAAGGTGGTCACGTAGCCGGCCCACAGGTCCATCAGCCGCCCGTCGTGCCCGTACTCGAGCTGCCACTGCGGGTCGCCGCCGCGGTGGTCCACCTCGCCGCGCAGCTCGCGCGGGTCGACGCCGTGGGCGGCCCGGAACGCCTCGATCACCGGCGGCTCGTAGAGCACGAACGGCGCCCGCCGCGTGTAGATGAGCTGCACGCCCTCCACGCCGTACGCGGCCAGCTCCAGGAGCAGGTCGACGTAGAAGCGGCGCACCTCCGGGTAGGCCATGCTCAGCCGCGCCACGGTGCGGCCGTCGCTGTCCCGGCAGCGCAGCTCCGGGTGCTCGCGCCAGAACGGCACGGAGTGGGTGTAGTTCGGCGGCGGCCCCGCCATCGTCCCCATGCGGAAGCCCAGGAACACGGCGATCCCCATCGCCTGCACGAAGTCCACCCGCACCTTGACCGGATCGATCCCCCGATCCAGGAAACCGCGCAGGCTGCGCACGGTACGGGCGGCCCGCTCGGACACGAATGCCTCCTCGCCTTCCCCGTACGGCGTCCCCACCGCGCTGGGATAGAAGGTCGAGCCGGCGCCCGTGCCGCCGGTGCCCAGGAACAGCGTGCCCACGTCGCTGTCGGCGAGCGGCGCGTAGATCGACAGCAGGTCGTCGACGCTGCGGGCGCCGTCGAAGAACGAAGACCCGGAATGACCGTCCAACTGGGCGATGATCAGCTTGGTGGCCGGATCGCTGCCCGCGCCGGTGTACTCGGCCACCTCCGCCCCGCTCATCGGCACCAGCCGCACGAAGGCGAGCTGCGCGGCGCTCGGCGCCTCCACCCCCGGACAGGCGACGACCAGCTCCTCGTCCGCCAGGTCGCCCGCCTTCCAGAACACCTCCTCGATCGCGCCGCCCGAGCCCGGGATCGACGCGTTCATGCTCGTGCCGTCCACGACGCTGGGGCGCACCAGCTCGGCGCATGGCTCGCGTGCCAGCCGCACGTCCAGTCCGAACGGGTCGCTGAACGGCTGGCCCGGCTCGATGCCGCCGCGGTACAGGCCCAGGTAGATCGCGTGCCAGCCGGTGACCGGCAGCGGCAGCCGCAGGTCCGGCGGCCGGCTCTGCTCGGTCATGCCGACCATCACGCCGGAGATGCCGCCGGCGGTCTCGTACGCAAGCGTGTACCAGCAGCCGTCGCGCAGCCCGGAGCGGATCGCCGCGCGCGGCTCGCAGCGCGACAGGTCGCTGAGCAGCACCCCCTCGCCCTGCGGGCGGTGCCAGAAGCGGCCGTCCCGTGCGATGCCCCCCGATGCCTCATCCATGCGAGCTCACCTTCCTGACCGTGATCGGCAGCCCCTCCGCGTGAATCCGCCGCGGCGGAAAGCCGTCCCGTGAAATCACGTCGATCACCAGGATCGTATCCGGTGCGATCAGCGCCATGTCCTGCATGCCGCAGTGGTACGGCTGGCCCGACGCGTACGCGCCGTCGAAGTGAACGACCTGGTCGCTCCAGACGCTCCCCTGTCCGTCCGGGCTGAAGACCACGCTGCCGCCCGGAATCCCGCGCGCGCGCAGCACCGCCAGCACGCCGCCCTCGGTCAGCAGCAGCCGCGGATAGATGCCGGGGATCAGCTCGCCGTCCACGTACACGCGCTGCGGGTCGGTCCAGGTGCGGCCGCCGTCGGCGGACCATGCGGTCAACAGCGGCTGGTCCAGGTGCGCGCGCCCGTGCAGGTCGCGGTGGCCGTGGATGCCGGAGCGCATGGCGGCGAACAGCCGGCTGTCGGCCAGCGCGATCAGGTCGGACTCGTTGCTGCCCATGGGCGTGAGCTCCGGGTGGTAGCAGACCGTCGCCAGGAAGCGCCAACTGCGCCCGCGGTCGTCCGACTCGGCGACGATCACGCGGTTCTTGAACCAGTTGTAGCGATGGATCAGCTCGGCGGCCACGGGCGAGGCGGTCCAGACGCGGTCGCCCTCCAGGTTGCCGTACAGGGTGATCAGTATTCTGCCGTCGGGCAGCTCCAGGAAGCCGCGCACCGGTATGAAGGTGGAGGCGAGTGGGACGTGCAGAGGCGCGCTGAAGGTCTCCACCGTCCGCCACTCGTCGGTGGAGATGGAGACCTCCAGGGTGGCCGTGCCCTCGCGCGGATCGGCGAAGCGGGCCTGGCCGGCGACCTGCATGACGGTGCCGTCGCAGAGCTGGCCGTAGGCGCCGTCGGCGCTCAGCGGCCGGGCAGGTTCCCAGGTCGTGCCGCCGTCGGTGGAGCGGCGGTCGCACAGGATCATGGTGCCGCGGCGGGTCACGATGAACTGCGCGCTGTTGCCCGGCAGCGTGCCCAGGTCGATGCGGTCGCCGACGGTGATGTCGAGCTGCGGGACGTCGAGGCCGGCCGGCCGTGCGGCGATGATCGGCGATCGAGTGTCGACGGCCCGGGCGGGGTCGGGCGCCGCGTCGCCGATGCCCCCGGAGTCGCAGGCGACCCGGAACCCGACGCTCAACAAGCGCAGCTCTCCGTACTTGAACGAGCCGAACACGTCGGCGCCCGTCATGTGCTGCGGCGAGTTGAAGGCGCCGCCGCGGGTGAGCGAGCCGTCGCCGTCGGCGCAGATCTCCCAGACGTTGCCGAGCAGGTCGTGGAACCCCCACGGGTTGGCCGGATACGAGCCGGCCGGTGTGGGGTGGCCGATCATGGACACGCCGTAGTTCATGCGCCGCGCGTCGGGATGCTCGCCCCAGTGGTAGAGGGTATCGGTGCCGGCGCGGGTCGCGCACTCGTGCTCGTGGATGGTCGGCAGGCGGTAGGTATGTCCCTCCCGTTCGGAGAGCCACGCGCAGAACGCGCCATGCTCGGCGTCCACGCGTCGAACCGGCCGCCTGCCACAGCGGTCATCCGCAGGCCGAGCGAGTTGGCGAACCAGCTCATGCGGCCGACGCCTCCGGCCGCCAGTGCACGGCCTCCAGGCGCGTGCGGCCGGCGACGGTGTTGGCGCACACGGTGATCATCCCGTGCGTGCCGCCGGCGATGGTCCCGGGATAGGAGGAGCCGGTATTGGGGTCTTCCCCCACGCCCTGGCTGATCACGTAGGTCTCATCCCCCCACGTGGCGCCCTCGTCATGGCTCACGCGGGCGCGGACGCCGGTATGGGCGAGGTCGTCGGGGTAGCGGTGCAGGTACTGCAGCACCAGCGAGCCGTCGTCCAGCCGGGCAAGGTCCGCCGAGCACTGCAGGAACGAGGTGACCGGCCGCTCGTCGACCCAGGTCCGGCCGCCGTCGGCGGACTCGGTGAGGTGGGTGTTCTTGATGCGGTTGGTGCCCTCGTCGCGCTCGCTCCGGCGCTCCTCGCTGTCGAATTGCGGCCGGTAGCCGGAGGCGATCTTCAGGTCGTACGGCGCGGGCGGATCCCCGGGCTGCCGGTGCCCCCGCTGCTTGCGCACGCAGGCCAGGAGCGTACCCGACGGGAGCTGGTACAGGTGCCCCTCGGCCGCATGCATGGCCACGCAGGAGCTTTTCGGCCACGTCCGGCCGCCGTCGAACGAGCGCAGCACGTAGAGGAAGACCCCCTGCAGCTCGACCGGCAGCGCGCCGGGATCGGCCGCGGGATCGCCGCCCGGCGCGTGGAAGACGTCCACGGTCAGAAGGATCGATCCGTCGGCGAGCTGCAGCAGATCGGAGTTGGCCGCCTGCATGCGCGTGTGCGACGGCAGCGCGGGGTTCAGGGGAGCGAGCGACCACGTCCTGCCGCGATCCTCCGAGCGGCCGATCACGCCACGCCGGGTGGGCAGGTGGTCGTCGACCATGAAGAGGACCAGGAACGTGTCGTCGCGCAGGATCGCGAACGCGCCGAGCCACGGCTCGCTTCCCGGATCGGCCGGCTCGAACGGGTCCAGGTCGAGCGCGAACTCGCCGGAGCTCCAGGTGAGCCCTTCGTCGGCGGAGCGCAGCACGCGCCGGCCGATGCCCGGCCCCATCACGAACAGGTCGCCGTTCGCCGACCGCCGGATCGACCGGCACAGCCCGCCGCTCGCCACCTCCGCTGCCAGCTCGACCCGCCGCGCCGGCAGATAGGTCACGCGCCCTCCGCGCACCAGCGCGACCCGGTCGGCTCCCGCGTCGGGTCTCAGATCGAGCATGCGAGCCTCCCCGCCGACCCTACACCCGATCGGGCGGCAGGCGATACGGATGCGCGGGACGCCTCGGGCATGCGGCGCTATGATCGGGGTCGATGGGTGCCCTCCAGTACCTCTGGCGCTACCGGTGGCTGTATGTGCTGGCCCTGCCGGCGGTCGCGGCGGTCATCGTCTTCAACTACCTGCCCATCTACGGCATCACGCTGGCGTTCCGGGACTTCAACGCCTCGCTCGGCCCGTTCCGGAGCCCCTGGTCGAAGCCGCTGTTCTACAACTTCTGGTTCCTGCAGGACTCCGAATTCTGGTACGTGCTGCGCAACACGGTGCGCATCTCCGTCGTCAAGTTCGTCTTCTCCTGGCCGGCCCCCATCGTCCTGGCGCTGCTGCTCAACGAGGTGCGGCGCCCCGGCTTCAAGCGCGTGGTGCAGACGATCAGCTATCTCCCCCACTTCGTATCCTGGGTGATCCTGGCCGGCATCACCTACCGCGTCCTGGGTTTCGAGGCCGACAGCCCGATCAACCTGGTGCGCGGCCTGTTCGGCCTGGACCCGGTCGCGCTGATGGGCGACCAGTCCTTCTTTCTGCCGCTGGTGGTGATCACGGCGATCTTCAAGGAGGTGGGCTGGGGCACGATCATCTACCTGGCCGCCATGAGCACCATCAATCCCGAGCTCTACGAGCAGGGCGAGATCGACGGCGCCGGGCGGCTGCGCCAGGCGTGGAACATCACGCTGCCGGGAATCCTGCCGATCATCGCCATCCTGCTGGTGCTGCAGATCCCGGCGATCCTTCAGGCCGGCCTCGACCAGATCTGGAATCTTGCCAACCCCGCGACCCGCCGGGTCGCCTATATCACCGACATCTACGTGATCCGCATCGGCCTCATGCAGGGGCAGTACTCGTTTGCCACCGCGGTCGGCCTGATCTATTCGGTCGTCGGGCTGACGCTGACGCTGATCGCCAACCGCGTCTCCAAGGGCTCGGTCGGCCACGGGATTTTCTGAGATTCGAGGGAGGAGACCGCACATGTCTGGAGCCGAACCGTTCGAGTGCATGCCGATCGCGGAGGACCTCACCCCGTGGGAGGCAAGCGTGGTGACGCTCGCAGACGACGCGGTCATGCTCACCTACAGCCTGCGGGAGGTGCGCTACCTGCAGGGCGTCGTCTCGCGCGACCGCTGCCGCACCTGGGAGGAGCCGTTCTTCCTCAGGTCGGTGTCGGGAGAGCGGATCGTCGGCTGGCGTTCCAGCCCGCTACGGCTGGCCTCCGGCAAGCTCGGTATCTTCTATTCCACCCTGCCAAAGCAGCCGGGCCGCGACGGCCGCCTGGGGTTTCGGGTGTCCGCGGACGAGGGGCAGACCTGGTCCGAAGAGACGCTGGTGGACTCCCACTTCGCGGTGCTGCGGAACGGCTGCGCGCGGGTGCTGGGCGACGGGCGCATCCTCTGCCCCGCCTACCGCTGGGTCACCCACCACCTGGAGGACGCCGAGCAGGACGGCACGCAGCTCTCCTACTCGTTCGCCTACTTCTCCGACGACGAGGGCGGTACGTGGCAGCGCAGCGCCAACGAGCTGATGATCCGCCACAACGACGTCGAGTACGACCTCGTCGACGGCAAGGGGTTCCGCCTGGTGGAGGAGGAGCCGCCGGGCCTGCACGAGTACCTGCAGTTCGAGAAGTACGGCGAGCCGGTGGCGGAGGAGCTGCGCGAGGGCCGGCTGATCAACCTGGCCCGCTGCCGCCTGGGCACGCTGTTCATGAGCTACTCCGCGGACGGCGGCGTGAGCTGGTCGAAGCCGCAGCCGAGCGGCCTGGCCGCCGCCGACGCGCCGCCGACCACCGCGCGCCTGCCCGGCTCGGGCGACCTCCTGGTGATCTGGAACCAGGCGTCGCCCGACGAGATCGCCTGCGGCCTGGCCCGGCACCGTCTCTCCAGCGCGGTGTCCTCGGATGAAGGGCGCACCTGGAAGCACCTCAGGAACCTGGAGTCGCTGGACGACGAGTGCCGCCTGCCGGTGCCGCCCCTGCAGGTGTATCAGCAGCCGATCGACGGCTACAAGCAGCCGATCGACGGCAACCGCTACCACCGGGCGCCCGGCGCGGTGCGCTGCGCCTATTCGGCGATCACCTTCGTCGGCACCGACGCCGTGATCTGCTACGACTACGGGTGGCGGCCGGACCCGGTCACCGGCAAGCGCAAACACTTCGGCACCAAGGTCAAGGTGGTGCCCTGCGCATGGTTCACGGAAGGGTAAGGCGATGGCGCAACTGACCGACGCGTTCCTGGTGGTGGACGCCCACTGCGACACCCTGATCCGGCGCCAGAACAAGAGCGACCCGGTTGACCTGACGCGCCCCGACCCGAGCTACCAGATCGACCTGCCGCGCCTGCGCGCGGGCGGCGTCGACTGCCTGTTCTGCATGGTCGGGGACAGCGATCTCGACGCCTCCGTATCGCTAATCGACTCGATCTACTGCATGTGCGGAGACCCCGACGGGGAATACGCATTCTGCCGATCCGCCGGCGACGTGCGGCGGGCACGCGCCGCCGGCAAGATCGCCATCGTGATGACGATCGAGGGGCAGTCGATGTTCCGCGAACGGCTCGGCCACCTGCGCACGTGGCACCGGCTGGGCGTCCGGATCGCCAACCTCACCCATGGCGGCGGCCGGCCTCCGGAGCTGCAGTACTCGGACAGCTTCTTCGGCTACATCACACCCGCCGAGCGGGAGACACTGCGGCGGCAATCCAAGGGGCTGACGCCGTTCGCGCGCGAGGCGCTTGCGGAAATGGCCCGCCTGGCGATGCCCGTGGACCTGGCGCACAGCAACGATGCGGCGTTCTGGGAGGTGCTGGAGGTCGCCGACGTCCCGGTCTGCTACACGCACGGGGGGTGCTACGCGCTCTGCCCCCACTCCCGCTCGCTGACCGACGACATGATGCGGGCGCTGGCCGAGCGCGGAGGGGTGATGGGCATCGCCTTTTACCCCGGCTTCATCGACCGGGAGGAACCGACGTTGGAGCAGCTGGCGGACCACGTGCTGCACGCCCTCGACGTGATGGGACCCGACCACGTGGGCATCGGCTCCGACTTCGACGGCCTGCCGATGTGGAGCGAGGCGATCCCGCCCGACGTGTCGCGCCTCGACGACGTGTTCCAGGCGCTGGACCGCCGCGGCGTGGACCGCAAGACCCTGGCGAAGATCGCGGGCGAGAACTGCCTCCGCCTGCTGCCTCCGTAGGGAGCACGGGGTAGAGAGAGGCGATGGTTGCCGGGTATCGCCTGACGGCGTCGGAGCGGCTGTTCGGGGTGGCCAACCACCTGTTCCTGACGCTGTTCGCCCTGGCGACCCTGTACCCGTTCTGGTTCGTGCTGCAGGGGTCGTTCACGGATCCGGGCTTTCCGCTCCGCTTCCTGTGGCCGAGGGGCTTCTACTACGCCAACTACCAGCAGGTGTTCACGGTCACGGGGATCTGGAAGGCCTACATGATCACGGTCGCGCGGGTGGGCGTGGCGGTGCCGCTCACGCTGATGGTCACCGGCGGCGCGGCGTTCGCGCTCACGCGTCCCGAGTTCGTGGGCCGCAACGCCGTGATCCTGCTGTTCTTCATCACCATGTTCATCAACGGCGGGCTGATCCCCCTGTACATGGTGCTGCGCACCGTCGGCCTGATCAACAACTTTCTGGTCTACGTCATACCGGTCGTTTTCAACGTGTGGATGATGATCGTCATGAAGACCTCGTTCCGGAGCCTGCCCGATGGGCTGGTGGAGGCGGCGGTGATCGACGGCGCCAACTACCTGACGATCTTCTTCCGGATCGCGATTCCGCTGTCGTTGCCCATGATCGCCACGATGGGCCTGTTCAACGCCGTGTGGCACTGGAACGACTGGTTCTTCGGCGCGTTCTACGTGAGTGCGCCCGACCTGCGCCCGCTGCAGACCTTCCTCCAGGAAGCGATCCTCGAAGGCGGGCTGTCCGATCACCTGGCGGCGCTCTGGCACCACGGCGGCGGCGCCGGCCGCGACGACCTGCGCCTCGACCACAACGTGCTGAGCCAACTCCACCGGCTGACGCCGGAGTCGCTGAAATTCGCGTTCATCGTGGTGACGACGGTGCCGATCCTGTGCGTCTACCCCTTCATCCAGCGCTACTTCATCAAGGGCGTGATGATCGGCTCCATCAAGGAATAGTCAGATGGCCGTGACGTCCACCGCGCCGAGCTCGATGTCTTCCTTGTTCACGGAATAGCCGACCAGCAGCCGGCCGGGCTCCTCCAGGCAGCACGGATACATGTAGCCGGGCAGCTTGAGCAGCCCGAGGATCCGCTGGTCGGTCGGATCGTCGACCAGGATGTGCACGGAATCGAACCGATACCCGTCCTCGCCGATCAGCAGCGTCAGGTGCATGCGGTTGTGCAGCGTCGCGTTGGCGTTGTTGCACAGGTAGTAGCGGCCGTCGGTCAGCCGCCCGGCGTAGTTGCGCGACATCGCGTCGGGAATGTCGGAGATCATGGGATCGCTGAAGGTGCGGCCGCCGTCGGTGCTGTGGTTGACCCAGACGCGCCCCGACTGGCTCTCGTCCCGCCAGAAGATGACGATCGTGCCGTCGTCGGTCTGGTACCAGCTCGACTCGCCGCCGTCCAGCTTCGCCCCGAACGGCTGCGGCAGCGGCAGGATCTCGGGCTCCTGCAGGATGTCGGCGCCCGGCCAGAGGAGGATCGCCGGCCCGCTGCGCCGGTCGATCGATGCCACACCCAGGAGCCGACCTTCGGAGGTCAGGCGAGGCGACTCGTAGGTCGCCGACACCCGCTCGGGGAGCTCCGCTTCCCGCGACCAGGTGCTGCCGTCGCGTGAGGCGTAGACGTAGGTGCGCGCGTTGTGCCAGTCGGCGTAGTAGCCGCCGCCGACCGCCGTAGAGTCGGGATCGCGCACGCGCTGCGCCCAGCGGATCAGCATGAAAAGCGAGTCGCCCAGCGCCGTCAGGCCCACGCACTTGTACGAGTCGCGCGTGTCCTCTTCCCCGCCGATCACGGACGCGGGCGCGCTCCACTCGCGCCCGTCGGCGGAGTGCGAGATGCGCACCTGCTGTCCCTCGGTGTCCTCGTCCAGGCGGCCGTTCGTGAACCCGTAGTAGTAGCGGCCGTCCAGCACGGCGAGCTGCGAGTCGATGTTCCAGGAGCCCGCCTCGCGGCTGGCGGTATAGACGCGCGAGCGCTCGAACGGCGCGTAGGGGACGATCGGCGGCACGCGCGCGCGCAGCCCCTGGTCGGTGTAGCGCAGGATGCAGCCGCGTTCCTGCAGGCACTCCAGGGTGTGGAACTTGCGGAGCTGGTCGGCCGCCTCCGGGCCGAGCATCGTGACGTACGGTCGAGACGCGATCTCCAGGCCTGCCGTGTGCTTCGTCATCGGCACCGCCCCTCCTTGGTAGCGTGTACGAAAAAATGGCCGAGCGGGAACACTCCCGCTCGGCCACGCCATCGGTGAATCCGCGGTCGGATCGTCGTGCGCCCCGCGATTACCAGCCCATCACCGCGGCCCACTCGGCGCGCGGCGTGACGGTGTGCAGCGACTCGCGGTCGTCGACGTTGTTGTCGCTCATCCACTGCTCCCACCGCTGCTGGCGCTCCTCGAAGATGGGGCGCCAGTCGGTGATGCCGATCATGCTGGCAAGAAAGGCGTCGTAGTCGGCCTCGAAGTCGCTGGAGGTAACCAGCCCCGCGAGAGCGGCGTCGAACCGCTCCAGGGCCGTGGCCACCGCCGACGCCTCGCGCGGCGGCAACGCCACCGTGAGCTGCGAATACGACGGGATCGCGCTCACCACGGCCGACAGATCGCCGACGCGCTCGCGGGCGATGCCCATCTCGCGCGCCGACTGCTGGCTGTGGTAGGTGAGCCGCGGCTGCCACGAGCCGTAGTTCGGCGTGCCGAACCAGTGCGCGTGCGGCGTCACCAGCGGCGGCCGTCCCGCCTGAATGGTGATCTCGACCGAGTCCTGCGAGTTGGCGATCTGACGCGTGTCGTGGGGATGCTTGCCCTGCAGCTCCGGCTTCATGCGCCACACCTCGGGTCCCTCCACGAAGTCCCAGTGCACGCCCAAGTAACCGGCCGCGAACATGTTGGAGATCCGGCCCTCGTCGGTCATGTGCCACTGGATGAAGCTCATCACCCCGTCGGGGTTGGGGATGTCGGCCGAGACCAGCGACGGGTTGGGCTGCTTGTTGACGATCCGGCCCGGCGCGTCCTTGATCGGGTTGGCCATGATGAGGAGCTGCGAGTCGAGCGCGGCCTGCGTCTGCGGCGCGTCACGGCCGTGCTCCTCGATGAGAGCGGGGACGACGTCGGTGATGAGCGATGCGTACCACGGCTCGCCGGTGGCGACCGCGATGCTGGCCGTCTTCAGCAGGTCCTGGAATCCGGCCGTGTCCATGATGAACTGACCCTTGCCGAGCAGGTCCTCGTTCCAGAGCAGGTTGAGGAACTTGAACGCCTCATAGGTTTCGACCGACGCCCACTCGGGCAGCAGCCGGCTTTCGGCGTCCACTTCCCAGCCGGCTCCCTTGAGCTGATAGATGACGCGGCTGTTGACCGGCGACCAAGCGCTGCGCCACTGGAACGGGATGACCGGATCGCCCTTGAGGTCGGTCAGGCCGGACGCCTTGACCGCCCGCAGCAGGTCGAGCAGCTCATCGGTGGTCTGTGGATTGCCGTGCTCCTCGTAGAGGTCCTTGCGGATGTACCAGAGGACGTCCATGGACACGTCCTCGCACTTCACCGCCCATTCCCAGCCGGGCAGGCCGTAGATCTGGCCGTTGACCTTGTACTTCGACATGTAGCTCTGGCAGGCGCTGGCGATGATCGGGTAGTTCACGGAGTCGCGGAAATACTTGTCGAGCGGGAGTAGCCGTCCACCGGCCGCCAGGGCGGCCATCGTCGTGAACGGCATGTTCCACATCAGGTCCGGGAACTGGTCCTGCGCGATCAGGAGCTGCAGCGCCTGGTCGGCGGTCTGCCCGGTGGGCACTTTGTCGACCCGGTCGACGGTGATGCCGAACTTCTCGAGCGCCCATTCGTTGGAGACGTCGAGCAACTCGCCTTCGAAGGGTCCGCGTGGCACCCCCCAGATCCAGATACCGCGTTCGGGTTCCATCGTTGCGGACTCTCCGCCGCCTTCCGCGTACAGCGGCAGCGTCATGGAGAGAATGATCAGAACTGCACCGATTTTTCTCATTTGGGTTCCTCCCTTGTGGTGAGCATCGAGTTAGTCGATCATGGTGTGCAGATCACATACTGGGCAGCATGCCACCGACCGTCAAGGTTGACCCGCCGCTGCCGCACCGGAGCACGACATGGCAGCACCGCCCGCGGAGGCGTCCCTCCTCGACGATCTGGCTCGCATCGACACTCCGACCATCTGCAACATCGTCGAGCTATTCGACGTGCGCTCACCGGCCGCCGGCTTCATGGACGGGCGCATCCGCTGCGAGTATCCCGACCTGCCGCCGATGGTCGGGTACGCAGCGACGGCGACGTATCGGTCCGGATACGCGCCTGCGGAGGGCGAAGCGTGCGGCCCTGCCGAGTTGCTTGAGACCTTCGAGTCGCTGCCCGGCCCCGCGGTGGTGGTGATCCAGGACCTGGACGAGCCGCCGGCCGCGGCTTGCTTCGGGGACGTGTCCTGCAGCAGCTACCAGGCGTTCGGGGCGCGCGGCGTGGTCACCTCCGGCGCCGGGCGCGACCTGGAGCAGGTGCAGGCCCTGCGCTTCCCGGCGTTCACGGCCGGGACGATCTGCTCGCACGGGTTCAGCTACCTGGTGGACACCGGAATCCCCGTGCAGGTCGGCGGGATCACCATACGACCCGGCGACCTGATCCATGGCGATCGCAACGGTGTCGTCACCATCCCGAAGGCCATCGCCGCCCAGGTCGCCACGCTGGCCGACGACTTCATCGCCGCCGAACAGGAAGTGCTCTCCTACCTGCAATCGGCCCGGCCGCCGACCGTCGCCGGCTACCGCGACGCGGTGGGGCGCATGCAGCGCATGCAGGCCGAGATGAAGGACCGGATCGCCGCCGGGCGGGGCTGAGCGGCCACCTGGAGAGGAGACAGCCAATGGCCACCGAACCCGACCTGAACGCCGCCGGCGGCGACCGGCCCACACCGGAGGAGGCGGCGCGCAACGCTCCGTTGCTCGCCGGCTACGACTACGACCGCTACCCGTCGTCGATCACGGGGTTCACGGGCATCAACCTGCAGCGCGTGTTCGTGCGGCGGCAGGCGCCCGCCGTGCGCACCCGCGTCGGGCCGCGCGGCAACTTCAAGGGAGCCATCGCGCGCCTGTCCGACGGCACGCTGATCGCCGCGGCATGCCGCAGGATCGATGTGCACGGGCTGTTCGGCGTCCACGTCTACCGCAGCGACGACCGCGGATTGACGTGGCGGGAGATCGGCGAGACGACGCTCCTGGGCAAGGAGATGAGCCTGACCGCGCTGCAGGACGACTCCCTGCTGCTCACGGTGGAGTCGGGGGCTATTCCCGGCAATGGCACCCGGATGCAGTACCACCGGTCGAACGACGGCGGCCGGACCTGGGCGACCGATTTCCTCGACGGGCTGGGAAAGCCGCGCAACGTGCTGGTGGAAGCGGACGGCAGCCTGCTCATGGTGCGCCCGCTCGGCTCGGCGTACCTGCAGCGCTTCTACGACGCGGCAGGCAGGGACTTCGAGCCGAACCCGCATCTCGAATTGTGCCGCTCGCGGGACGGCGGACTTACCTGGGAGCGCACCCCGGGGCGCGTCGCCTGGTCGGTGAGCACCTTCGGCGAGGTCTCGGTCGCGCGCCTTCCCGACGGCCGGCTGCTCGCGTCGCTGCGCACCAACCCGCCCGGAACGGAGGGAGAGGGGCAGCAGCTCACCTACCTCACCGAGTCCGAGGACGACGGCGCCACATGGTGCGAGCCGTGGCCGATGACCAACCTCGCCGAGGTGCAGGTGAACCTGCTCGTGCTGCGCGACGGCCGGCTGCTGGCGACCTACACCAACTACCACCTGCCGTTCGGCGTGTGCGCCCAGATCTCCGACGACGGCGGGCGGACGTGGAGCTTCGACGAACCGATCCAGCTCGCGGTCTCGGCGGACTGCTATACCGGCTGGCCGGTGACCGTCGAGCTCGACGACGACGAGCTGATCACCTGCTACATGATCACCGCTTTCCAGAACGAACCGCCGGAGTCCAAGGGCGTGCTGCGCAACGTATGCGAGGTGGTCCGCTGGCGGCTGCCCTGACCGACAGCGATGCCGCTCACATGCCCAGAGTCCGGAGCTCTTCTTCCACCCGCGTCATGCGGTCGAGGACCTGGGTGCTCACCTCGTCAGGCTCGTTCCGTGGCGCCATCTCGTGCACCAGCTCACGCAACCACGGCTTGACGTACTCCCCGATGCGGCCGACGTCTTCGTCCCGCAAGATCACCGAGTCTGCCACCTGTGCCTCCTATGGTAACTAATACGCACGCGGATGACGCGGCGCTTCAATCACGCCGAGGCGGCTGCGGCTCAGCCGGCCTGGGCCCACGGGCCTAACCCCCGAGCGTTGACGGAACGTACCGTCGGTCGTTACGCTGCTGCATGATCGAGAGTTTCGCGGACAAGGTGACCGCGGCTATCTTCACGGGTCACGCCGTGCGCGGCCTGCCCATGCAGATACAGCGTCGCGCGCGGGCGAAGCTCTTGGCGATGGATGCGGCCGGTCGGCTCGATGATCTGCGAGCGCCGCCGGGCAATCGTCTCGAGGCTCTCCGTGCCGACCGCGTCGGTCAACACAGCATTCGCATCAATGATCGATGGCGAATCTGTTTCGGCTGGTGCGATGGAAACGCGAGCGATGTCGAGATCGTGGACTACCATTGAGGAGGCAAATGAACATGGGCATCAAGCGCGAAGCCGTTGATCGACAGCAGATTGACTTCTCGGAAGTGAGTTCGGGGGGGCGGCTGCCGCCCGTGCACCCTGGCGAGATCCTGCGCGACGAGTTTCTGAAGCCGATGAATCTCAGCGTGTACGGGCTTGCCCGATCCCTTAATGTGTCTCGGCCTCGGCTGAACGATATCGTGATAGGACGCCGCGGCGTCACGACCGATACCGCGCTGCGTCTCGGGCGCTACTTCGGCACGACGCCTGAGTTCTGGATCAACCTTCAAACGCGCTATGACCTCGACGTTGCGGAGCGCACGGTCCGCAGCCAGATCGAGCAGGAGGTCGAGCCACGCACAGCAGCAATTGGGCCCACCCGGCAGGCACCTTGAAGAACCGATAGGCCGGACCCGCCGCTATCGATATCCGCTGGCCTGTGTCTCGAACATGCGCGAGTACAGTCCACTGACCGCCGTCAGCTCATCGTGCGTTCCCTGCTGAACCACCCGTCCGGAGTCGAGCACGACGATGCGATCGGCAAGGCGGACGTTCGAGAACCGGTGGGAGATCATCACCGAGGTCTGCTCTCCGGTCAGCTCCAGGAATGAGCGAAAGACCTCGAACTCCGCCAGGGCATCCAAGTGCGCCGTCGGTTCATCGATGACGAACAGCGATCCCCGCCGCATGTAGCCGCGAGCCAGTCCGACCTTCTGCCACTGACCTCCCGACAGGTCCCTGCCGATCCCGAACTGGCCGCCGAGAAACGTCTCGTATCCATCCGGGAGCCCCGTCAGGTCGTCCTCCACGACCGCGGCATCCGCCGCCTCCCGGATTCGCTGCAGATCGGATACGTGCTCGACATCGCCGAACCCGATGTTCTCCCGCGCGGTGAGCGCATACCGCACGCAATCCTGGAACACCACCGCGAATCGTCGCTGCAACTCAGCCAGGTCGAACTCCCTGATGTCTTCGCCGTTGATCAGGATCTGACCAGCCGTCGGATCGTAGAGACGCGTCAGCAGCTTGACGATCGTCGTCTTGCCCGAGCCGTTCTGACCGACCAGTGCCACCTTCTGCCCGCCTTCCATCACGAAGCTGACATCGTCAAGCACGTTCCTTTGCGTCGATGGATACGCGAAGCTGACGTGCCTGAACTCCACGCGTTCGATCGTGTCCGGCATCCGGCGCTTCACGCTTTTGCTCTGCAGCGAGCCCGGCACGGTCGCGGGATCGAGATCCAGAAACGCAAAGAGGTTCACCAATGTCAAGGTCTGCTCGAAGAACTGCCCTCCATAGCTGAAGGTCTGCTGCAGCGCCTCCTTGCCTCTCCAGGCGGCCTGCGTGCCCAGCACGACATCGCCAACCGAGATGGCTCTGGTAAGCGCCCTGAGCACTATGAACACCCAAACGCCGGCCACCGCGGCGTCCGAAAGGAGGCCGAGGCTCGCTCGCCACAGGGTGCTCTTCCGCGTGAAGGACTGCTCGCGCCGCAGCCGCTGTTCGTTGACCTGCCGAAAGCGGGGGATGAAATAGTCCGACAAGCCGAACAGCCGCACCTCGTTCGCCGCCTGGCGCTCGCTCATCAAGCCGGTGAGATACTTCAGGAGCCGGTGGTGGGTGGACAGGCTGTTCTCCAGCGCCCAGCCCCGCCTGGCGAACCAGCTCGTGGCGATCAGTTGCGGCAGCGCGGACAGCACCATCGCCACGGGAATGACCCAGTGGATGGTCGACAGGACCGCGATGGTCGCGACCAGCGAGATGGCCGCCTGCACCAGGAAGTAGAAGCCCCACATGAAGCTCAACGAGTTCATCAGCGCGCCGCGCACGGCACGTTCCAGGAGGTCCAGGTACTTCGGGCTTTCGTAGAACGCCGCATCGAGCGTGCTGCACTTGCGCATGATGAGCGCGTGCACGTGGGACTCCACCCGATTCGTCGAGTGTGTGCGCACGATCTCTTCCGCGGCACCGGTCGCCTTGTCCAGCAGCCAGACCGACAGCAGCAGGCCTCCCAGCAGGTAGAGTCCCTGGGCGGAATCGGCAGTCACGCCCACGACGGGAAGGACGAGCGTGCCGCCGCCGATCACCTCCACGGCGACGTCCACGAACAGTTTCGCGACGCCGAGCACGAGCAGGGGTATCACGGCGCGGATCGCCGTGATGACGAGCTGGGTCAGCGACAGCCCCGGAGCGGCCCGGAAGAACAGGAACAGGGCCCTCGGGACGGTCCTGAGGACGCTTGGCCACTCCCTGGCCGCGGTGGTCTCGGGTTGCATGGGCCGAATCGTAGAAGCCACCGAACTGGTGGCCAAGCCTGAGTCCCCTTACCGCTGTGGAACGATGCCCTCCACACACAGGAGATAGTGTTGCTGCTGGGCAGCCGAGTCCTTCGCCCACGCCCGGAACTGCTTCTCGGCCAGGGCCCGCTCGGCCTTGGTCAGGTAACCGTCGGCCACCATCTGCGCCCCTCGGCTTTCCGCCACCATGGCCCAGAGGAGGATCCGTTCATCGAAGTCGGCGACGCCTCGACGGGTCACCTCGTGCTGCGGCGTCACCGCAACGGAATCGAGGCCGGCCTCCCGGAACCAATCTTCCAGACAATCCGCGATCACGTTCGACATCCCTGCGTCTGAACGCCACGCAAGAAAGGCGTCGTAGAATCGCGCCGCCGCGGGTGGTGGCGCAGGCTTGAACTTGACCTTCTCGTGGTTGTAGTCCAGAACCAGAACGAGCCCGTTGGGACGGGAGGCCGCGATCAACTCACCGAGCGCGTCTCGTGGCTTCGCCAGCCACTGTAGGACCCTGCTGCTCGTCACGACATCGAATTCGCCGGTGAATCCGAGGTCGTACGCGTCACGCACTTCGAACGTCAGCCCGGCCCGACAGTGTGACCGGCGAGCTTCGGCGATCAGAGACTCGTCAGCGTCAACCCCCACCACGCGCCCTTCCGCGCCGACCACCTCAGCGATTCCGGCTGAGATCGCACCGGTTCCGCAGCCGACGTCGAGCACCGCCAGGTCGGGCCGAAGGACTTCACCCAGGCGCCGGTGGCTCGCCGCCAACGTCCGCGATGAGAGCACGGAATGCGCGCCGCGCGGCACCATGGCACGACTCCTGTCGATCTCCGCGCGCACGTCAGTTCGGTCCCAGGTCGAGGAGCGGCAGCCCCATCGCCTGGGCAGCGTCCGCCATCCGGCGGTCGTAACTGGCAAGCGCGATGCTCCGTTCTCGACTAACGAGAAAACCGATCGGCGCCACTTTCGTCTCGGTCTTCCTGCAGCTCGGCGACCAGCTCGTGCAACGGCGCTACCGGATCCGACGTCGGAGGCGTCGAGTCCGCGGACATCACCGGCGCGGTCAACCAGTCGTTCAGCACCGTCTCCCGTGGAGGACGGATCTCGGCGACGACGCGGCCACCCTCCGTGATCAGAACGGTTTCGCCTGCCGCCGCCAAGCGCACGTACTCGCTCAGCCGGCCGTTCAACGCCGTCATGCCAACCGATTGCATGGATCATAGAGTAACAACTGGTAGCCACCTTGGCGGAAGTGCCCGAAGACGGCGCTCAGGAGCGGGTTATGACCGGGGCTGCTACGGGCTGAAGGGACACGTTGACGCAGGCGGCGGTGCCGGACGCGTGGGCCGCCTCCAACGCCGCGGGCAGCTCGGCGGCCGAGTCGACCGCGGCGCCATGGGCGTCCAGGGCGCGGACCACCTCGTCGTAGCGGGTGGCGCGCAGCTCGCAGCCGGCGGCGCGGTCGGCTCCGTAGGTGCGGTGCTGGATCTGCACCTCGGCGTTCCAGCGGGCGTCGTTGCCGACCACCGCCACGAACGGCAGGTCGTGGCGGACGGCGGTGTCGATCTCCAGCGGGTGGAAGCCGAACGTGCCGTCGCCCAGGGTGGCGGCGATGCGGGCTTGCGGAAACAGCGTGCGCGCGGCGAGCGCGAACGGCAGCGCCGAACCGATCGCGCCGGCGGGGCCGTTGATGATGCGGTGCGGCGCGTTCGCGCAGGCCTGCGCCCACTGGCCGATCTCGCCGCCGTCGGAGACGAGAACCGATTCGGACGAGCGGGCAAGGAACTCGTCCACGGCGTAGCCGAGCCGTGCCGGATGGACCGGTGAATCGGGGCCGATGTTGCGCCACTCGGACGGCCGGCAGGCGACTGCCGCGTCGACCGCCGAGCGCCAACCGGCATCGAGCGAGCAGCCGGCCAGCCGTTCCGCCAGCGCGGCCGCCCAGCCCGCCGGATCGCCCTGGGCCTGCAGCAGCATGCGCTCGCCCGCGTTGCCCGCACCCTGGTGCAGCGCCTCCCGCTCCGGGTCGATCTGCATGAACCGGCAGCCCGGCGCGAACGGCGGCAATGCGCCGAGCTCCAGCATGTGATCGAGCCGCTTGCCGAGCAGCACGACGAGGTCCGCCTCGGCCACCGCTTCCGCGAACGCGCCCAGCGCCGGATCGCGCAACCCGCGCGGGCTGTCCATTGCCACCGCCGCGGCGCCCGCGTCGCGCAGCAGTCGAATCGATTCGGCAGCGTGCCGGCGGCGGTACGGCGGACCGGCGATCACCAGTGGACGCGCGGCGTCGCGGATCGCCTGGCAGACGGCAGCCAGATCTTCCGGCGCCGGCGCCTCCGCGGCCTCATCCAGCTCCACCGCCGGTTCTCGGTCGCGAATGACGGACTCGAGCACGTCCACGGGCAGGGCCACGTGCACGGGTCCGGGACGTCCGGACGCCGCGCAGCGCCATGCCCGCGCGAAGTCGCCGGCGATCCGCTCCGGGGCCGTGCACGTCCACGACGCCTTGCAGACCTTGGCGGCGAGCCCCGCCTGGTCCATCTCCTGGAACGCCCCGGCCCCCGGGTTGCCGGCCGGCGAGGCGCCGGACAGCAGCACCAGCGGTGACTCCGCGCACTGCGCCACGTACAGGGCCGACAGCGTGTTGGCGAACCCCGGCCCGGCCGTGACCATCGCCACTCCAGGGCGGCCGCTCAGCCGGCCGATGGCGTCGGCCGCATGCACGGCCGGCGCTTCGTGGCGGACGTGGATCAGCTCCAGCGGCGCGTCGATCGCCGCGTCGAACAGCGACATGATCTGGTTGCCGGAGAGCGTGAAGACGTGCCGCGTGCCCGTGCCCACGATGGCGCGCACCAGCGCGTCTGCGGCTCTCATCGAACGCTGGATCGCCGCCGCTTCAGTCGCGGCCGACGACCGGGCTGTCCATGGTCTGCTCGTACAACCGCTGGAACTCGGCGCTGCCGTCGTCCTCGACCAGCTCGGTCACCACGCCGCCCTCATAGGCGGGCTGGTTGCCGGCCGCGAAGTAGTTCCACATCGTCGATCCGGGCCGCGCTTCGGAAGAGAAGTGGACGGTCAGCCCGGACGGACGCCGGTAGCGGACCATCCGCCGCGGCAGGTCCAGGTCAGCTTGGTCGACGCGGTACCGGTCCAGGGCCTCCTCGTCGACCTCGACACCCAGCCCGGGAGCCGTCGGCACCGCGCCGTAGCCCCCGGAGACCGGGATGCGCGCCGTGAGCAGGTTGTGCTCGTACAGCTCGTGCACGGTGACCGCAGGCCATCGCGCCGAGGCCAGTACCGATCCCAGGTGCAGGCACAGTGTGGTCGTCAGCCCGGTGCCGACCATCTGCAGGAAGAATGGCATGCGCGCCGCACCGGCGAAGTGCCCTGCGCGGCTGATGGCGGCGATGCCGCCGCCGACCACGTAGCCGTCGCAGTGCTCGCTGCGCGCCACGCCCTGGCGAGCCTCGTTGTAGTGGTGAGCGATCTGCGTGCGCAGCCCCGCGCGCAGCCGCCGGTTGCCGTCGATGTCGTCAGCGGGAATCGGCCCCTCGTAGATCTTGATTTTCGGGAACTCCGTCTCCAGGGCGCTCAGCACCGGCAGCGCGGTCGGCGCGTCGAGCAGAAAGTCGTTCCAGTCTGCGTCGATCGCGAACCACGGCGGGGTAGCCTCGGATATGCGCGCGATCGTCTCGTGCACGTCCCACCAGGGCCGGGTCTTGATCTTCATGCAGGTGTAGCCCAGTCGTACCGCCTCGCGCGCCTCCGCCTCGTACAGCTCCGGCGACATGTCGTGGTCCCAGAACGACAGCGGGCAGTGGCTGCGCACCTGCTCGCCGAGCAGGCGATGCGCCGGCACGCCGGCCAGCTTGCCGGCCAGGTCCAGCACCGCCATCTGCAGGCCGGCGCCAAGGCTGTCGTCCCAGTACAGGTCGAACGGCGACCGGCCGATCACCCGCTCGTCGATGTCGGCGCGTCCCCAGGTGTAGTTCTGGATGGTCTCGCCCCAGCCGATGACGCCGGACTCGCTGGTGACGCGGATCACCTCGAGTTCCGACCACGCGTGGATGCCCGCCCGCTCCATCTCGAGGCGGATGCGGTCCACCATCGGCACCCAGTGCAGGGTGCGCTCCACCGAAGCGATTCTGCCGTCCATCTGGCCCCCCATCGAAGCGGCGAGTAATGTACCACGGCCGTGAGTGAAAGATTCGACGCAATCGTGATCGGCGCCGGGGCGTGCGGCTGCACGACCGCCTATGAGCTCGCCCGCGAAGGTGCGCGGGTGGCGCTGCTGGATTCCGGCGAGGTCGGGCGCGAGGCGTCATGGGCCTCGGCCGGCATCATAGGACCCGGGGCGAGCCCGGAACGCGATCCCTGGTTCGCACGGGCAACCCGACTGTCGGCGGAGCGGTATGGGCAGCTCGACGGCGAGCTGCGCGAGCTCACCGGCCGGAGCATCGGTTACGGCGGCGCCGGCAGCCTGCTGCTGGCGCGGACGGAGGAGGAGCTTCCGGCGCTGCAAGAGAACGCGGACCTGTACCAAGCGGCCGGCGTCGACGCTCGGCTCCTCGAAGGTGCGGATGCTCGCGTGCGCGAGCCGGCCCTCCCCGAGGACGTGATTCGGGTGGCGCTCAACCCCGACGGCCGGCACCTGGACGCGCGCGCCTACACGGCGACCGCCGCGGCCGCGGCGCAGGTGCTGGGCGCGGAGATCTACCCGGGCCGGCCGGTAACGGGGCTGGAGTGGAGCGGCGACCGGGTGGCCGGCGTGCGAACCAACTCGGGATCGCTGCACGCCGAGGTGGTGGTGAACGCGGCCGGTGCCTGGGCCGGACGCATCGACGAACGCCTGGGCCATCCGGTGTTCCCCGTGCACGGCCAGATCATGGCGGTCGCCGCGCCGCCGGCCGGCCTGCGCCACAACCTGTCCCGCGCCGCCGGCTACGGCTACGCGACCCCGCGACCCGACGGGCGGATCGTGGTCGGCGCTACTCACGAGGCATGGGGTTTCGCCAAGCGCGTGACTCCGGACGGCTTGGCATCGCTTTCCGATATCGTCACCTCGGTCCTGCCCCTCCTCGCCTCGCAGCCGATCCTGGACATCTGGAGCGGCCTGCGGCCGGGCACGATCGACTCGCTCCCCACCATCGGCCCCGACCCGCGCGCCGCCGGCGGCTACCTCTGGGCGACCGGCCATTACAGCTCCGGGATGATGCAGATGCCGGCGACCGCGCTGGTGGTGACCGACCTCGCCCTGGGACGCGCGCCGCGCCTGGCAATCGATCAGCTCACCGTCGAGCGCTACCTGGACGGCGGCACCGTTGCCCCCTCATCGCAGATCCGGGGCATCGAGCGTCGCCGGTTGTAGAACGCCTCGGCCGGTTCAGCTCGGCGACGGCGCCTCCTGCAGCCGGCCCTCCCGCGCCAGGGCCTGGTCCTTGATCGGCAGGTGCACGACCGCCGCCGCAACGCCAAGCACGATCGCGATGATCCACACCGGGTCGTAGGAGCCGGTCGCGTCGTAGATGCGGCCGCCGAGCCACACGCCCAGGAAGCTGCCGACCTGGTGCGACAGGAAGACGATCCCGTACAGGGACGACAGGTGGCGCGTGCCGAAGATCTGCGCCACGGTGCCGCTGGTCAGCGGCACGGTCGCCAGCCACAGGAAGCCGATGACGGCCGCGAACACCAGCGCCGTCGCGCCGGTGACCGGGACGATCAGGAAGCAGGTGATCGCCACGGCTCGCGAGAAGTACAGCAGGCTCAGCAGCCGCTTCTTGCGGAACCGGTCTCCCAGCCGTCCGAACAGGAACGAGCCGAGCATGTTGAACAGCCCCACCAGCGACAGCGCGGTGGCGCCGATCATCTGCGCCACCCCGTGGTCGAACAGGAAGGATGGCAAGTGGGTCGCGATGAAGGCGACGTGGAAGCCGCACACGAAGAAGCCGGCGTTCAGCAACAGGTAGCCGGAGTGGGTGCGCGCCCGGCGGAGCACCGCGCCGAACGGCATCTCCTCTTCGGCAGCGGACGGCGCGTTCCCGCCGGCGGAAGCCGCCGACCGGACCGGCAAGCCGATCGCAAGCACGGCGATCGCCCCGACCGCGAGGGCGGCGTACAACAGGGTCGCCTGCCACTGCACGGCGCCGATCAGCCACTGCATGCCAGGTACCAACGCGAAGGTCCCGAACGAGCCGGCCGCGGTGACGATGCCGAAGGCCGTGCCCCGCCTCTTCTCCGGGACCACCTGCGCCACGGCGCCGAGGATGACCACGTACGAGGTCGCGCTCAGCGCCAGCCCGACCATCACCCCGAGCCCGAGGTAGAGCGTGGCGGTGGAGGCCGCCAGCGACAGCAGCGCGAACCCCACCGCGTACAGGGCGGCGCCGACCACGATCACCCACCGCGGACCGATGCGGTCGGCGATCATTCCGGCCAGCGGCAACCCGAACATGATGTTCTGCACCGCCATCGACAGGCTGAACGTCTCGCGCCCCGTGGCCAGGGTGGCCGTGATCGGCTGCAGGAACAGCCCGAACGACTGCCGGGCCCCCATCGCGATCGCCACGGTGAGGGCGCCGAGCACGATGACCAGCGCGGGACGCTTCATGGCGGCGCCGAGCATAACGCACCGGTGAAGTCGGGCGCCGACCGTCCGTTGTAGGCGCCATTGACGTCGACGCCACTGGCGCCTATTCTGCCGATGGTGCATGCGGCTTCAGACCGTCGTTGAGACACCGGCGTATCTCGGGGCGGCGAAGGGAGTGCTGACCGAAGCCGAACGGATCGCGGTGGTCAACATGGTGGCTGAGAATCCCCTGGCAGGGATCCCGCTCGGCGGCGGGGTCCGCAAGGCACGATTTGGGAGATCGGGCCGAGGAAAGAGCGGGGGCGTACGCATCGTGTTCTTATTCTGGTCAGAGGAGATTCCGGTGTTCCTGCTTACGGTCTTTGCCAAGAACGAAAAGGGGAATCTCAGCCGCGGGGAGCGGGCGGCACTGACCAAGGCCGCGAAACAGATGGCTCGTGATTACGGGAGGCGAACATGAGCAGGGCATTCGATAAGGTCATGGCCGGGCTGACGGATGCGGGTTTCTACCTGGCCGGGGACCGCGACGGCTTCGAAGCTCATACGATCGAGATTCCGGAGCCCGATGTCGTCGCCATTCGTAGCAAGACGGGATTGTCGCAGCCTGCGTTCGCCAAGAGCATCGGCGTTGCCTTGGGGACTCTCAAGAACTGGGAACAGGGCCGCCGCCGTCCGGAAGGAGCGGCGCGCGTGCTGCTCGCGTTGATCGACAAACGGCCGTCCATCGTCGTGGAGGAACTCGGAGACTGAAAGCGATGAAGGTGAGGACGTCTGTTATGCTCTCGAAAGAGTTGCTGCAGGCGATCTCCAACGAAGTGAAGCCGAGGAGTCGGTCGGCGTTCATCGAAGAGGCATCGTGGATTCTCTTGCGAGCACGTCGGCGTGCCGTGTGCGACCGACAGGACCTCGCCGCGATCGCTGCCCACTCAGATGAGCTGAACCGTGAGGCGCATGACGTGCTGGAGTATCAGGAAATCCCGTGAATCGCTCGGACAACGAGGGCCTGCGAGTGGCCTTGGCACTGGCGCTGAGCCCCGCTCACGCCGCCGGATACATCGGATAGAAGGCGCTCTGCGGGGTGACGCCGACGATCTCGTCGCCGCGCCAGTGATACTCTACCTCCACTTGGCCGACCCGCTCGCGGCTGGTGCGGCCCGGCAGTGCGTAGCGGAGCTCCACGGGAGCCCGACCGCGGCTTGGCACGAACACGAAGTCGCCTACCAGTCGCAGCGGCGCGGGCTCCCCGCCCACGCTCAGGCGGAGCGACTCGCGCGGCGCCCACCGGGGCACCCGGATGCGCACGTTTGTCGCTACCCGAGGCCGTACCGTCACGGACGCCACGTCCTCCTCCATCGGGTCGGAGCGCACCGAGCGCACCTGCACGCGATCGTCGTCCCAGTCGAAGTGCAGCCGCACCGCGACGTCCGCGCGAGTGTGCTCGACGATGTGGCCATACACGTCGGTCAGGCAGTGCAGGGCGGCCGCGGTCACGTCAGTGGTGTGCTTCTTGCCGGCGTGCGGCTCAAACTGCATGCCGCCGATGGCGCCGATGATGCGTTCGTCGAGGCGGGCGAACTCGTCTGCGCCCTGAGCTGCCCGATCCTCGTCGGCAGCCAGGATCGGAGGGCTTGCGGTGACCTGTGCCGGTACCAGCCGCGCCCGCACCAGCCGCTCCACGTCGCCCAGAAGCTCCGTGGCGCCAGCGTCACGGGCGATCCAGAGGGCGAGCTGGGTAGCGTCCGAGGTCGATCCGACCTCGCCACGGTTGGGATCGTCCTTCCACAGGTCGTGGCAGGCGAACCCGGACTCCAGCACGGCCTTCGGCACCGTCACGCGGTACGTGTCGGCCACCCGCTGAAGGTACTCGCGCTGGCCGGTGAGCATGCCCCACAGCCACAGCCCGCGCAGCGTGCCGAGGTAGGAATGCGTGTGCGCAGCCGTCGAAGACTCCGGGAATCGCCCGTCGGCGCTCA
This sequence comes from Spirochaetaceae bacterium, assembly GCA_028820215.1. Next base: position 11,641 of record JAPPKD010000266.1, on the reverse strand, counting down.
CGGTGTGCGCGAGGTGGAAGCCGGCGTACCGCTCGGCGAGCTCGTAGGCGAGCGGTTCGCCGGTCGCCTGGTAGAACCAGACCAGCGCCTCGATCAGCCGGCCGTGGTTGCTCACGTCCGGCTCCACGGTCCGCTCCGGCTGCGCGAGGCGGCGGTGGTAATCGAGCGCCGCCACGTCCCAGGTGGCGTCGTCGCGCGTGATGCGGGCCAGGGTCTCCAGCATCAGGCGAGCCTGCCCGCGCGCCCACGTGCTGCCGCGATACCGCACCAGGGCATTCAGCGCCAGCAGGCTCTCGCGCAGCGAGTGGAAGTCGAACTCCGGCTTCAGCCACGGATGGTCGAACGCCGGCAGGCACAGGTGGTCGGGGTTGTCGAACGACTCCCGGAGGTTGGCCAGCATGGCCGCCTCCAGGTGCGCGGGGATCTCGAATCCGGTCGCCGCTTCCAGCCGCAGCATGGCGTCCCACCAGCGCCCCAGGTTGTGGATGTTCCCGAAGAACACCATCTCCGCGCGGTAGTCGGTGTCCATGCGCATCGCCCAGTACGGGTGGAAGTTCATCGCCGGACTCAGGCAGTTGAGCAGGTTGCGCCCGGCAAGCTCCATCGTGCGGGTGATGTCCATCTGCCCGTGCAGGGTTCACCGCGCGCGGCACAGCGTCAACGGCCAGCGGCGGGACGGGCACGTTGACACCGGGCCGGATATGGGGACAGTCCCGGAGCAACGCCTTATCTATGGCACAAGAAGTCCAGACCTCGGGTATCCGGGCGGTGGCGCGCGGGGCGCTCGAAGCCGGGGTCGAGTTCGCCGCCAGCTATCCGGGTGGGCCGATCACCGGGATCATGGCCGAGCTCTTCGACCACGCCTCGCCCGGCCTGCACGTGGAGTGGTGTCCGAACGAGAAGGACGCGGTCGCCGGGGCCTTCGGCGCGGCGCTGGTCGGTCGGCGGGCGCTGGCGGTGGTCAAGCACGTGGGCCTGAGCGTAGCCAGCGACGCGGTGACCGCGGCGGCCTTCACGGGCATCCGCGGGGCGCTGGTGGTCGCCACCGGGGCCGACCCGGGCGGACGCGTGTCCCAGAACGAGATGGACGAGCGGCCCTACGCCGACCTGTTCATGCTGCCCATGCTGGAGCCCAGCTCGCCGGCGGACGCGGCGCGGATCACCCGCTACGCGTTCGAGCTGTCCCAGCGGACGGGCGCGCCGGTGCTGCTGCGCGTCTCCAGCGCCTTCCTGCGGATCTCGGAGTCGCTCCCGGACCAGCCGAGCCCGCCGCCGGACGACGGGGAACGGTCGTTCCGCTACGAGGCGACCCCGGAGCGGACCGCCCTCGGCCGCTTCATCCTGGACAGCAACCGGAACCGGCAGCGCCGGTTCGCCCGCGCTGGCGCCGAGCTGGAGAGCGCGGGGCTCGACACGGTCGAAGGCGATGCGAGCGCCCGGCTCGGCATCGCCACGTGCGGCCCCACCCTCGCGGCCGTGCGCGCCGGGATCCGATCCACCGGCACGGCCGCGCGCATCCTCTGCCTGCGATCGCTCCATCCGCTGCCGGAACGCGCCGTCGCCTCCTTCGCGGCCGGCGTCGAACGCGTGCTGGTGGTGGAGGAGATCGCCCCCTACCTGGAGGAGCGCCTGGCCCGCTTCGGCATCGCCGCGCGGGGCAAGCTCACCGGCGATCTGCCCGGTCAGGGGGAGCTGGACGAACGTGACGTGGCGATCGCCCTGCGGCGCATGGCCGGCGAAGACGCCCCGATTCGCCCCTTCGAAGAACGCCGGGACGAGCACCTGGCCCCGAAGCTGCGCTCCCGGTGGGTGGACGGCTGCCCGATCGCCGCCGGTCACCGCGGGCTGCGCGCGGCGCTGGACCGCATGCGGGACCCGCTCTGCATCGGCGGCGTGGGCGTGGTCTCCTGGGGCTGCGCGCCGCCGTTCGAGACCTTGTTCTCCTCGTGCTGCCTGGGCATCTCGCCCTCGGTGGTGAGCGGTATGTACCACGCCGGCACCGACCACCGGGAGTTGCTGGCCGTGATGGGCGACTCCTCGTTCTGCCACTCGGGCGTGCAGTCGCTGATGAACGCCGTGCACAACCGCGCCCGGCTCACCTTCGTCATCTTCGACAACCGCAGGACGGCGGAGACCGAGGAGGGCGGACAGCCCAACCCCGCCAGTCCCGCCGACTCAGACGCCCCGCGGGTCTCCCTGGCCGCGCTGGTGCGTGCGTGCGGCGTCGACCAGCTCCACGAGCCCGGTACGTTCGACACCGATGCGGTGCGAGACGCGATCCTGCGCGCGGTGGCCGAGGAGCGGGTCAGTGTCGTCCTGCTGAGCGCCCGCTGTCCGGCTCCCTGCTGTACCGACCCGAGCCGGTAGCCGCACCGCGGACCCGGCCTATCGCGGGAGCCGCGGCGCGCTACCCCCGCAGGCGCTGCATGAACCACCAGTGGTGGCCCTCGAGGTCCTCCGCCTCGTAGGTTCGGTCCGCCCAGTAGCCCTCGCCGTAGTCCTGGGTCGCCGGCTCCGTCGCGATGACGGCGCCGGCCGCGCGCGCCCGCTGGCAGTGGGCATCGGCGTCGTCGACGAACACGGCCAAGCCCTGCGTGTTCGCGCCGCCGGCCGCCCGCGGTGATCGCGCGTACGGCCGCTCGGGAGACAGGCCGGCCTGTCCGACCATGATGACGCCGCCGTCCAGGGCGAGTTGCGAGTGCACGATCCGTCCCCGGTCGTCCTCGACGCGCTCCCTCACGACGAACCCGAAGGCGCGCGCCAGCCAGTCGATCGCGGCCGCGGCGTCGTCGTAGAACAAGGCGGGCACGATTCTCGGCCAGCCGGTGGGCGGATTCTTCATGCGCTCCTCCATCGAGTCCCGGTCAACGCATGGTACGCCGATGCAGGCCGGACACGAGAACAGGGGTGTTGCGCCCGGGACCGGGCGAGAGTCCCGCGCCTTCGACGCGCCATGCGGTATACTCGCTCCAATGGGCGGCTGCATCGACGGCTCGCCGTCGTTCCACCATCGAGCACTGCGGAAGGCGCGCTCGGCCACGGTGACCGGGCCTCCGCGGCGCTCCGGATGATACGCAGCGGCTGATGGCACGCGCGGGCTCAGAGCGGTTGACCGCCGACCGGGGACTCTCCTGGACGGCCGCCACCATCCGGGGCCTGCGCAAGACCAAGTACCTGCAGTTCCTGATGCTGGGCGGACTGGCCTGGTTCATCATCTTCCACTACGTCCCCATGTACGGGGTCGTCGTCGCCTTCCAGGACTACAACTCCCGGATCGGCGTGTTCCGCAGCGAGTGGGTGGGTCTGGAGAACTTCATCCGCTTCTTCTCCCACCCCTACTTCTTCCGCCTGATCCGCAACACCTTCCTCCTCAGCTTCTACGACCTGCTGTTCGCCTTCCCGGTGCCGATCGTCTTTGCCCTGCTCCTGAACGAGGTCCGATCCGGCGCCGTGAAGCGCTCGGTGCAGACCATCAGCTTCCTGCCCCACTTCATCTCGCTGGTGGCGCTGGTGTCGTTGGCGGCGCTGTTCCTGTCGCCCTCCGAAGGCGTATTCAACCGCTTCCTGGTGACCCTCGGCATCGAGCCGATCTACTTCTTGAACGAGCCCGGGTGGTTCCGCCCCCTCTACATCCTGACCGGCATCTGGCAGAACGCCGGTTGGGGCGCGATCATCTACCTGGCGGCGATCTCGCAGGTCGATCCGCAGCTCTACGAGGCGGCCACCATCGACGGCGCATCCCGCCTGCAGAGCATGCGCCACGTCACCCTGCCGGCGATCGCGGCCACGATCATCATACTGACCATCCTGCGGGTCGGCGCCCTGCTCTCGGTCGGCTGGGAGAAGGTGTTCCTGATGTACAGCCCGGCGACCTACGAGACCGCCGACGTGATCGGCACCTTCCTGGTGCGGCGCGGGCTGTTCAAGGCGGACTTCAGCTACGGCGCCGCCGTGGGGCTGTTCAACTCGGTCGTCAACCTGGGATTCCTGATCGTCGCCAACCGGCTGGCGCGCCGCTACACGGAGCACAGCCTGTGGTGAGAACGGGCATGATCCGCGACACGTCGCCCGGCTCGCTGCTGCTCGACGTCTTCATCTACGGTGCGCTGCTGCTGGTCGTGGTCGTCACGCTGTACCCGGTGCTGCACGTCGCCTCCATGGCGATCTCCAGCGGCGACGCGGTGCTCAAGAAGACGGTCACCTTCTATCCCAAGGGATTCAGCCTGCGCGCCTTCGAGCTGATCTTCAGCTCCCGGAACATCCCGATCGGCTACCGCAACCAGGTGATGTACGCGGTGCTGGGCACGACGATCAGCCTGACGCTGACCACGGCCATGGCCTATCCGCTCTCCAAGCGGCGGCTGACGCTGCGCTCCTTCTACATGGTGCTGGTGGTCGTCACCATGTTCTTCGGCGGCGGCCTGATACCGCTCTACCTGCTGGTCATGAAGCTTGGCATGCTGAACACGATCTGGGCGGTCGTGCTGCCGGCCGCCATCAGCGCCTACAACGTGATCATCCTGCGCACCTTCTTCCAGGCCGTCCCCCAGGAGATGGAGGAGTCCGCCTACCTGGACGGCGCCAACGACATCAGGATCCTGGTCTCCATCGTCATGCCGGTGTCCAAGGCCGCGCTCGCCACCATCGGCCTGTTCTACCTGGTGTCGCACTGGAACTCCTGGTTCTACGCCGTGATCTTCCTGAAAGACCACGACCTGAAGCCCCTGCAGGTCGTGCTGCGCAACATCGTCCTGGAGCAGGGCCTGATCGCCGAGGAGCTGGACATCAACGAGTCCGACATGCAGGCGATGCGGCTGGTGCCGTCCCGCGACAGCTTCATCAACTACGAGAAGCTCAAGCACGCCACGCTGATCGCGGCGATGCTGCCGATGCTGATCGTCTATCCGTTCATTCAGAGATATTTCGCCAAAGGCGTCATGATCGGATCGCTGAAGGCGTGAGCCGCTCCGTATCCGAGGGAGGATACCGAATGTAAGAACTCCGCATCGCTTCACGACAGTTCGGAATGTTCAACCAACAAGGAGAACCTACGATGAAACGAACCTTCGTAATCCTGCCGATGCTGCTCATCCTGAGCGGTTCGCTGGCATGGGCCAGCGCGACCACCGAGCAGGCGGCTGCGGCAGGCGGGCGCGACATCGTCGAGCTCGACTACATGTACCGCTATTCGCGCGACCTGATCCCGCCACCGGACAACCTGTGGGTGGAGCAGATGCTCGAGCGCTTCAACCTGGACATCACCTTCGAGATGGTCCCGTCGGGCGAATACATCTCGATCGTGGAGCTCCGCCTGGCAGCCGGAGACGAGCCCGACATCCTGTTCCCATGGCCGAAGTCGACCACCGACCAGTGGGGCCTGCAGGGATACCTGCGGCCGATGCAGGACGATCTGGACCAGATGCCGAACATCCGCGCCGGCTTCGACGACGCCGGCTGGGCGTACGTGCTGAAGGCGGCGCCGGCTCCGGACGGCAACATCTACTCGTACCCCAAGGCCAACTCCATCTACCTGGCCAACGGCTGGGGGTACCGCGACCAGGTGTTCGACGCGCTTGGCATCTCCTTCCCGACCAACACCGACGAGCTGTACGAGGCGGCGAAGCGGATCAAGGCGGAGTTTCCCGACTCCTGGCCGGTCCAGGGTTGGGCCAAGACGCGGGGATACCGCTCCCTGACCGGTGGCTACCGGCTGGCATGGCGCACCTGGGACGACTGGTACATCGATCCGGACACCAGCGCGGTGACCTACGGCCCGCAGACCGACAAGTACCGGGAGATCATGAAGTACCTGCACAAGCTGTACGCGGAGGACCTGGTCTTCCCGGAGGTGGATCAGAAGGACTTCACCAAGTGGTCGGAGCTGCTGGCCGAGGGCCGGCACCACATCATGTACTTCAACGTCGGCCGCATCGGCCACGTGAACAGCGTGGTGGACCCGGACGATCCCACCGCCGAGTTCAAGATCGTGCACGACGGCGTGGTCACCGGCCCCGGCATGGCGCCGATCGTCGCGCGCTCGAGCCCGTGGAGCGAGGGCGGATCGATCGCGGCGAGCGCCACCGACGAGCAGGTCGAGCGCTGGCTGGAGTACACGAACTTCCTGGCCTCCGCGGACGGCGGCATCTTCATGTACTACGGCGTCGAGGGCACGACCTTCGAGTGGGGCACCGACGATGCCGGCAACCGCATGCCCGTACTCCTGGAGCACATGGCGACGACCGCCAACCCGCAGGGTCAGAGCATGTACGAGCTGGGGTTCGTGAAGGGGATGTACTATCCGGCCGAGTACGCCCTGGCCGCCACCGGACAGGGGGACACGCTGCCCACGCAGACCGCGCTGTCCGTGCACCCGTTCCTGCGCAACTCGAGCCACATCATCTGGAAGCTCAGCGAGGACGACACCGACATGCTGGCCGACCTGGAAGTGGTGGTCACCGACGTGCGCGACGAGTACGGATCGAAGTTCCTCTCCGGGACCCTGGACCCGAACGACGACGGCGACTGGAACGACTATCTGGCCGCCCTGGAGCGCGCCGGCCTGGAGCAGGTCCGCGCGATCCGCGACGTCAGCAAGGCGGACTACGTACCGTACTAGAGCGAAGCGTTTCGCCGACTTTGCGCGGGCATCTCCCTCACCGAGGGAGGTGCCCGTTTTCTTCGCTCACTCGGCCGCGTCGCCGAACGCGAACGTGAACAGCTCCGACTCGGTCAGGCGGAAGCGCAGGTGCAACGCGCGCCCGCGCAGCTCGCCCAGGTCCCACTTCCCGTTCCAGGTCACGCGGTGGTCGATGCGGTTGGTGCGGATCGGATCGCAGTCTGCCATCGTGAAGCCCGGCACCGGCCGTCCGCCCACCACCGCCTCCCGGGCCGGCAACGACTCCACCAGCTCGACGCGGATGTCGCCCAGCGCGGCCATGCCGGTCGGGCTGCGGAAGCGCTGGCCGGTGGCGCAGTTCAGGCGCAGCTCGTTGCCGGCGATGCGCACCTCGCGCGTCAACAGGAAGCCGGGCTCGCCCTCCGCCTTGAGCGAAACGAAGCGGTCGCGCGGCAGCTTGGCCAGCCCCACCGCGCTGCCCCGGTCCACCGCGATCTGCATCTGCAGCGGCTGGCCGCCGTAGTAGAACCACATCTGGTGGCCGACCATGACCGGCGCGGACGCCCCCAGGATCCAGCCGTCATCGAAGTGGCCCTCCGGTCCGCGCGGGATGAACCAGGCGCGGTCCGGCGCCTGCTGCCAGCGAAAGCCGTCGCGGCTCCACATGAAGCGGAGCTGCCCGAAGCGGCCGCCGGACGGATCCACGTAGGAGGCGTTGGCCAGGAACAGCCCGTTGTGGAAGAAGGGCCGGAAGTGGTCGATGTCCGGCCACTCGGGATCGAGCTCGTCCGGATAGAAGACCGTGCGCACCTTCCCCCAGCTCACCAGGTCGCGGCTCACGGCCACGCTCACGTGCCGCCGGTGGTGGCGGCCCTCGCCGCGCTCCCAATCCACGTCCGTCCAGCCCCGCTCCGGCCGCACGTAGCCGAAGGCATGCACCGTCGGCCGCGTGTAGCACAGCCAGTGGCCTGCCACGGGGTCCCAGACCGGTGTGTTCACGCAGTCGTAGTGTCCCTGGATGACGGGGTTGCTCGGCTCCTCCCGCCAATGGATGCCGTCGGCCGAATAGGCGAGGCAGACGCCGCTGGTGCCGCGCGGCTGGTCCAGGTACCCCATGATGAAGCGGCGCTCGCGGTCGCCCGGATCGGGATTGAGGACGACCGCCGAGCGGTCGCACTCGCCTACCCCCGCCAGCACGATATTGTTGCGGTCGGTGCCGTGACGGTGGAGCAGGCCGAGCCTGGGCTTGACCCAGTGCACGCCGTCCTCGCTCTCCGCGTACCGGCAGAAGTCGCCGTGCCCCTCGGCCGATCCGGGCTCCGGAGCGCCGCGGTGGTGCGCCTGGCTGTCCGAGTCCTGGTACCACATGCGGAAGCGGCCCCCGCCCGAGGAGCCCCGGTCCTCCCGTACCACGTGCGACTCGTAGCAATAGAACTCGCCGAGCTGGTCCGGCACCATCACCGGGTTGCCCGGGAACTTGGCGGCGATCTGCGAGACCCGCTTCAGGCTCCAGACGTCCTCCACCGCGTGATCGTCGAACAGGAACTGCGGGGTGGTCCCCACCTCCAACGGCTCGCCCCGAAAGTAGTCCAGCGTCCCGCTCATCGTTTCACTCCTCTAAGCGCATCGTACGCACGTCGTTGAAGTGCGCCTCGCGCGGGCCGCTTTGGCACCCGCCGAACAGCCACACCCTGTCGTCCCACAGCAGCGGCGATGCGCAGTGGCGGCCCGGCCACGGCAGCGATTCCGGGTGACGGTGCCAGTCCGCGCCGTCGACCGACCACCACAGCTCCGGCACGTGGCGGCCGGAGCGCTCCTCGCGCCCGTCCATCAGCCACAGCCGGTCCCGGTACGGGATCACCGTGGGGAAGTCCCGCGGCGACCACGCCGCCGCGCCGGTCACCAACTCCCACGCGCAGCCGTCCGCGGAGCGCCAGACGTCGTTGACCGCCGCGCACACCCCCGGCCGCAGCAGCTCCATGCCGCCGATGATCCACAGCAATCCGCGGAAGCTCACCAGCGCCGGGCTCTTGCGGACCGAGAAGCGCGGCCCGTCCGCCGGGCTGCGGTGCCAGTCGGCGCCGTCGGTCGACCACCAGAGGTCATCGTAGTACACCGCGCCGTCCGGGGCGCCGCAGCCGACCCACATGCGCCCGTCGTGGACGGCGGCGGCAAACACGTGGCGCGGAGGCCACGGCGCCGCCCCGGTCACCAGCTCCCAGCGCACGCCGTCGGCGGAGCTCCACACGTCGTTGAGGTTGACGCGCTCCGGACGGTAGCGGTGCATGCCGCCGAACATCCAGATGCGGCCGCTGTACACGACCATCTGCTGCAGGTAGCGGTCGGGCCATGCGGCGGAGGCAGCCTCCCGTCGCCACTCCGCACCGTCGACGGAAGACCAGATGTCTCCCAGGATCGCCGCCGGATCGTCGCTCTGCTCCTCGCAGCCCCCGTAAAGCCAGAAGCGGTCCCGGAAGCGCACGACGGTGTGGCCGTGTCGCGGGGACCACGCCGCCTGCAGCGTCGGCGCCCCAAGGGAGACGTTCACGGCTCGCGGTCGCTGCGGGTCATTCGCTGCCAGACCGGCCCTTCGGGTCTCGCCCCGCTCTCGATGCGCTCGATCGCCTGCTCGATCTGCATGCGCACCTCGAACACCTCGTCGTCTCTGGCGGCCCGCAGGCTCGGCAGCGAGCGCTCGTCGCCCAGCTCGAAGAGGATCCGGGCAGCACGCCAGCGAACCAGTGCGCTGCTGTCGGTCAACGTCCCGGCGATCGCCTCGGCGACTTCGGGATTGCCCAGATCGTTGAGCGCATCCCCGGCGGTTCGGCGCACCGCCGCGATTGGGTCGCGCAGCGCGTCGCGGAGCGGGGTCAGAGCCCTCTCGTCCCTGGACAGTCCCAACAGCACGATCGCCTGTCGGCGCACGGACAAGTGAGCGTCGCCGGCGAGCGCGATGATCCTGGGCAGCAGCCCGGCGTCCGCCCCGAGCTTCCGGAGAGCCCGATAGCGCATGCGCCAATCGGGGTCCTCCAGATCTCCGATCAGTCCCTGGCGGTCGGGCTTGGCCTCCGGTTCGTCCGGATCGGCAGAGAGCGCTCGATCGGTCAGCCATGCGAGCCGATCCGAGTCGTACAGCGCGCGGATCTCCGCCACGACGCTGTCGGCGACCTCCTCGGCGTCCCCGTAGCGCGTGCCGAGATCGACCCAGCGCCGCTCCATCAACGGGTTTCTGGCGGCCGGCATGGCCCGCTTCACCGCCGCGTCGAAGCGGCGCCCGAGTCCGCGGCGGATCTCCGCAGCACCGCCGGCCACCTTCGCCTGCATCGGATGTCGCGAAACACCTGCATCGACACCCGCAACTCCTGTGTCGCGCCATCCGCACGCGGCACGGCGACCTCGGCACTGACGCCGGCCGCGGCATCGAACACGGTCCGAACCTGAGCGAGAATCCCCTGCCAGTCCGTGCCCGGTGTCCGCTGGACGGCCATGAAATCCGCGGTGTGGAAGACGCCCGCCACGCCGGCGATCGACAGGAGGCCACGCATCAGCGGGGCCGACACCTCGTCCCCGGCGCGGTACGTGGCCTTCACACCGGGCGCGAGTGTTTCGTCGAGCACCAGCTTCATGCTGTTCGGATTGGGGGTCGGCTCGATGCCGATGAGCTTCATCGCGGTTAGAGTACACCCCGGCCCATGAAAGTCATCGGCGTCGACTCGATCCCCATCGCGCTGCCGTTCGCGTCCCGGTACGGCGATCCGCAGGCGCAGATCCGCATGCACGACATCGACCATCACATCGTCGTGCGCGTACGCACCGACACCGGGCTCATCGGCTACGGCGACGAGGAGGACGACGCGAGCCCGATCCCGGAGGAAACGATCGCCCGCGTCGTCGGGCACAGCCCCTTCGACTTCATCAACAGCGACCTCCGCATGTCGCTGGCCATGGCCCTGTACGACGTGATGGGCAAGCATCTGGGCGTGCCGGCCTACAAGCTGATGGGCCAGAAGGTGCGCGACGCGGTGCCGGCCGCGGCCTGGACCCGCCCCTGCCCGCCGGACGTCTTCCGGGAGGAGGTCCGGCGCGCCGCCGCCGAAGGCTATCGCGTCTTCAAGATGCACAGCAGCCCGCTCTACGACGTGATCGAGCAGACCAGGGCGGCCGAGGAGGTCGCCCCGCCCGGATTCCGCCTCCATTGGGACTTCAACCACACGCGCACGCCGGGCGTCGTGCTGCCGATCGTGGAGGAGCTGCGGCACCATCCCATCGTCGGCTTCATCGAGGATCCGCTGCCCTGGGACGACCTGGACGGCTGGCGCAGCCTGCGCAGCAAAACCCGTATTCCGCTGGTGATGCACGTCCCGCCACTGGCGGCGGCGCAACGCGGCGTGCTGGAGGCGGCCGACCTGTACATGATCGGCGCGCGCGGCATCGGCCAGGCGATGCGGCAAGGGTACGCGTACGCGGCCGCCAACAAGCAGGTGATCATCCAGCAGACCGGCAACACGCTGATGAAGGCGATGACGCTGCATCAGGCGGCGGTCCTGCCGACGGCCACCGCCCACACCGTCACTCTCGACGACCAGTACGCGGACGACATCACCACCACCCGCATCCCGGTCGTCGAGGGCAGCTCGCGGGTCCCGGAGGCGCCGGGGCTCAGCGTGGACGTGAACGAAGAGGCGTTGCAGCGTGCCGCGGCCCGCGAGCCGCTTCCGCGCCCTGAATTCGTCGGCGCGACCCGCCTGGCCAGCGGCGCGACGCTGTACACGCTGGGTGACCCGGACCTGGCGCGCATCACCGGATTCGAGGAAGGAGCGCAGCCCGGGATCAGGCTCGAGCGGTGGGTTGCGGACGGCAGCGCGGCGTACCGTGACACCCTCGAACGCCTGCGACGCGAAGGCCAGTTCATCGAGCCGGCCCCCGAGCCCGCCTGAGCAACCGGACCGAGTCGGTCCACATCGTCGACGCGCGAGCTCCTTAGAAACAAGCAGAATCAGGCAGTCTCCGGGACCAAGTTGAAGC
>JAPPKD010000083.1 GCA_028820215.1 Spirochaetaceae bacterium | reverse complement strand
CGTACGTACGGTGGTGTGGGGGGACGGCGGGGGTGACCCCGCCTCCTACCCGGTGGCTCTCACGGTTCGCGAGGCGCTTCTCCCTCTCAGACCAGGCCGCCACCGCCGTCCACGGTGATGGCGGAGCCGGTGATCATCTCCGCGGCGTCGGAGGCGAGGAAGGCGAACGCCTCGGCGATCTCCTCCGGCCGGGGCAGGCGTCCCCAAGGCGTGCCGCGGACGCGGCTCTCGTAGTTGGCCGGGTTGTCGATCGAGGTGGACCAGTCGTTGGGGCTGTGCTCGGCAGAGCCGCGGATGAAGGGCGTGTCCACGTGGCCGGGGTTTACCTGACAGCAACGGATTCCCTCGGCGGCGTATGAGCCCGCCGTGGCCGCGGTGAGGGCGCTGACTCCGAACTTGCTGCAGGCGTAGGCGGGAGCGCCGCCGCTGGCGCGCAGTGACGCCAGCGAGCCCACGCTGATGATGCAGCCGCCGCGGGCGCGGCGCATGGCCGGCACCACCGCCTTGATGCCGATGAAGATGCCGGTCAGGTTCAGCTCCAGGATGCGCCGGAACTGCGCTACCGTCATGTCGTCGTAGCTCACCCGGTGGTTGCCGCCGGCCAGGTAGCACATGGTGGTCAGGCTCCCGAAGCGGCACTCCACCTGCTCCACGGCCGCCTGCCACGCATCCGGTTCCGTGACGTCCAGTGCCATCGCCATCGCCTCCGAGCCTGCATCCGTCACTTCGGCGGCGACCACCTCGGCTGCCTCGAGCCGGTAGTCGGCCACCGCCACCCGCGCCCCGTCCGCCGCGAACCGCCGCGCCACCGCCGCGCCCATGCCGCCCGCACCGCCGGCCACCAGCGCCACCCGGCCATCCAGCCGCCGGTGGCTGCGCTGCCTTTCGCTCTGTTGCCGTTCCATCGACACCTCCATGCCACCCTCTTGCTGCGGTTGACGATGATGTCAAAGAATGACATTAATGCGATGTCAGACGAAGACATCAGAGAACGCTGGCTGCCGTATTCGAGCGGCCGACACGGGCCGGGATCCCGTGGGTGGACATCGAGAACCTGCTGCGGGCCTGTGGCGCCGACTTCGAGGAGCGAACCGGGTCGCGGGTCGCGATCATACTCAACGACGTTCTGGCGATCTTCCACCGCCCGCATCCTCGAAAGGAAACCGACAAGGGGTCTGTAGCGTCGGTGCGCAGGTTCCTGATGGCAGCCGGGTTCCGACCAGGTCACGAGGAGGGGCAGAAGCGATGATGGAGCATCACGGCTACCGCGCGGCGGTGACCTTCGACGACGACGCTGGAATCTTCCACGGCGAGGTGGTAGACACTCGCGACGTCATCACGTTTCAAGGAGAGTCCGTCTCTGAGCTCAGGCAGGCATTTGCTGAATCCGTCGATGAATACTTGACGGTCTGTTCCGAGCGAGGCCGGACGCCCGACAAGCCGTTCTCCGGTCGAATCCCCCTCCGGGTTACGCCGGAGGTCCACCGCGCAGCCACGGCGGCGGCCCGGACGGAAGGGAAGAGTCTCAACGCCTGGCTGGCGGAGACCGTCCAGCGCGCGGTGCAACAGACCACCTAGCCACCATCTCCGGGATCTGCCTCACTTGCGGGTCTCGTGCCGGATCCGACAGACTCCGCCGCGTGAACAACATGGAGTACCCGCCGGAAGGACGCACGCGTACCGATCCGAGCACGGGCGTACGCGTCCGACAGGTCACTGACCACCAGTCGATCAACCATCATCCGTTCTACTACCTGCCGGCGATGGACGACGCCATGCGGCACCTGGTGTTCGTCTCGCACCGCAGCGGACGGCCGGAGATTTTCGTGGAGGTGCAGGAGGACGGCACGCTGGTGCAACTCACCGAGCACGAGGGGCTTGCGGAGTGGTCCGTCCACCCCTCACACGACGGACGCTACGTGTACTTCACCGACACGGGCGGCGGCTGGCGGGTCGAGGTGGGCTCGCGGCGGGAGGAGCAGCTCTTTTCGTTCGACGACGGCCGCACGGCGATCGAAGGCCAGGTGGGAGCGGCCATGGGGACGACCACGGTCAGCGGTGACGACCGCTGGTGGGCGGTGCCGGTGAGCTTCGGCGATCGCTCCCGCATGCTAGTGGTCGACACCGGCACGGGCGCAGCCGAGTATGTGCTGGAGGCGGACGGCATCGGCCACCCGGAGTTCCATCCCGACGACGCGGAGTGGTTCCGCTACGCTCGCTCCTACCGCGCGCGCATCTGGGTGGCGCGTCGGGACGGCAGCCAGAACCGGCTGGCGTACAAACGGGACGCCGCCGCCAAGGAGTGGATCGTCCACGAAACGTGGCGTCCGGGCACGCGGGAGATCGTCACCACCCAGTGGCCGCACGGCATGATCGGCATCGACGTGGACACCGGCAAGGTGCGGCGGGTCTGTTCCTTCAACGCCTGGCACGCCGCCATCAGCCGCGACGGATCGAGGCTGGTGAGCGACACCACCTTTCCGGACAACGGGCTGATGGTATTCGACGCCACCGACGGGGTGGGCGAGCCGCATCTGCTTTGCGCATCAGAGGCCAGCAACGAGGGCGCGCACTGGGACACCGACCACTGCCCGTACGACGACGGACCCACGAAGGTGTACGCCCCACAGCACACCCACCCGCACCCGGCGTTCTCTCCCGACGGCCGGCAGGTGGTGTTCACCAGCGACCGGGGCGGCTTCGCGCAGGTCTACGTCGCCGAGGTGCCCGAAGCGCCGTAGCCGGTGCCGCCGGGTCTACGGCGGACCCTCAGACTTGCTCGCAAGCGGCGGTACGACGTCGCGGGACAACCCCAGCTCCGCAACGTCGTAGCGGTGCAGGAAGCCGTCCTCGGTTCCCACGATCAGAGCCGGCGAGCCGTTCCAGTCGATGACGATCGGCGCGCAACTGTGGCATCCGAACAGCAACGGGCTACCGTCCCGATCGACCACCGCCGAGGCCGCTCCCCACATGGGCGCCTCGGGGGTGCCGACGTTGTCGATCAGGACGACGCCGGCCCCGATGTTGGTTTCCTGCGTGAGCCGGTAGAGCTCGCGGTGGGTGGGGAAAAGCTTGCAGTGCGTGCCGATCAGCAGCTCCAGGAGCCCGTCTCCGTCCCAGTCGTACGCGAACAGCTTCGACCGGCCGATGAAGGTGAACTCCGGGAACCTGTTGGGACCGCCGATGTACAGCGGTTCGCCAGACTCGGCCGCCACCCGGCCGAGCGGTCGCACGGCATGGGGCCCGGCGTCCGTGTCGCGCGCGTACAGCGCCAGGTAGCCGTGTTCGTCCAGCGTGAGCAGCTCCAGAGCTCCGTCGCCGTTCCAGTCGGCAACGCTGGGACGGACGCGCCACGCGCCCACGAACGGCCGGCCCTCGCAGGTCATCGGCACGGGTTCACGCCACTGCAGACCGGCCTCGCCTCGCACACCTGGAATCAGCCAGTACCGGCCGGTGATGCAGCCCAGGATCAGATCCGTCACCCCCGGCTCAGACCACTCGGCCGCCGCCGGCCCCACGTAGCCCCAGGTCAACTCCTCCGGTCCCTGTACCGAGCCTGACGGGCCGGCCACGAGGCGAAACGGCCGGCCGCCAGCCGTGATCGCCACAGGCGGCGCGAACGCCGGCTCGCCGTCCGCGGCGGTGTCGCGGAGGTGCAGGATCTCACCGCTGGCGTTGCCGCAGTAGAGGTCCAGGCGGCCCGCCGGCGTGCGTACCGGCGTGGGGACGGCCAGCACGCCGGCCTTGATGACGTCGCGCTCCTGCCGCAGCCGGACCGGCTGGGCGAACGCGGCGCCGTCGTTGACTGCCACGTAGAGGTAGCCGTCCTCCATGGTGCACAGCAGATCGGGGTACCCGTTCCCGGTCAGGTCGTGTGCCCCGATGCTGGCGATACAGCCGGGGAAACCCAGGGGCTGCCCGTCCTGAGTCGCGATGCCGCAGGGCGCGAGCCTGCCCGCTTCCAGCGCGGCGACCGGCCCCTCTGCCGCCACCGCCGCCGCGTCGAGCAGCCAGTCGTACAGACCGCCGCGGAAGTCGGCCACGCACAGATGCGTATTCCCGTCGGCGAAGGGGCGTACCAGGAGGGGGGACGCGCGGCCGTCCACGAGCACCGGCGATGCGGGGTCGCCGGCGTGGACGGTCCGCAGTCGATCGTAGCGCGGGTCGGATCCGCCCTCGTTGCGGGCGACGTGCACGCGGCCCGTCACGTCTCTTCCGCGCCAGACGCCGCCGAGGTAGCGGACGCGCAGATCCTCCGGGAACGGCAGGTCCGCCTTCCACTGACCGGGAACGGGTTGCGTCTGCCTCCAGTCGTTGTCGCCGACGAGCAGGTCCGGAGCCGCGGCGCTGCCGGGCTCGGAGAGAAGCTGCACCGTGCCGAGCCCCTTGCTCGCCTTGGGCGCGGGAAACGGCGCGCTCCCGGCTGGCCGGAACTTCCACTCGGCGTCATACGACACGCGATAGCGCCGCAGATCCCCGCTCGCGAACGACCACAGCTCCAGCGGCGTGCCGTCGTCCGCGGTCCTGAGCGCGGCCGTCCGCTTCTGCCCGCCCCGCTCGACCGACGACCATCCCAGGTTCTCGTCGATCGCGGCGTTGACGGGAGGCCCGTAGCACGGCAGCCGGCGCTCGTCCCGGCCGATCATCGTCCAGATATCGGTGCCGACCATCAGGTCCAGGCGGTCGCCGCGCCGCAGGATGAGCGGCGGTGCGGTCCCGAGCCCGTAGCCCAGGTCGACCGGTCCTGTGCTGGGGTAGCGCAAAACGCGTTCGGTCACGATTCCTTCCCGGGCCGCGTCTCGTCGTCCAGGATCCGCGGGCCGACCGGGGCCAGGCGCAGGATCGGGTAGTGCGAGTTGAGCAACGCCCGGTCGCCGGTGTCGCGCACGACCTGCCACGCGTACCGCATGAGGGCTGCGACTTGATCCTGCCGAGCCGGATCGTCGATCAGGTTGCGCATCTCGTAAGGGTCGTCGTCGAGGTGGTAGAGCTCATCGAGGTCGAAGCCGTTCCAGACCAGCTTCCACGGACCGTCCCAGATGATGCGCTGCGTCAGGCGGTAGCGCCCGCCGTGATACTCGGCGAACCCGCGGGTGAATTCGCCGGCGTGGCGCTCGTCGGCCAGCACGGTACGGAACGAGCGCGAGTCCGGCGTGCCGATGGGGTCCAGCCCCGCCAGCTCCAGCAGCGTCGGCGCCAGGTCGTGCAGGCCGACCCGCGCTTCGCTCACGACTCCCCGGCCGACGCCGGGGCCTGAGATCACCAGCGGGATCTGGTAGACCTCCTCGAACCCGCTGACGTTCTTGCAGTACAGCCCGTGCGCGCCGAGCAGCTCGCCGTGGTCGCTGGTCAGCACGACGATCGTGTCGTCGAGCCGGCCGGCGGCGTCGACCAGGTCGATCAGGCTGCCGAACTGGGCGTCGATCTCCGTGATCGACGCGTAGTAGCAGGCGGCGGCCTCGCGCCGCTGCCGGTCGGTCATGCCGCGCCAGGTCCGGCCCGCCTTGCGGTAGATGCCGGGCCGGCCCGCCAGGTCGTCGTGCACGTTGGGCTGCAGGGAGATGCTGTCCACGTCGTAACCGGCGTACGCGGCCTCGCCGGTGACGAACGGGTCGTGCGGCTCGGTCACGCTCACAAAGCAGCACCACGGATCGTCGCCGGAGGCGGCATCCTGCAGGAATTCGTGGGCGAGCGCCGTGGCGACGCCGACGCCCCGCCGCTCCGGGGGCGTGTCGGTCACGCCGTAGAGCAGCGTCCGGTCATAGCCGGGCGGGTGGTCGTTGGTCCCGCGCAGGCTGAAGGAGCCCGCGTCCTTCGTGGCCGCGCCCGTTGCCCGTTGCGCGTCCTTGTACCGCGCGCTCTTCGTGCCGCCGTCCACCTCCCAGCCGAACCGGCGCAGGTCGTCGCTGCGCTCCACGTGCCACTTGCCGAAGTAGCCGGTACGGTAGCCGGCCGCCTGCAGCCGCTGCGCCCAGTGCGGATGTACCGTGCGGAGGTTGCACTGGTCGTCGTCCACGCAGTGGGTGACCTCCAGCACTCCGTGGGAGTGCGGGAGCAGTCCGGTCATCAGGCTGGCCCGCGCGGGAGAGCAGACGGCGTTGGGCGTGTATGCCCGCGGGAAGCGCACGCCGCGCGCCGCCAGGCGATCGAAGTGCGGGGTCTGGCAGGGACTGCCGGCTTCCAGCACGCGGCCCTGCATCTGGTCGGTCATCAGGAACAGGATGTTCGGTCGGTCGGCGTTCATCGCGGGCAGGGTAGCGCGGTGCCGCGGGGGCCGCGAGCAGACATAATGGGCCGGGGAGGCCAGGATGCCACCGTCGAGCGAGCGCCGAAGCCGCGGCAATCCGAACGTCGAGCCGTTGGCACAGGAGCACGTGATCGCCGCGCAGGTGCCGGATTACACCCGCTTCTTCTTTCACGATCCTAACCTGGCCCGCCTGCCGGACGGCAGGCTCGTCATCGCCGCGCCGCAGTGGGGGAGGTCGCGGACGCCGGACGCAGGCACACGGCACCTCCGCGTCCTGGTGAGCGACGATAGCGGCACCAGCTGGGACGAACCTCCCGCGCTCCCCTACCAGGAGGGGCGTTCGTTCGTGCTGGATGGTCGGCTGCTGATGTTCGTGCAGGAAGAGTCCCATCGCGACTTCCTGCTGGTGGGCAGCGACGACGGCGGCCGGAGTTGGAGCGATCCCGTGCGCGTGCTGCGGGGGCCGCTCTGGAACATCTCGACCGCGATGCTGGAGCGGGACGGAGAGCTGCTGTGGGCGATGGACTACGACCTGCCGGACGCCTTGTACGCCGGCAAAGTGATGGTGCGATTCGACCGCCGCCGCTCACCCTTCGACCCCGGCGGGTGGAGCTTGTCTGAGGTGCTCGAGGCTCCCGCGATGCCGGAGGCGCTCATCGGGGCAGCACTCCATGAGGAAGCGGCGGCGGGCGCCGTGCCGGGTGCCAAGACGCGTCCGTTCGCTTGGCTGGAGCCCAATACCGTACAGGTTGCCGGCCACGTCCGCGTGTTCGTCCGTTGCACGATCCGGTCGCAGGGCATGGCGCACGTGGCCGCCGCGCTGGAGTACGACGCAGCGGCCGGCCGGCTGCGGTTCGATCAGTTCGTGCCGTGGCCGGGCGGGCAGTGCAAGTTCTTCATCATCCACGACCGTCCGGCCGGCATGTACTGGATGCTCGGCAACCTGGTCACCAACTCGCGCGACTACCTGGGCTGGGGCGAGAGGATGGAGCAGGCGCGCTACCGCCGCGCGGCCGGCGAACGGCGCTGGCTCTTCCTGCACTACAGCATCGACTGCCTGAGCTGGTTCCCGGCCGGCTGCGTGGCCCGCTGGCCGGACGACGTGCACCGCAGCTTCATGTACCCGAGCGCCGTGGTCGACGGCGACGACCTGGTGCTGCTGTCTCGCACCAGCCGCGACTCACGCGACCAGCACGACGCCGATTTGTGCACGGTTCACCGGGTGCGCGACTTCCGCAGCCTGGCGATGGACCTGCACGCCGGTGGCCTGCATCGGACCGTCCCCGTCGGCGAACGGCCGGAGTCGACAGCGTAGCGTTGACGGTGTCGTGGCGTACTTGTACTCCTGTACGATAGGCAGCGAATGACGACGAAGGAACAGATTCACCAGTTGGTGGAAGGCTTGCCGGACAGTGATCTGCAAACCGTGAAGCGGGTCCTGGAGGGGCTGTCGGCCTTGTCGTCAGCCAAATTGGTGAAGACGGCTCTTGCGCATGCGCCGATCGACGACGAATCGGTGACGGACGAGGAAGCGCAAGCGATTGAAGAAGGCGAACGCGACGCGGAAGCAGGTCGCGTCGTCACAGCCGAGGAAGCCCAAATCCGCCTCGGACTGTGAGCGTCCTCTACACGAACAAAGCCCTCAAGGACCTGGAGAGCCTTGCGCCGCATGACCGGCGGCGCGTCGTGGACGCGTTGAATCGATTTGCTGCGAGCGGCCTCGGAGACGTGCGAGCGATGTCAGGTCGATGGAGAGGTAGATTCCGGTTACGAGCTGGAAGCTTGCGCGCAATTTTCCGCGTTGACGAGGGAGTCATCGTCGTTCGTGTCCTGCATCGACGGGAGGCGTACCGCTGACACGTGCAGGACGTCGGCAGTGCGCCGATGTCCTATTCTGAGTTGGCGGGACGGGACTCCTCGAGGGCGGCGAGGACGGTGGGGACGTAGCGCATCTGGCTGGACAGTTGCTTGCCGAGGTCGCGGTGGCCCTCCAGGTCGGGCATGACGCCGATCGCGGGCAGGGCGCGTTGCAGGCAGCGGCCGATCTCGGGATCGCCGGAGACGGCGAACGCGTCGGCCACGCCTTCGATGATGATCTGGGTGCCGAAGACCTCGCCTTCCTCGATTCGCTGCATGGTCTTGCAGCTTCCGCCGATGAAGTGGCCGGTCTTTTCGTGAAAGGTCTCGCGGACCAGCCAGCGCCCGCCGGCGAGGATGGCGCCGGCCACCTGCTCCTCGTTCGTGAGGTCGTAGTAGCGCTTCAGGGCCGAGAGCAGGACGGTGACCATGAAGGCGATGTTGCCGCGGCAGTGCGGGTAGCCGCACCAGCAGTGGCCGGAGGTGAGCATCCGGGTCCAGCCGCCGGAGGCGTCCTGCTTCTCCAGGATGCGGCGCACGACGACGGCGGCGCCGTTGGCGGCGCGGCGGTCGCCGGTGGCCGAGGCCAGCATGGTCAGGTGGATGAGGTGCCAGCCGGCCTCGCGCACGGCGCCGAACTCGTAGTGGTCCAGGCGCTCGGGCTGCAGAAGCCAGCCGGCGGATCGCAGCAGCGAGTCGCGTACGGCCTCGTCGCCGGTCAGCAGGAAGTGCAGCAGTGGGCCTTCCGCCCACATGTGCGAGGGGATGCCGCGTGTGCCGGGGACCTTGCTGCGGAAGTAGGCCGGCAGGTAGCCGCCCAGGTGGGCGGGCATGTGCATCGGCTGCAACCCGATGTGGCGCGGGTCGTGGAAGGCGTTGACGGTATCGACGTCGGCCAGGTGCCGGGCCGACTGCGCGCCCCACGTTGCCCATCCCGGTTCGCCGCCGCGCAGGAACTCCCAGTAGGCGCAGTAGGGCGTGTCGTACTCGTTGTTGCCCCAGCTCCAGTCGCCCTCGCCGTACCAGTCTCCGAAATTCACGTGGCCGTAGGCGCGCCACTGCTCCTGGTCCTCGTGGAACTGGCGCAGCGCTTCGGCGGCGAACCGCTCGTAGCGCGGCTGCGCCGAGCTCTCCTTGGCGGCGAGCCGTGGCAGCGCCCCGGTCGCATTGGCGTAGGCGAGGCCGGGGCGGGCCGCGACCGGCGTCTCCAGCCATTCGAACAGGGGCGCGGCGGCGTCGCGGTCGGCTCCGTCGGGCGGCAGGGCGAGAAGCAGCTCCGTGGTCAGCGCCATGCCTTCGCGCAGCAGGTACCGCCCATCCTGCAGCCACCGGTAGAGCCGCTGCCACGCTTCCTCATCGCCGGGCAGGTCCTCGCCGGAGAGCTCCGGCAGGAGCTTGAGTCGTACGGCGTCGCCGCTGACGGCAACGCCCTTGGGATAGCTCTGCCAGAAGTTTCGGATCCCGGCGGCAAGCGTGTGGCCGGTGGCCGAGCTCACGCGGAGGTAGCCGGAGGTGCGCCCGTCACGGCGCTGCCGGCCGGCGGGGGTGACGATGTCATGGGCCAGGTCGTGCTCGTGGCGCAGGCTCCAGGAGTGGTTGTCCGGGACTTCGAACTGCTCGCCGGCCAGCTCGACGGCGGCTGCCGCGAACGGAACCTCCAGCACGCAGGAGCGGACGCCGAGCAGGGCCTGCTCCTCGTCGACGCCGGGCTCGAACACGGGATCGGCGTCCGGGTCCGCGCACAGCACCACCAGCCGGTGGTCGATCTTCACGAACGGCTGCTCGGCGTAGACGTGGATACGCAGCTCGCTGCGCAGCCGTGCGTGCCCGGCCTTGTCCCGGTGGACGGCGTCACAGCGCAGCGTGGTGCGCAGTGGACCGGCGTGCTCGACGGACGCCGAGGTAGCGGCGGCTTCGAGCGGCGTACCGTCGTCCAACTCCACGCGCAGCGCCCGGTTCAGGGGGCCGCCGGCGAGCGGTAGGCCACCGGCGGTCGGCTCGAGGAAGATCCAGTCCTGGGCACGCGGCTGCACGGACACCCGCAGCATCCGGCCGGCCACGAGGACGGCGCCGCCGTCGCGCCGCTCCACGCTGAGGGCTCCGTCCGCGTTCGGTGCTTCGGCGGCGCCCAGCAGGACGCGGCAGTCTGCGCGGGCGCCGGGCTGAAGCGGTGGAGGCACGGCGGCGTCGACCAGCACCCAGCGGGCCGAGCCGTCGGGCCAGAGGCTGTGGATGCGGGCCTGGGCGGACGAGGCGTCGTCGGGGCCGTCGCCCCATACGAGCCGGGCGTCGCCGGCCGAGAAGAGCGCGCCGCGGGAGACCGGCACGCCGAAGGTGAGCGGCAGCCCGGCCAGCGACGCGGCGGCGCCGGTGTCGCACAGCTCCACCTCCGCCTCGATCGGTGACATGGCGTTCGGAGAGCGCGGCTTGGGCCGGCTAGTGCTGAACTCGCAGACCGACTCGGTGGTATCGCCGTCCTGCTCGGTTGCCGTCAGCCATGCGGTCCAGGTCCGGTCGAGCGGCAGGCCGGCAAGCGGGATCGCGTGCAGGGTCGAGGGGCCGTCCGGGGCGGGCTCCGCGACCGACGCCCCGGTGTCGTCCCGGACGGACACGGCGACCGCCGAGGGCGGAAAGGTCAGGCAGTGGACGGTGGCGGCAGCGGCATCGCCGGCAGCGTCGACCTCCACGTGCACGCGCTCGATGGCCGGCGCGAACGCGCTGGGCTCCGGGGCCTCCGCCAGCAGGACGAAGCGCTCGATCCGGCACTCGCCGCGCCCGTCGCTCGCAAACTGAATCCACTTGACCCGGTCGTCGAACAGAATCGGCCGGTCAATGACTATGAGGTGCCGCCGGTTGTCGTGGCGCCGCGGCTCGATCCGTCCCACGTCTTCGGAGCCCAGGCTGAGCTCCAGCGGGAACTCCTCGCTTGCCTTGTCGTAGATGAGGGCAGCCAGGTAATAGGGACCAGGCAGCTTCGGGTTCCGGGGCGGCACGCGGAAACGGTGGCGGACGGTGGTGGTGATGCCTGCGGCGGCCACCGAGGGTGGACGGTAGATGCTGTAGTTGGCGTAGCCGGTCAACCCCAGGTCGGGGACCCAGCCGTCCATCGACTCGCTGTCGATCGCCGGCCACGAGTGATTGCCGGGCTCGGCCAGCAGCGCCTTGATCCGTGCCTCCTCGGCGACGTCGATGTGCGGGATGAGCTCCATCGGACGCCCGGGCATCTCAGGCGGGGATGTGGTCGGCGGCCGCCGCGTGCAGGAGCCAGAGCATGGCCGTGGTGATCACGCCCGAGGGCGGCACCACCCGCACGTCGTAGCCCGGCAGGTTGATGCTGGCGTCGCCGTAGCGCCAGTAGGCGTTGACGTGGATCTCGCCCGGGTGGGGGTAGATGGCCTCGATCTCCCTGCCGCCCAGGATCCATGCCGACCGCTTCACGGTCGCGCGCGCGGCAGGCAACTCGTCGTCCGGGAAGGTGTAGTAGCCGTTGTAGATGAAGAAGTCGCCGGTTTGCAGGTCGGCCGTCTCGTCCCGCTCCGGGAAGATCAGCCGGAAGAAGTCGGGGTCGCCTGTCAGCCCGCGCTGGGCGTACAGGTTATGGCCGATGGAGGCACACCACACCGCGTGACCGGCCGTGCGCGTGGTGGCGGCGACGGCGCCGATCTCGGCGATCTTGTCCAGCTCGGTCGCGCGGATGCCAACCAGGCAGCGGAGCCACTCGGACAAGAGCTCGCGTCCCTTCTGCCCGGCCGGCGACGGCACGATCGAGTACTCGCCCGGATCGTGGAAGGCCTTGCCCTCGTGCTGCGCGTTGCGGTCCAGGCCGGTGGCGAGGCCGCCGCTCATCAGGAATACCGGCTGCCTGCCGATCGCGGCGCAGGCGTTGGCCAGCTCGATGCACCAGAGCCACCCGGCGGCGATGTTGAGCGCGCTGGCCAGCGGGCAGATGGTCGCATCGCCGTAGGGGAGGACCGGCGCGTTGCCGGCCGGCAGACCGGTGTCGATGAAGGCAGGCGCCTTCGGACGCAGGGTCGAGTCCGCGGAGCCGATCAGCGTGACCGCCACGCCGCGGTCGGCGAGTCCGTCGAGGAGCGCCCCCTGGCGGTCGGCGGCGTTGTCCTGCGTGGCCGCGATGACGACGTCTTCCGGGGAGACGCCGTCGTCGAGGGCGAACGTCTCGCCGCCGGGGATGCCGCGCACCATCATCAGGCCGGACGCGCGGTGCTGCAGCTCGCTGACGAATCCCTCCTCGTCGCTGAGCGCCCACACCCGGCCGCCCGCGCAGGCGCGTTCGGCCGCGCGCGTGGCGGCGGCTGCTATCGACGGAAGCTGCCGCTCCAGGCGGGTGAGCCCGGCCTGCACGGCGTCGAGATATTGTTGGGCAAATGTCATCGGTGTGCTCGTCCGGCAGTGTAGCATCGGGACGAGGGGACAGGCATGGGATTCTGGATCGAAGATGGCGAGACGATGCTGTTCATCGGGGACAGCATCACCGACTGCGGCCGGCGGGTGGAGGCGGCGCCGCTGGGTGACGGGTACGTCCGCCTGTTCGCGGAGCTGACCACGGCAGCTCATCCGGAGAGGATGATCCGGTACGTCAACAAGGGAATCGGCGGCAACCGCGTCACCGACCTGCGGGATCGATGGACGGATGACGTGGTCTATCACCGGCCGGACAAGCTGTCGATCAAGATCGGCATCAACGACCTGCACAGCGTTCTGAACGACGATCCGGATGCCGTGCCCCCCGCGCGGTTCGAGGAGGTCTATCGTGCCGTGCTCGAGCGCACGCGCCGGGAGCTGGATTGTCCGATCATGCTGATCACGCCGTTCTACATCTCGGTCGAGACGACGGCAGACTCGTTCCGCCGGCGGGTGCTCGACCTGCTTCCCGCCTACCTCGACGTCGTCGAGCGCTTGAGCGCCGCGTTCGGCACGCGGCTCGTGCGGCTGCACGATGTCTTCCGGGAACAGTTGAAGTACCGGGACTCCGAGACGTTCTGCCCGGAGCCGGTGCATCCCAACGGGGCGGGCCACTTGGTCATCGCCAACGCGCTGTTCGACGCGCTGTCCGAGTGATGACTCGCCGCGAGGCGGTCCTCGCTACGCCAGCCCGGTGAGTTCCTCGCTGACTCGCCAGAGCTCCCGTGCCAGGCGCCGGTTGCCGGCCACGGACGAGGCTCGGGCGCGGCTCCGGTCGACGAAGTAGGCGCCGGTGACATCCGCGACTTCCGGGTCGAGGGCGAGGTAGACCGGGGTGCGGGCGCCGCTGTCCACGGGACTGCCGCCGCCGAAGTTGACGTGCAGCAGCTTGGTGTCGATCACGCCGGGATGCAGGAAGTTGGCGGTCACCTCGGCGGCGTCCATGCGGCGCGCCAGCTCGCACGTGAACAGCGCGTTCGCCAGCTTGGAGTTGCAGTAGGCCTCCCAGCCGTCGAAGCCGCGTTCCATCTGCAAGTCGTCGAAGTCGATGCGGCCGCTCGAGTGGACGCCGGAGCTGACGTTGACGATGCGCGCGGGAGCGCTCTCCCGGAGCCGTTCGAGCAGCAGGCTGGTCAGCAGGAAGGGCGCGAGGTGGTTGACGGCGAGGGTGCTCTCGTAGCCGTCGGCGGACACCTCCCGGTCGCGGACGGCGATGCCGGCGTTGTTGATCAGCACGTCGAGCCGCGGGCAGGTGCGCAGGATCCGCTCGGCCATGGCGCGCACCTGGGCCAGCGATCCGAAGTCGCCGGCCACCGGCGTCACCTGCCGGCTGCCGGTCGCTGCGGCAAGCTCCCGCGCCGCCTCGGCGGCGCGCTGCTCGTCGCGGCCGTGCACGATCAGGGCACAGCCGCGCTCGGCCAGCGCGCGGGCGGTGGCGCGGCCGATGCCGTCGGTGCTGCCGGTGACCAGGATCGTCTTCGCGGCCACGACTAGATCACCTCGACGTTGCCGCAGACGCCGAGCGACTGCCCGGAGACGTTGCGGCCGGCCTCCGAGCAGAGGAACAGGATCATGTTGGCGACGTCACGATTGGTCACCTTGCGGCGCAGCGACACATGGCTCACGTACTCCTCGGCCACCTCGTCGAACGTGCGGCCGAGCGCGGCCGCGCGTGCGGTGACCACGCTCTCGAAGCGGTCGCCGTCGACCACGCCGGGCAGGATGGCGTTCACGCGGATGCCGTCGGGCCCGAGCTCCTTGGCGAGGCTCTGGGTGAAGCCGATGACCGCCCACTTGGTCGCGGAGTACACCGACCGGTAGGCGTAGCCGAGCCTTCCGGCGACCGAGGACAGGTTGATGAGCGCGCCGCGCCCGGATTCGCGCAGCGCCGGCACCGCCCGCCGCGCGCAGTAGAACTGTGAGTTGAGGTTCACCGCCACGGTGCGGTCCCAGTCCGCGACGGTGATGTCCTCGACGCCGGCGGTGGGGCCGGCGATGCCGGCGTTGTTGACCAGCACGTCGAGCCCGCCCAGCGCCTCCAGCGCCGCGTCGAAGAAGGTGTCGACCTGGTCGACCGCCGCCACGTCGACCACCGCCGCCGTCGCGTCCGGCAGGGAGGCGCGGCACTCGGCGACCGCCTCGGCCGAGATGTCGCACAGGTGCACGCGCGCGCCGTGCTCCAGGAGTCCTTCCACGGTGGCGCGGCCGATGCCGCGCGCGCCGGCGGTCACGACCACCCGAAGATCGGGCGGGATGCCGGTGTCCATGCCCTTCACGGCGTGCCGCGCCGGGCGCCGCCGTCCATGTAGACGGAGCTGCCGAACACGTACGAGCAGGCCCCGGATGCCAGGAACACGGCGACCTCCGCGATCTCCTCCGGCTCGGCGATCCGCCCGGCCGGCAGGCCGCGGCCCGCCTCGGCGATCAGGTCGTCCACGTCGCGCCCCTCTTCCGCGGCGCGGGCCGCGTGCAGGCGCCGCGCGCGCGTGGTGTTGGTGAGGCCGGGGCAGATCGTGTTGACCAGGATGCCGTCGCCGGCGACCGCGTCGGAGAGTGCCCGCGTCGTGTTGAGCACCGCCACGTTGGCCAGGCTGACCGGCAGGTTGCCGCGCTCCGGGCTCGCTCCCGCGGCGCCGGCGATGTTGACGATGCGGCCCCAGCCGCCGCGGCTCATGTGCGGGATCGCGAGCTGCGCCATGCGCAAATAGCCGTAGCTCTTGAGCGCGAGCGCATCCTCGATCGTCTCCACCGGCAGGTCCAGCACGTCGGCCGCCTGGGCAGCCCCCGCGCAGTTCACCAGCACGTCGACCCCGCCGAGCGCGGCGGCGCCCCGCTCGACGGCCGTCCGGCAGCCGTCCCCGGTCGACAGGTCGGCGACCACGGCGTGCCCGGCCGCGCCTCGGGCCGCGATCTCCTCGACCACCAAATCCAGGCGGGCCCGGTCGCGCGCGACCACGCAGACGGAGGCGCCTTCGCGTGCCAGCGCGAGCGCGCACGAACGGCCGATGCCGCGGCTGCCGCCGGTGACGATGGCCCGCCTGCCTTCGAGCTTCAGATCCATGACGTGTGCCGTGATCCGCAGGTGTTCTGCCGGCCGCTACCTGACCTCGTCCTTCGTCTCGAACTCGGCGGGCATCGTGATCTCGATCACCTCCCAGTCGTCCGAGTACTCCAGCAGCTCGTGCTTGACGCCGGGAGGCTGGTACCAGGCGTCGCCCGCCTCCACGCGCATCTCGCCCACCCCCTCGAAGTACATGCGGGCCCAGCCCTTCAGCATGTAGGCCATCTGGAATTCCAGGACGTGCGAGTGGTAGCCCATCGGCCCCTTGCACGGCTCCGCCGCCTTGATCACCTGCGCCAATACGCGGCCCTGCGTCGCGTTCTTGATGCCCAGGTCCCGGTAGCGGAAGTAGGGCCGCAGTCCGTCCTTGACCCAGTCCGCGTCCTTCGCATGCGCCGCGAACGCGTCGATCTGCTTCGTTTCCATGCTCGCCTCCTCGGTGCCTCCCGAGTCTGTCGGATCGCCGCCTCGGCGGCAATTCGGGCCCGGTCCGGGCCGCGGCTACTCGGGCTCGAAGCGGAACCCGTACAGGTCGGCATCGCGCAGGTGGAAGCGCAGCTTGATGCCGCGCGGCTCGACGTTCACGGCGTCCCGCTCCGCCCATCGCACCCGGTGCCGCACCTCGTCGCCGGTGAACGCCCGGCACGACTCGCGGTCGTAGCCGTCGAGCGGTTGTCCGGCGGTGTCGGTGACCTCGACCTCAACGAACCCGCCGGCCCCGCAGCAGGCGTTGATCGACAGGTGCGGTGCCATCGAGAACACCGGCTTGGTCTCCACGACCCCGGTATAGACCCCGGCGGTGAGCGAGACCCAGCCGTCCAGCCGCAGCGTCGCCAGGCAGAGATGATGGCCGTCGCGGGAGAGCTCGCGGTCGTGGACCTCCGGATGATCGAGGCCGGCGGCATGACCGAAGATCCACCAGTTGTTGTGGACGTTCTTGCCTCCGTAGTAGATCCAGACCTCGTCACCGACCTCGAGCGGCGCCGAAGGCGTCTCCACCCCCAGCGGGTCGTACGGCTCGGGGCCGCGCGGGATGAGCGGCCGGTGCTCCTGCAGACGGTGCCATTGCCTGCCGTCGCGCCCGTAGTGCAGGTAGGGCTCCATCACGTTGTCCACCTGGTGGTAGACGTTGAGCAGCCCCAGGTGCATCTCGCCGGCGCGCCAGGGAACGAACCCGTAGAGTCCGTCGTCGAGGTTGTCGCCGGCGCCGGCCTCGAATGCCATGACCGGCTCCGACCAGTGCAGGCAGTCGTCGCTCTCCAGCCGGTACACGCAGCGGCGCGTGTTCCAGATGCCGGCCGGCTTGTCCGGCCACACCGGCAGGTCGCCGGCCGCGAAGCCGGCGCGCGAGGGGGAGGTCCACCTGCGCGCCCGGCCGTGCAGGACGTACCTGCGGTCGATCGGGTCGTGGGTGAGGATCTGCACGTCGCCGGTCCAGGTGGGGATGATCGGGTTGGCCGGGTGCGGTTGCCAGCGCACGCCGTCCTCCGACACCTGCATGCACAGGCCGGCGCCATACAGGTGCTGCGCCGGGAAGGAGTGGGTGTCGGCCTGCAGCCCGGCCGGCGGGCGGTCGTGCCGCTCGTACTGGGTGTGCAGCATCTTGAAGCGGCGCGACGGGTCCTCCTCCGCGGGATCGAGGACGATGGTCTGCGTCCGGGCGCGCGCCCCCGGCGACAGGTCCAGCACGACGTTGGTGTCCATGCCGTCGATCGCGCGGATGCCGAGCCGCGGCTTCTCCCAGTGCACGCCGTCGGCCGACTGGGCGTAGCACACGCGCGCGTCGGTCAGGCCGATGCCGGGACGGATCGCGAAGTAGTTCTGCACGTCCTCGTACCAGCACTTGAACAGGCCATCGGCGGGATCCCTGATCACGTCGAAGCCGCTGGTGCGGAAATACGGCGTGTCCTCCCACGGCTGGTCGCGACGGAGCAGCGGGTTGGCGGGGTGCTTGCGAGGGCTATGCAGCCGCCGCGTGATGTTCTGCACGCTGGCGATGACGTCGTCGTCGATGAAGAGCTGCCGGGTCTGGCCGATCTCCTTGAAGGCGTGCTCGCGGGAGTACGAGAAGTACATGGAGCGGGCCTAGTCCGGCTCGAAGCGGAACCCGTAGAGGTCGGCGTCGCGCAGATGGAAGCGCAGCTTGATGCCGCGCGGCTCGACGTTCACGGCGTCCCGTTCCGCCCAGCGCACCCGGTGGCGGACCGCGTCCCCGGTAAACGGCCGGCAGGACTCGCGCTCGTAGCCGTCGAGCGGCTGTCCGGCGGTGTCGGTAACCTCGACCTCCACGAAGCCGCCGGGCCGGCAGCAGGCGTTGATCGACAGGTACGGCGCCATCGAGAACACCGGCTTGGTCTCCACGACCCCGGTATAGACCCCGGCGGTGAGCGAGACCCAGCCGTCCAGCCGCAGCGTCGCCAGGCAGAGGTGATGGCCGTCGCGGGACAGCTCCCGGTCGTGGACTTCGGGACGGTCCAGGCCGGCCGCCTGTCCGGAGATCCACCAGTCGTGGTGGACGTTCATGCCCCCGTAGTAGATCCAGACCTCGTCCCCGACCTCGATCGGCGTGGACGGCGTCTCGGCGCCGAGCGGGTCGTAGGGCTCGGGGCCGCGCGGGATGAGCGGCCGGTGCTCCTGCAGGCGGAGCCAGGTGCGGCCGTCGCGGCCGTGGTGCAGGTAGACCTCCATGACGTTGTCCACCTGGTGGAAGACGTTGAGCAGCCCCAGGTGCATCTCGTCGACGCGCCAGGGGACGAACCCATAGAGCCCGTCGTCGAGGTTGTCGCCGGCGCCGGCCTCGAAGGCCATGACCGGCTTCGACCAGTGCAGGCAGTCGTCGCTCTCCAGGCGGTGCACGCAGCGGCGCGTGTTCCAGATGCCGGCCGGTTTGTCCGGCCAGACCGGCATGTCGCCGGCGGCGAAGCCGGCGCGCGGGGGTGAGGTCCACTTGCGCGCCCGGCCATACAGCACGTACAGCCGGTCGATCGGGTCGTAGGAGAGGATCTCTACGTCGCCGGCCCAGTAGGGAATGATCGGGTTGGCCGGGTGCGGCTGCCAGCGCACGCCGTCCTCCGACACCTGCATGCACAGGCCAACGCCGTACAGGTTCTGCGCAGGGAAGGAGTGCGCATCGGCCCGCAGCCCGGCCGGCGGGCGGTCGTGCCGCTCGTACTGGACGTGCAGCATCTTGAAGCGCCGCGACGGGTCCTCTTCCGTGGGATCGAGGATGATCGTCTGCGTCCGCGCGCGCCCCTCCGGCGACAGGTCGAGCACCACGTTGGTGTCCATGCCGTCGATCGCGCGGATGCCGAGCTGCGGCTTCTCCCAGTGGATGCCGTCCGCCGACTGGGCGTAGCAGACACGCGCGTCGGTGAGGCCGATGCCCGGGCGGATCGCGAAGTAGTTCTGCACGTCCTCGTACCAGCACTTGAACAGGCCGTCGGCGGGATCCCGGATGACGTCGAACGCGCTGGTCCGAAAGTAGGGCGTGTCCTCCCACGGCTGGTCGCGCCGCATCAGCGGGTTGGCGGGGTGCTTGCGAGGGGTGTGCGGGCGCCGCGTGATGTTCTGCACGCTGGCGATGACGTCGTCGTCGATGAAGAGCTGGCGGGTCCGGCCGATTTCCTTGAAGGCGTGCTCGCGCGAATAGGAGAAGTACATGCGGGACGGTACGCTCAGCCGGCCGCGCGCCAGGGCTCGGGCTCGCGGATGTCGTCGAGGGGAAAGATCGGCCGGCGTACCCGCTTCCACGGAAACAGCGAGAAGTCCGGGCTGCACAGGCCGGGCAGGTCGACGATGAAGATCCCGGAGGCCAGCGGCCCGTAGGCGTTGCGGAAGCCGCCGGGCGACTTCACCTGCACGACCCGGAACTCGGTGGGCTCCAGGCCCGCGCAGCGGTACATCTCCGGGTCCCACTGCACCACGGCGCGCCGCATCGCCATGATGGAGATTGGCCCCACCTCCAGCACGGCGACGCCGCCCACGTCGAACGGGAACCCGGTGTTGGCCGCGGTCTCGTGCCGGAAGCGGCCGGGGGCGAGCCCGGCGACCCGTGCCGTGATCGGCACCGGCTGGTAGAAGGTCCGGTCGAGGGAGGCGCCGATCGGCAGGCTGACTTCCGCGCCGACGCCGGCCGCTTCGGCGGCATCGACGGCCGCCGCGTCGACGATGTTGAGGAGCGCCGTCCGCCGGAAGCCGGCGTCGAGCAGCGCCCGCAGCAGCGCCGTGCTGTCGCCGGTGGCGCCCGAGCCGGGCGCGTCCGCGCTGTCGCCAAAGACGTACATCCCTTCGCCGGGAGCGGCAGCCCGTTCGATCGCGGCGTCGATGGCGGTCAGGTCCGGGATGAACTCGTGCCGCGCGTCCCAGAAGATCCCGGCCAACCGGTCCGCCTCGCGGTCCGCGACCGGCTGTTCGTCAGCGTAGACGATCACCGTGCAGCCGTACTCGGCCAAGTCCATCCACGGCTGCACCGCGCACGCCCCGGCCGACAGGACGCCGGGCCGCTCCTCGGCGGCGACCACCTCGCGCATCACCGGCTCGAACGCCCCGCCGGTGGTGTTGCCGTTCTCGCCCGGCAGCACCATCGGCAGGGAGCGGAACGCCTTCGCCGGCCGCGGCCCGCCGTCCAGGATCCCGGTGAGGATGCGCGCGCCGAGGGCGCCGGTCTCGACGTGATCGACGTGCGGCTGCGTGTGGTAGAAG
Organism: Spirochaetaceae bacterium; assembly: GCA_028820215.1. The sequence goes on along the minus strand of JAPPKD010000083.1, from coordinate 48,797 downwards.
ACCATTGCGTCGGTCAGGTCGACCATGCGCCGGGTGACGTTGGCGTGGCAGTCGATCGTGGCCACGACCGGCAGGTCCGGGCCGACCAGCTCGCGGACCGCCGCGTACAGGCGGCCGGTGCCGTCGTCGTCAGCCTCGGTCACCATTGCGCCGTGCGTGACCAGCAGGAGGCCGTCGAGTTGGCCCGCTTCGCGGATGGCGTCGAGCAACTCCGCCTGCAGACAGCCGTAGGTGGGATCGTCCAGCGGCCGGCCCGAGGAGGCCGCGAAGGCGAAGAACAGCGGCACAGCCGCCTCGCGCAGCTCGCCCAAGGCGCCCGCCACCTCGTGCCGGCAGCTTCCGAGCGTGTCGAAGACTTCGCGCCCGCGCAGGTAGAGCCCGGAGCGGAACCGTTCCAGGGACGAGCTGGCCGGCGAGAAGGAGTGCGACTCCTGGATCATCCCGCCGACGCCGACTCGGAACCTGTGATCACTCACTTGGCCGTCCGGTATCGCCCCAAGACCGTCGCCTGCGGCTCCGCTCCTGGCCCATCCCCACCGTCCGCTATCAGTGTGTCGGATATGCCGCTCACGCGCCATGTCCGACACACTCATAGCACGCCGGTACCGATAGGGCGAACGAGCCGTGTAGCCGGTTTTCGCTTGACACCGTTCCGGGACGGGAGCAGGCTGGCCGGTCAAGACGCCATGTGGCGCAAGGAGGCAGAGATGCTTCGACGAACGCTTCGCGTGCTCGGATCGGTGGTCGCACTGACCGTGCTCATCGTCCCGAGCGGTTTCGCCCAGATGCCGACGATGGATGTCGCTCCGACGCTCGGTGATTCGCAGGAATGGGCGACGCTTTCGGCGTACCAGAGCGAGACGGGAAACAGCATCACGTCGTTCAACGAGTCGCCGATGCTGGGCGCGATGGTGGCCGCCGGAGACCTGCCGCCCGTCGAGCAGAGGCTGCCCGCCGAGCCTCTCGTGCAGAAGCCGTACCACTCGATCGGCACGTACAGCGACCGGCCGTTGCGGCTCATCAAGAGCGACACCGAGGGCGGACCGCTCGGCGCGATCGTCCATCACGGCGCCATCGAGTGGAACCGCGGTACCACCGACCTGCAGCCCTGGGTCGTGCAGGACTTCCAGTACGCCAGCGACGGAATGGCGCTGACCCTCACGTTGCGAGAGGGCCTGAAGCTCTCCAATGGCGTCGAGAACACCGCCGACGACTGGCTGTTCTGGTGGGAGGACATCGCCCAGAACGACGACATCGAGAAGTTCATGGGGAACTTCACCGTGGCGGGCGAGCCCATGACCGTGCACAAGATCGACGACCATACGGTCCAGTTCCGCTTCGCCGCGCCGTTCTGGAACGTGCACCTCTCCCTCTACGGAACCCGGCGCGCCGGGCTGATCGACCGGGAGACCATCAAGAAGTACCACATCGACTACAACGAGGACGCGAACGAGCTGGCCAAGGAGCACGGGTTCGACAGTTGGGCCCTGCTGGTCAGCGGCCTGATCAGGGACCCCTGGCGGCCCAGCCAGCAGTTCCCGCACGATCTCAACCTCGAGATCGCGTCGACCGGCCCGTGGCGGTACAAGGACTCGCCGACCGGCGCCGTGGTATGGGAGCGCAATCCCTACTACCACCACATCGATACCGCGGGCAATCAACTCCCCTACATCGACTCCGTGATCACGACGGTGCTGCAGGATCCGGAGACGGTGAAGCTCAAGATCATCGCCGGCGACGTGGACTGGGACAACGGAGAGCTGACCCTCGAGCACTACCCGCTGCTGCTGGAGGAGCAGGGGAAGGGCGCATACCAGGTCCGCCTGGCCGCCGGCGCGAACGCGGCCGAGGCGACCATCTGGACCAACCTGACCTACCGCGCCGATCCGGTGCTGGCCGAGATCCTGTCGGACGTTCGCTTCCGCAGGGCCCTGTCGCTGGCCATAGACCGCGACGACATCAACGACACGATCTACTTCGGCGAAGCCGTGCCGCGGCAGAACACGGTGGCGCCGCCGGTGTCCTATTACAAGGAAGAGTGGGCCACCGCGTACGCGACCCGCGACCTCGACGAGGCGAACCGGCTCCTGGACGAGATGGGCTTGGGATGGAACGGCGATCGCCAGTGGCGGCTGCGGCCGGACGGCGAGGTGCTGGCCGTCGAGGTGGTCACCCCGGGCGAGATGCAGAGCGCGCCGATCGTCGAGCTGGTGGTCGCGCACTGGAAGGAGATCGGGGTGCGCGCCGATCTCAACATGACCACCAAGAACGCCTTTTACGAGACCATCTACGCCAACGACAGCCAGATCGCGATCCGCCCGGACAACCACGGTCTGCCGGTGATGCAGATCCTCTACCGGGCGCTGTGGCGGCGGCCCCAGTGGTGGGCGCCCCTGTGGCACGACTGGCTGGTTTCCGATGGTGAGAAGGGCGAGGAGCCGCCGGACTGGGTGAAGGAGTACAACGACATCATCAACTCGTCGTCGACGATGGACCAGGCGACGCTCGACCGCGAGCTGACCAAGGTGTTCGACCGCAACGCCAGCGACCTGCTGTCCATCGGCACGGTCGGCATGGTCGCCAGCCCGGTGCTGATCAGCAACGACCTGGTCAACATCGCCGACAGGTTCTGGAGCAACTCCGGGGTGCTGGCCTACGGCTTCGGCAACCAGCAGCGGCCGCAGGAGTGGTACTGGAACAACTAGCGCACACCGCTCGATAGAGTACGTGCGGAGCCCCGCCCGAGCGGCGGGGCTCCGTCGTCTGCAACCGGAGGCTCGATGGGCTCGTACATCGCTCGGCGTTTCCTGTTCATGCTCCTGCTGCTGGCGATGCTCACCGTCGCGGTGTTCGTCATCATTCAGCTCCCGCCCGGAGACTTCCTCACCCACTACGTGACCCGGCTGGAAGCACAGGGCGTGTTCTACGACCAGGAACAGACCGAGCAGTTGCGGCGGATCTACGGCCTGGACCTGCCGATGTACCGGCAGTACCTGCGCTGGCTGGGCCGCATCGCGAGCGGCGACCTGGGGATGTCGCTGCAGTGGCGGCAGCCGGTGTCCAGGCTGCTGGCGGACCGGCTTCCCTATGCCGTCATCATCGCCGTCGTCACGCTGCTGTTCACCTACGCGGTGGCGATTCCGATCGGCGTGTACTCGGCCACCCACCAGTACTCGCTGACCGACTACGCCGTGACGACGCTCGGCTTCGTCGGCCTGGCCACCCCGAACTTCCTGCTGGCGCTGATCCTGATGTTCCTGGCCAACCGCTATCTCGGCTTCAGCATCGGCGGCCTGTTCTCGATCGAGTACATCGACCAGCCGTGGTCGGCCGCGAAGCTGCTCGACATGCTCGGGCACCTGCCGGTGCCGATCGTCGTCATCGGCACGGCCGGCACGGCGCAGCTCATTCGCGTCCTGCGCAGCTCGCTCCTGGACGAGCTGTCCCGGCAGTACGTCATCACCGCGCGCGCCAAGGGCCTGACCGAGTCGCGGCTGCTGTTCCGGTACCCGGTGCGGGTCGCCCTCAATCCGGTCATCAGCACGGTCGGCTGGGTCCTGCCGGAGATCTTCTCCGGCCAGGTGATCACGGCGATCGTCCTCAGCCTGCCGACCATCGGCCCGCTGCTGCTGGCCGCACTGGTAGCGCAGGACATGTTCCTTGCCGGCTCGCTGGTGATGGTCACGGCGCTGCTCACGCTCGTCGGCACCTTCCTCTCGGACATCCTGCTGGTCGCGGTCGATCCGCGGATCAGGATGGCCGGCTGAGCGCACCATGAGTGAGCGAAGCGAACCTCACTCGAAGAGTGAACGCGCCCTGCCGGGCGACCGCACCGAGGCGTATCACCTTGCCTCGCAGTGGCGGCTCATGGGGCGCAAGTTCCGCAGGCACAGGCTGGCGCTGGGGGGAGGCGCGGTGCTGGCGCTGTTCTATCTGACGGCGATCTTCGCCGGATTCCTCGCGCCGTACGACGCCCACCACCGCTTCCGCGACTTCATCAACACGGCACCCCAGGGACCGCGATTCATCGATGCGGACGGCCGCTTTCACCTGCGGCCGTTCGTGTACGGGCTCACGTCCGTGCTGAATCGGGAGACCTTCCGGCGCGAGATCGTCGCCGATACCTCGCAGCGCTATCCGCTGCGGTTGCTCGCCCGCGGCGACCGGTACAAGTTCTGGGGCCTGTTCGACACCGACCTGCACCTGTTCGGCGTCGACGAGCCGGGCGTCCTGTTCCTGTTCGGGACCGATGCGCTCGGCCGCGACCTGTTCTCGCGGAACATCCACGCCGCGCGCGTCTCTCTGTCCGTGGGGCTGGTGGGGGTGATCCTGAGCTTCGTCCTGGGCACGATCCTGGGCGGGATTTCCGGGTACTTCGGCCGCGCGCCGGACATGATCATCCAGCGGATCATCGAGTTCCTGCTCTCCATACCGACCATACCGCTGTGGATGGCGCTGGCCGCGTCGCTGCCCCGCGAGTGGAGCGTCGTGCAGGTCTATTTCTTCATCACCATCATCCTTGCGATCCGCGGCTGGTGCGGCCTAGCCCGCGTCGTGCGGGGCAAGCTCCTGGAGCTGCGCGAGGAGGACTTCGTCATGGCGGCACGGATCGCGGGAACCGGCGACGCGGGGATTATTGCCCGGCACCTGTTGCCCGCGTTCATGAGCTACCTGATCGTGCATCTGACCCTCTCGATCCCCTTCATGATCCTGGGCGAGACCGCGCTGAGCTTCCTGGGCCTCGGTTTGCGGCCGCCCGCCGTGAGCTGGGGTACGCTGCTGCAGGACGCCCAGAACGTGTCCGCGGTAGCGCTGTTTCCCTGGTTGCTGATTCCTGCAGCATTCGTAATCGTCAGCGTGCTGGCGTTCAACGCCCTCGGCGACGGCCTGCGTGACGCGGCCGATCCCTACAAGTAAAAGGAGCCAAGTAAAGGAGGCCCCGAATGACCCGCTCACCGATCAACATCGGCCGACAGCCGCAGTACTTCTTCGACAACCACATGATCGAGATGGTCAACTTCGTGACCCGGACCATGCACCGGCCCCGGCGCCACCCGGCCAACCCGCTGATCCGCAAGGACAAGCCGTGGGAGATCACCCCGCACTTCCGCACCAACTGCTGGAACGTGCGCCACGACGCTCGCGAAGGGCGCTACAAGTGCTGGTACGAGGACACCGGGCTCGACTACCAGCGCGCGCTGAAGGCGCGGCGGGAAACGCTCGGCCCGATCGATTCGCGCGTTCACGACTCCAGCCGCCACCGCATGCTGTACGCGGAGTCCGAGGACGGCGTGAGCTGGACCAAGCCGGAGCTCGACTACCGGACGGTGGACGGCCGCAGGACCAACATCTGCCTTGGCGACGAGACGTTCGGCAAGGTGCATGCCTTCACGATCATCGACGACCCGCTCGAATCCGATCCGGCGCAGCGCTACAAGAGCATCTTCTGGCACGAGATGAACAACATCGACGACTCCAGCATTCGCGCCGTGTACTCGGCGGACGGCCGCTCGTGGCAGGCCTACGACCGGCCGGTCAGCTTCGGCCACATCGGCGATCGCGCACTGGGGGACGTGATCATCCTGTACCCGGACACGGTGACCGGCCAGTACTACCTGGACACCCGCTCCACCGCCATGTGCACCCGCGAGGGCAACCCCAAGCTGCCGGCCGGCGGCGGGTGGGGCGACCCCTACTATCCCGGCGACGGCTTCGGGATGACCAAGCGCCGGGTCTTCAGCACCAACAGCAGGGACATCCTCAGTTGGCCCGCGCTGGACCAGACCATCGTTCCGGACGACCTCGACGACAACCTGGACGACGAGTTCTACGGCCTCACCCGGTTCCGCATGGGCGAGCTGTGGGTCGGCTTCCTGGACGTGTTCCAGCGCACGCACAACACCAAGGACGTGCGCCTGGTCTACAGCCGCGACGGCTACCGCTGGAACCACGTGAGCCGCGGCTCGCCGTTTCTGGAGCGGAGCCCGGAGGGCAACTGGGACTGCTACATGGTCGAGATCTGCAACACGCCCCTGTTCCTGGACGACGAGATACGCATCTACTACGGCGGCGCCAACGTGCACCACGACTGGTGGACGCACGGCGAGATCGAGGGGCTGGACGTGCCCGAGGCTAAGGCCGGGTTCGCCGGCGGCGAAACCGCGCTCGGCCTGGCGACCCTGCGCCCGGAGGGGTTCGTCTCGATCGACTCGACCGTTCGCGACGGTGTCATGGTGACGCGGCCGTTCGTGAGCCAGGGAACCAGGGTGGTGGTCAACGCCGTGAGCGCCGCGAACGGGTACCTGGAGGCGGAGCTGACGGATGCCGAGGACGACGTGGTGCCCGGCTTCGGCCGCGACGAGTGCGACACGTTCAGGGGCGATGAGACCGCCCACGTGCTCTCCTGGTCGGGACGGACGGAGCTGCCGGCGGAGGTGCTTGCCGGCGGCGCGAAGCTGCGCTTCTTCAGCCGCCACACGAGCCTCTACTCGTTCCGCTTCGCGTAGGCACAGACCGACGGCGTGCCACGTTGACGCGCGCCCGCCCGGACCGCAGGCTGCGCCCGCCATGAAGGTCGACTGCCAGAGCCACCTGTTTCCCGCCGGCTATGCCGAGGCGCTGACGCGCAACCCCGGATCGCCCACGACCACGGGCGGGGCCGGGAACTACACCGTCGCGTACGGCGACCTGCAGTCGTTCCGGCTCGACCTGGAGGACTACAGCGTGGCTCGCAAGCTGCGCGACATGGACGCCGCGGGCATCGACGTCAGCGTGGTGAGCGTGAACATGCCCGGCCCGGAGCTGCTGGAACCGGAGCTGGCCGTGGAAGCCGCGCGCGTCTGCAACGACGAGCTGGCCGAAGCGTGCGCCCGCCACCGGCAGCGCCTGGTGGGGCTGGCCTGCCTGCCGTGGCAGAGGCCGGACGCGGCGATCGCGGAGCTGGACCGCGCCGCCGGAGAGCTGGACATGCGGGGCGTCATGCTCTACTCGCACGTCGGCACCGGGCCGGTGGACGGCGACGCCCTGGAGCCGGTCTACGCCCGCATCGCGCAGCTCGGCGTGCCGGTGGTCCTGCACCCGTGCGTGCCTCCGTGGGCCGCGGAGACGAGCGACCACTCGATGACGACGATGGTGGGCCTGATGGTCGACCACAGCCTGGCAGCGCTGCGGCTGGTGCTCGGCGGGGTCCTGGAGCGCCACCCCCGCCTGCAGGTGGTGCAGCCGCACTGCGGCGGCGTGCTCCCCTACCTGTGGGGCCGCATCCGCAACCAGACCGAGGTGATGAAGCGCGGCGTCGACCGTATCTCGCGGACGCCGACCGAGCTGTACCGCCGGGTCCATCTCGATACCGCATCGCCGTGGCCGCCGGCGGTGCGCGTCGCGTATGAGCTGACCGGCGCCGACCGCCTGGTGTTCGCCAGCGACCACCCGTGGGTGGAGATCCAGCTCCTGATCGACGCGCTGGAGGAGCTCGGACTTCCCGCCGGGGACCTGCAGCACATCTACTCTGGCAACGCCTGCCGCCTGTTCCGCATCGACTGAACTGAAGCGGGCGTGCGGTTCGGAATCTCCAGGTGTCCGCACGACCGTCGATTCACTCCGATGTGGAAGAAAGGCGTGAATGGAGGGCGCAAATTGGGTGCCATTCACGCTGTTGAGGCAGGTGACACTCGCACCGTGATCTGCAAGGATCTCGCAGTGAACCTGACAGTTGTTCTCGATCCGAGTGACGACGGCGGCTTCACGGCAGTGGTTCCCTCCCTTCCCGGCTGTATCAGCGAAGGCGACACCAGAGAAGAAGCCGTAGGGAATGTTCGCGAAGCCATCGAACTGTACCTGGAGCCTGCGGACGACGACGCGGAGTTCAGCGAGAGTGCGGAGCTGATAGAAGTCGTGGTTTGAGTCAGGTCCCTGTCTCTCGATTTCGAGCGCGTCGTTCGCGCTCTCAGACGCGAGTTTCGTGTGTGGATGAGAGGGCCCCCACGAGGCGGCGGCGAGGTCGACCGGTCCCCGATGCTGCCGGAATCGGCCCACCGGCGGGCGCACCGCGAAAAAAGATCGAGGATTCTTGCCTCAGGGTCTTGACGGGGTATCGCGCCTGCGAGGTGACACGTCACCGCACGTAGGCACCCCTTCCGGCCTCCCGGAAGCTCGGATGCCCGTTCGGCCGCCCAGCACCTCTTTAAGCGCCCACTGAGCGCGGATCCGTTGCCGGTCGCCGACTCGACCAAAGAGTCTATATCAAAACCAGTATTACATTAACTCCATGAAGACCACCTCTCCTGCCACCGCCGTCGGCGCCGTCATCACCTCCACCATCGGCATGCTCTCCGACCGCGAGCTGCTGCGTCAGACCAGCACCCTGGTCCGCCACGAACGCCACCTGCAGGGCGCCATCATCGACCACCTGGGCGAGATCGAGGCCCGCCGCCTCTACCTGCAGCGAGGCTGCTCCAGCCTGTTCGACTACGCGGTGCGCGAGCTCGGCTACAGCGACGCTGCCGCCGGGCGGCGCATTGGCGCCGTGCGGCTGTGCGCCGACCAGCCCGGCGCGCGCGAGCGGCTGCGCGACGGCTCGCTGACGCTGAGCGCCGCCGCGGAGCTGCAGTGGGCGTTCGACCGGCAGCGGCGGCGTGGGTCGATCTCCGGCGTAGCGTCGACGGCACCGACGCGCTCCGTGGAGCGGTCCGCGCCGGCTGGGTCCACGCCGGCAGGCTCAGCGCCGGCAGGCGCTACGGCGGCGGACGATCCGGGGGAGGACTCCTCGCCGGCCGAGCTGCCGAGCCCCTCCGAACCCGTGCCACGGCTGGTGCTCGATGCGGCAGGAAGGCAGCAACTGGTCGAGGACGCGGCCGGCAAGAGTGCCCGGCAGGTCCGCCGGATGCTGGCCGACCTGGACCCGGAGCTGGCGGTCCCGACCGACCGGGTGCGCCCGCTCGGCGACGGCCGCTACGAGCTGAAGGCCGTCGTGGACGCCGACTGCCAGCAGGGGCTGGAGCAGCTCCGCGGTTTGCTCTCCCACGTGGACCCGCGGATGACCATCGGGCAGCTCGTCGGCCGCATCGTACAGGAGGCGCTCGACCGCCATGACCCGAGCCGGCCGCCGCGCCGGGCGCGCACCGGCCGGCCGGCACAGGGCGAATCCCAGCCCGCTCCGTCAGCGAAGGAGCAGGCAGCGCCGGAACCCGGTCACACCGTCACGGTGCAGGACGAGGGGATCCCTGCCGGCCCCACTCCGACGCCGGAGCGCACGCCGCACTCGACGCCGACCTCCGCGCTTTCGCCGACTATGCAGGAAGCGACGGACCGACCAGCCGCTGCCGGGCGGAAATCGACCGGCGCGATTACTCCGGCGGCGAAGCCGTGCGTTTCGGGCCGCGCGATTCCGGCGGCGGTGCGACGGCAGGTATGGCAGCGGGATGGTGGCCGCTGCAGCTATCTCGATCGGCAGACCGGACGCCGCTGCAACTCACGACATCTGATCGAGATAGACCACATTCTCCCCTACGCGCTTGGCGGTGGTGCTGATCCTGGGAACCTCCGATTGGTCTGTCATGCCCATCATCGCTATCGGCACGCGCCGCACGGCTGAACGGTGCCTCACGGAGGATCAGCCCCGAGGCCATCGTGATCGTCACTCACCAGTCGGAGCAACCCGACCGTCCCTAGCCCGCTGCATGAGTCGTTCGCGAACGCCGCTCTGATCCTCTTGCCTTGCCTGGACGCGGCGAAGTACCTCTGCAGCCTCGGTGTCACAGCGGCGCATGTACTCGTCGATCTGTTCCCGATGCGTCAGGCAATGGGCCAGCACGGCGTATACGTCCGGGAGACTCAGCGTGTCGTAGGATTGGACGATCGTCTCGGGAGTGGCGCCACACCGAAACGCCTGTACGACAACCTCCAGCAACACATGGGTGTCGCCTATGCGCAGGACGCCGGCTGGATCCTCCCTGAGGGGGACGGTGACTGGCTCCACGGCCGGCACGCCGGAGTGCGGTGGACTTGCCATTCCAGAGGTGACGATAGCGTTCCGTCATCCCGATCGCATACGTCGTGGCTGTCGGCGTCCGTGCCGTCCGGCGGCACGTACCCCGACGGTCAGGCGAAGCGGGTCGTCGATACCGCTGCACGGGAGAAGCGTAGCGTCCGTTCCTGTTATCGTCGCGGCGTGATCGTGACCGACGCATCGGGGCCGAGGTGAACGAGCGGTCAGGCTCTCTCGGTCCGGTCGGGGAGGCGGAGCGGGTCGAGGTCGTCGACGTGCTGCGCGGGTTCGCGCTGTGCGGAATCCTGTTCGTCAACATCATGTGGTTCAAGGCTCCGGGGAGCCTGGGCGGCTTCGGGTACGGAGGGCCGCCGCTCGATCGGCTGGTCGCCGCGGGCGTGTTCGCCCTGGCGCAGGCCAAGTTCTTCACGCTGTTCTCGTTCCTGTTCGGGTGGGGCTTCGCCACCCAGTTCCTGCGCGCCGAGGAACGCGGCGCCGCCGCCGGCTTCCCCCGGCGGTACCTGCGCCGGTCCGCGATCCTGGGCCTGATCGGGGTCGTCCACATCGTGTTGCTCTCGGAAGGCGACATCCTCCTCCTCTACGCCGTCATCGGGCTGCTGCTGCTCCCGCTGCGCCGCGCGAGGCCAGAGATCCTTCGCCGGTGGGTGAAGTGGCTGCTGATCGTCCCGGCAGCGGCGGCGCTGCTGGTGTCCGGAGCGCTGGCGCTGGGGCGGGTGGCTCCCGAGGGCGCGGCGGAGATCGTCGCCAGCGATCACGAGACGGCGGAGGAGTTCCGCAGCGCGGCTCGGACCACGACGGCTGCCTATCTCGACCCGGCGTTCGCGCGCTCGGCGGCGACCCGGGTCGAGAACTACGGCCGCAACGCGTGGATACAGCTCTTCCTCGCGCCGGCGGTGCTGGCCATGTTCGTGCTGGGGCTCGCCGCCGGCCGCCGCCGCCTCACCCCCGACACCGCCGAGCACCGCGCTCTGCTCCGGCGCGTGCTCGCCTGGGGCCTGGCGATCGGGCTGCCGGTGGCGGTGCTGTCGGCCGCGGGCGCCAGCCTGCTGCCGACGCTGAGCGCGTTGATGTGCGTGTGGGTGAACGGAACGGTCGCGGGCCCGCTCCTGGCGATGGCCTACGGCTCCGGAATCGCGCTGCTCTGGCAGCGCGCCGGCTGGCAACGCGTGCTGCGGCCGCTGGCGGCCATGGGCCGGATGGCGCTGACCAACTACCTCCTGCAGTCGGTCGTCGCGACCCTGCTGTTCTACGGGTACGGCCTGGGCCTTGCGCGGCGCGTTTCACCCTCCCTGGCGATCGCGATCGTCCTCGCCATCCTGGCCGGGCAACTCCTGGTCAGCGGCTGGTGGCTGCGCCGCTACCGCTTCGGTCCCGCCGAGTGGCTGTGGCGGACCCTGACCTACGGCGTCCGCCAGCCGCTTCGACGGGCCGCGGCCTGAGCTTTGACCCAAGTCCGGGCATCGCATAGATTCCGTGGGAGGCCGGAACTCCCGGCCAGCCCCCCGTTCGAGATCCTGGAGGCACCATGAAGTTCCGCGCCGTTCTCGCCGCGCTCGCCATCGTTCTGGTCCCGGTCCTTGCCCCCGCGCAGGAAGAGAACCGGGGATACGACAAGGCCGATCCGATCATGCTCGCGGTCGGTCAGGAGCACTCCGGCACGACGGACTCCGACCAGGAACGCAAGTACTTCATGGCGCACGTGGAAGCCGACGTCGAATACCGGCTCGACATGACCGGACTCTCCGTCGATCTCGACATCTACTACCTGGGATCGGACGACACCTTCCTGCGCGACTCGGTCGCCCGGTCGACCAACGCCGAGGACAACGACGAGCGCATCCAGTTCACGCCGAAGGAGGACGCGGCGTACTTCATGCTCCACAACTACGACTACAAGGAGTCGGAGTTCAGGCTCCTGCTGACCAGGAGCGAGACCTATGTCGATCAGGTCGCATCCCTGTCGCCGGTCCGTCTGGACGGCGAGGTCACCTACGAGGGTCAGGTGGGCAGCCGATCGAGTCTGTACGAGCTGGGCGGCCTGACGCCCGGATCGACGTACCGCATCGCCATCGACGGCCTGCAGGTGGACGCCGACCTGCTGGTCTTCTCCGATCCGCTGTACCGGGACGAGCTGGGGCGCTCGAACAAGCGCTACACCGAGGAAGACTTCGTCACGGTCTCGACCGACCGCGACGTCCTCTACGTCGAGGTGCGGGGACAACACCGCTCCGGAACGCCGTTCACGTTGACTGTCGAAGAGCGCGACCGACTGCAGGATCAGGGCTCCGCGGAGGAGCCCATGGAGATTCCGGTAGGCGAGGAGGTCGCGTCCGCGGTTGGGCAGCACAGAAGCTACTATTTCTTCGCGGCGACGCCCGGGCGTCCCTACACGATCAAGCTGCTGTCGCCGACGATGGATGCCGATCTCTACCTGCACGGCGACGCCGGGTTCACCGACGTGGAGGAGATGTCCGACAACCTCCGGGGAGAAGACGAGGTCGTGTCGCTGACCGCCGAGAGCGAGGCCGTCCGTTTCTCCGTGGACGGCCGTCACACGAAGGGATCGGGAGCCAACTTCGAGCTGCACGTCATCGAGGAGACGTTCGACAACGAGGGCGAGGAGCAGGAGCCGATGACGATCGCCGGCGCCATCCACGCCGGGCAGATGCAGGCCGAGGGGGACAGCTACTACCGGATCCCGGTGGTCCCCGGCAGGATGTACCTGATCAAGGTGACGCAGCAGGAAATCCGCGGCACCTGGCGGTTCCACTTCTACATATACGATGACGAAATCCGCGGCCGGAAGCTGGCATCGGCCGGCTACATCAACGGCAACGAATACAAGTCAGCGCTGATCGAGAGCTTCTCCGGGGAGTGGCTCTACCTCCACGTCCTCTCCTACGACGAGGACTTCGGCAGCAACTTCACCGTCGAAATACAGGAGGTCCTGCTGGCGGAAGCCGGGTAGGCGCCTGAACCGGGCGGCCGCTCAGGCGACCGTCAGCCACCGGCTACCTCCGCGGTGCTCCGGATTACTCGACCGGTACATGAACGCACGCGAGCCCGTCTATGTGCTCGAAGTGGCCGTCCGAGGTCACCAGCTCCGTGCCTGTCTCCATCGCATGGGCGGCTATCCACATGTCATTGGTCGGCAGGGGCTGCCCTTTCGCTCTCTGCGCTGCCGCGATTCGTGCGTAGCGATCCGCTGTAATTCGACTCACGGGTGCGAAGGTGACATAGGGATTTGCCAGGAAGGAGTCCAACTCGCGAATGTTCCGAGCGGTCTGTGCGCCATGCCGATACCCGTACAGCAATTCGCCGACTACGACAGCGGACAGCACGACTTCCTGAGACCGGCGAACGATGTCGGCGACGGCAGGATGGCCGCGTCCCAACTGCGAATAGGCGGTGGAGTCCAGGAGGATCCTCATGACCACATGGACTCGTCGATGTCCCCGAAGTCCTGCAGAGCACGATCCATCTCATCCGCTTGCTGGCGCGTCCAGCTTCCGATGAAGCCATCCAGCGAGGAGCCCACGGTGTCGACGGAGCCCTGATCGTCCGCAAGACCGGCTCCACGGCGAAGGAGGCGCAGCACCGCCTGATTCAGCGATATTCGCTCCTGCCGCGCCAGTCGGCGAATGCTCTCGGCCAGTTCGGCGTCGAATCCTCGAACCGTCAGTTGATGCACCGCTTGCCCATCCTGGATGACTCACTTCACGAGTCATCGAGACTCATTGTATGAATCAAGAGAGAGCCGGTCAATCGCGGGCCGGGTAGGCCCGAAACCGTCCCCTGGGTGGCTACGTCACAGAATTGAGGGAGCCGTCCGTGCGCCATCGGTCCGGTCCCGGATCCGCCCCGGAAGCGGCGGCAGCCAGGCGCGGCAAGTAGTGCTCCCAGCCATCGGCGTGGCGGTCGCGCAGTGTCCGGTCCGCGAATCCGTAGTGACGGAGGCGGACCCGCGTGCCGCGCCCGACCGGCGTCAGCGTCACCTCCACGGTCGTGGGTACCGGCGGCTGAACGTGATCGAACAGCCACGTGAAGACCAGCCGGCGTCCCGGCTCCAGTTCCCGGAACCTGCCGCGGGTGATGTGGGTGCCGGTCACGTTCAGCGTGTATGCGCCGCCGGGCGTAGGGTCGAGCTCAGCGCGGACACAGAGCCACCGCGCCAGTAACTCCGCATCGGTGAAGAACCGGAACACCAGCTCGGGGCTGGCGTCGATGTCAATCTGCTGCGTGAGATCGAAGCTGTCGCACACGTCGATTCCTCCTCGCCTCGAGCTCCGCCTCGTCCTTTAGGCGGGACAATCGGTCCTGCCAATACACTTCCAGATAGAAGCGCAGTTCTCCGAAAGCCTCCGGCACCGCACGGTAGTAGCGCTGCGTGCCCTGCTGCCGGACGCGAACCAGGCCGCCCTCACGCAGGACACGCAGGTGAAAGGAGATCGCCGGCTGCGACACGTCGAAGGTGTCCACCAGCGAGTTGACGGGAAGCTCGGTCTCCCAGATGCGTCTCAGGATCTCGCGCCGCATGGGATCGGCGACCAATTCCATCGTGCCAGGCATGTCACCGCGTCCTCATGTGGCGGTCCGGTCGCCGCGAGACAGGAACGTCCTCAGCAGGGCGGCTATCTCGTCCGGCGCCTCCTCGGCCAGGAAGTGACCGCAGTCCGGGAACTCGTGGAGCTCCCAGGCGTGCAGCGCCGACTTCCAGACCTCCAGCTCCTTGCGGCGAAAGGCGATATCCCTGAATCCCCACAGCAGCAGCGCGGGCTTGCCGGCGAATGTCTCGCGATCGCTCCAGATCGTGGTCAGCCAGTCGGACGCTCCCACGATGTGGAGCGGTAGCGCGGCGCTCGCCTTGCGTGCCGCCGGGGTGGGCTGGGCGCGCCGGTAGTGCTCGATGACTTCCGGGGTGAGGAGGCTCCGGTCTCCGAACGCGGCCGGCATGACCTTGTTCACGAACAGGTTGAACCGCTCGATCATGAAGCGTCCGAGCCGGCAGCCCATCAGGAAGCTGAACGAGACGAAGTGGAAGTCGCCGTTCACCGGCCACGCCCACGTGTTGGCGATGACGATGCGGGAGACCCGCTCCGGGTGCCGGCGCGCGAAGTCCAGGCCGATGGGGCCACCCCAGTCGGTGAGGAAGAGCGTGATGTGCTGCAGGTCGAGGTGGTCCATCAGCGCTGCGAAGTTCCCGGCATGGGCGGCGGGATGATGGTCCGCGGGCCGGTCGCTGCGCGCAGACAGGCCGAATCCCAGGTGGTCGGGCGCCACACAGCGGAACCGGTCCCTGAGGTTCGCGACGAGATGGCGGAACTCGAAGGACCAGCTTGGGTTCCCGTGCACGAACACGATCGGGGCGCCCGCTCCCTCGTCGAGGTAGTGCATGCGGCCGCCGGGAGCAGTGAAGAAACGGCTCTGGAACGGGAAGAGCGTGTCGGAGACCCACTCCGGACGCGAACCGGCTACCGATTGAGACATGGGGCGAACTCCTGTGAGGTCCTTCGATCCGGACAGAGCAGGGTAGCATAAGTCGATACTTATATAAATTGGCGCGAGCGATCGATGGGTTGCCGTTCGGCCGCGAGACAAGTCCTAACGATGCTCCAGTGGCCGATTGACGGCCGCATCGAGCACGGCGGCACGCTGCATGCCGTCCAGGGCAATGGCAACCCCCTCGCCCATGCTCCCCGTCGAGCGGCCGACCAACACGGCCATCGGCTTGTCGTAGGTGAAGGGGCCGCTCGGTTTCACCACCTCCGTCCATGTCCGGCGCGGCGTGCCGGGACGCCGCGGATCGGGCAGTTCATGGCGCTGATACGGTTGCGCGGACGACACCAGGCGGCCCATCAAAGGCCGCGCGACGATCGCGTCGCCGCCGCCGGGCGTGTCGTGCAGGTCGAGGACGAGCCCTTCGGTATCGTGCAAGCGTTCCAGCGCTTCGTCCCAGGCCGGGATCAGGGCGGCTTGACCCAGACTGTCGTGGAGCCTGACATACCCGATCCCCTGGCCCAGGCGCCTTGCTGTCAACGGTGCCTCCGGGCGGCTCCACTGTCCCGGCTGGAACGTGACGGCACGAAGTCCGGATTCGGTCTGGACCTCTATGCTCACCGATGCGCCGTGCCGCCCGGCCAGCAGCGTCCGGAGTGCCCAGTCGCGTGCACCGGCGTGGTCGCGCTTGACGGCCTGAGGCAACCGGTTGGCCACCGCTTCCGCGACCGGGTTGCCGTCGATCGACACGACCTGCATCCCCGGACGGAGCCCCGCTCTTTCGGCCGCCGAGTCCGTGCGCACCGCGGTAATCACCACCATACCGCCGCGGTGCGCGGCCCACAGGTCCGCGCCGCTCGGCACCAGCCGCGGCGAAGTCCCGGTGTTGACGCCGAGGTGCGCGTGGTGGTCGCACAGGTGCTCGATCAGTTCCTCGAGCAGGCCGACGAATCCGGCGTGGTCGCGAACCTCGGCCGCCCGGGGACGCAGCAATTCGCGGGCGCGTTCCCAATCGACGGCCGTCTGGTCGAAGTAGGCGTAGGTGTCGCGGATGAAGGTCCACGCCGCGTCCAAGTCCTCGGTGTACGCGCTCGGCGGCAACGACTCCGGCGGGCCCCGCGGGTCCCGGTCGCAACCCGAGAAGATTGCCATCGCGCAGACGCTGGTCATCAGCAGGACATCCCTGGAGCCGCACAACAGCCGAGCCGAGAGTGACCACCTCATGAGTACGATCGAGCCGATTACCCCGATCCGGCCCAATGGCCTACGCGGTCAGCACCTCGCAGGAACTTCACGGTCGAAGTGCAGGAAGTGCTCCTGGCCGAAGCCGGGTAAGCGCCTGAACCGGGCGGCCGTTCAGGCGACGGTCATACACCGGCTACCTCGAACGCGACCACGTTGCGCTGCTCGCGGCTGAACTCCACCCCGATCAGGTACACGTCGGCCGCCTCCGGGAGGTACTTCTCCGCGTAGCGCCGCGCCTGCAACTGCGCCAGCGCCGTGCCTTCGGCCGCCTGCTCCACGACCTTGAACTCCAACAGGAACACGTCGCCGGCGAAGCGCACCGCCAGGTCCGCGCGCCCGCGACTGCTGCTGTCCTCGACGGTCACGTCCAGTCCCACCGCCGCCAGCCAAGCGTAGAACACGCTTGCGTAGTAGCCTTCGTAACGCGCGATCTCGTTGCGCGCGTGCCACTCGTAGGGAATGCTCGCGAACAGCCCCCGCACCAGCCCCTCGATCCCCACGAAGTCGCGCGCCCGCAGCCGCTCCACCAACGTCACGCCCGGGTTCCGCCGCGTCGCGTCTGGAGGCGTCAGCGCGGCCAGGAGGCTCGCGTTCAGACTCCGGCGCACCTCGTGGTTCGGGTACCCCAGGCGGTAGAGGGGAGTGCCGTCGAAGGCACGCTCCTCATCGAGGATCGTCAGGTAGCCGGTCTGGAACAACAGCGCCTCCGGCGCCATGTCCCGCACGTCGAATCTCGACAGCAAGGCGTCGTCGCTCTGCAAACCGTCCAGGGACGGGATGTCCACCTGCCGGCGCAGCAGGGTCTCGATCAGGAACGTGGGCGTGCCGGTCTCGAACCAGTACGGGCGAAACCGACGGCTGCGGAACAGTTGGAGGATGTCGAACGGGTTGTACATCCGTTCCTCGCCGAGCCAGTTGTAGCCATTGTACCAGCGGCGTATCTCCTCCCGGTCCAGCCCGGGAAGCTCCGGTGCGAACGTCGTGTCCAGGTCCCCGTCGGTGTAGCCGCAGATGGCCGAAAAGGCCGCGTCCAGGGTCAGGTCGGTGAGGTTGTTGAGGTCGGAGAACAGGCTCACCTTGGAGAACTTGCTCACTCCGGTGAGGAACGCGAACCTGACGTAGGCGTCGGCGTCCTTGATCGTCGCGTACAGCCCGCGCAGGTCGTCGCGGTTCGCCTCGGCGATCTCCGGCGTCTTCATCGCGTCCAGGATCGGCTTGTCGTACTCGTCGACGAGGACCACCACCCGCTCCCCGGCCTGATCGCAAAGCGCCTCCAGCAGGCGACGAAAACGCACCGGGGCTCTGCCGCCGGGGTTCGCGACGCCGGCACGCGCCGCAATGTCTTCGATCTGGGCCGCCGCCGCTTCTTCCACGAGATCGGGCTTGCGGAACGTCCCGGTGCCGAAGCTCAGCCGCACGACCGGGTAGCGCACCGACCACTTCCACTTGTCGTGTACGTACAGGCCCCGGAACAGCGGCTCGTTGCCCTCGAAGAGCTCTTTCAGCGTGTCCAGGAACAGGCTCTTGCCGAACCGCCGCGGCCGCGACAGGAAGTAGCGGTCGCCCTCTTCCACCAAGCGCCAGCAGAAAGGCGTCTTGTCCACGTAGTAGCGGTTCTCTTCCCGCATCCGCCGGAACGTCTGGATCCCGAGCGGCAGCTTGCGCTTCATATGGCGCTACTCCTGAACCACGTTGCGGTACATCATCGTCAGTTCTCGCCCTTCAGGTTACCTCCGGAGGGACGACAGCCACCAGATCGGCCTTGAGTCAGCACCTCATGCAGCCGGCCGTCCGCCGTTCCGCTCCAGGTTGGTCACTCGGGGAGTGACCAACCTCCCGAGAGGCGGGCGGGGTTGGTCAGTGACCAAGCCCACCGCACGCCTTGGTCGATCCGGGTCCTCGGTGCGAGAGGGGCCATACGGTCGCTCGCCGAGGGATCTGCCCCGTCGCTCTCCAAAGGCCTGCTCGTGACCGTCTCGACGAGCAGGTCGAGGAGGTGGTCGTGAGCGTGGAGCAAGACGGCGGGCCGCTCGCCTGCCCGCAGTGCGGGCAGCCGGCGCGGCGCTACGACCCGCGGCCAGCGTCGCTGGCGCCATCTGGATACCGGCGAGTACCGCACGATCCTGGTCGCATAGATGCCGCGGGTGCTGTGTGAGCGGCACAAGGTCAGGCAGGTCGAGCGCGCCGTGGGCTGAGAACCGCTCGCGGTTCACGATGCGGTTCGAGGCGCAGGTGATCGACTGGCTGCAGGAGGCGACCACCGCGGCGGTGGCCGAGCAGATGTGGCTGAGCTGGGACGAGGTGGACGGCATAATGCAGCGTGGCGTGCCGGGCGGATTAGAACGCCGCGAGGTGCAGGTTCCCGAGCGCCATCGGCGTGGTCGAGACGTCGTTTCAGAAGCGCCACGAGTACGTGACGGTGATCAACGATCTAAACGGCAATGTGCTGCACGTGGCCGACGGGCGCGGCAAGGGGTCGCTGGAGGAGTTCTACAACAGTTCGACGATGAGCAGTTAGCGGTGCTCGGTCTGCGGCGCGGACGCTCTCGCACGTAGCCCTAGTCCGCGCCGAGCATCAAGTCGCCCCAATCGTCCGGCGGTCCTTCGCGCAGAAGTTTTAGTATGCCCAGCCGGCAGAGATCCTGCGCCGTCGACAGGGTCGGCTCCGCTGCCGTCGGCAACTCCCCCTCGTGCACGGCTTTCGACGCCGTGTCGTACGCTTCACGCAACGCCTTACGAATCGAGCGCCTCTCCTCGAAGTGCGCCCCCAGATGCCACGCGCCGCAAGTGCCAACCTGAATCGCATCTCCTGGCTGCGCTCGTTCGTGAAGTCCTGGAGGTAGATCGCCTCGATCGCGATCCGGAGATCGATGAAGCGATCTGCCAGTTCCGAGTCCTCGACCATCGAGCGTCGCCAGCGATCGACCGCGATTCTGAGCTTCTTGTCCGCCCGCTGCAGTGCCCCTATGGTTGAGTGGACCTCGCGTGGACAGACCGAGTCCGTTATCGCATCGTTTCTTGGCGTGATCACCGTCGCTCCCGAGCCTGACGTCATCTTCCTCCACGGCCTCGGTTTCGGTCTGTCCGTTCCATACGTCGACGTAGGTCCCGATACGCAATAACCCCAAGCACTTGGGTATTCCAGCCACACCCGACTGAGAGCCACGCTTCGATTCGTCATTAGCGACAGTGCGTCACGCACGAGATCGAGATTGATACGGTTGCCCGAGCGGGATCGAACTGTGCTCGCATTCCCATCGGCGTGAGGTCGAAAGATCCCGGGAGATGCCCGCAGCGCGAGCCTCACCAGCGTGAGTCCGAGGTAGTCACTCGCACTGTCGCCTCGGAACATAGGCAATCGGGGAAGCTCCGCCGTCGACAGCGCCAAGGGCACCAGCTCGATGTCGCCCCACGACGCCACGTTCTCGCCCATGTACAAGCCACTCAGAACCGTCGCCATGCGGACTTCCACGGCGTGTCCCTGGCACCATGCCGCCATTGCGCCGGTCGCCGAATCCACGCCCATGAGCGCGGCCGCCTGAACCAATGCCTGGGCGAAGTCCGCAAATCGGAGTGGTGCTCGAAGCATAACAGGTCGCCTTCCGTACGGGTGATCTGTGCGGCACTTCTTCCTTCAATCGGAAACGTGTGCCCGATCCTTCCCGTTTCCGGATCGATAAACGGCTCCAATGCGGCCCGCAACACTCCTAGCAGTCCGGACATCAACTTCTCCGGCGCCTGCTGACGCAGGGACACTTGCACGTTGCGGCCTTCGACTTCCCGTCCGTACACTTCGCACACTTGGCTCGCTGTTGCGTCCCGAAGCGTTCCCCTTCTCGATCCATCGGCGGGCGAAAACCGAGCGTACTCGCGATACTCGATTTCAAATCGCGTCTGCTCCAGGATTGCGTTCAGGGCCCCAATCACAAATCCAAGTGGCACTTGCGTTGATCCGGCACGACACATTACGCGCAACCGAAGACGAGCGTTGGGCGATCCTGAGGGACGCCGAATGGATGAGAAGATGGTGTTATGGATTGGCCGCACGGTTGCGGATGCTCGACGGGGGGACTCTAAACCAGAGTCAGCACTTCGCGCAGTCGGCGGGCGACCTGCTGGGCCTCGCCGGGCTGCAGGGTCATGGGGTCGGCGAACATGCCGCCGTCCCAGCCGCCCATGAAGATGCTGGGATCGCCGTCGCGGAGGGGCGGGCCGTAGGCGTCGGCGGTGCGGTCGCCCAGGAGCTCGATGCGGACGCGCGGCACGCCGCCGGGGAAGAAGAGCTGGTCGCCGTCGTCGACGGTGGCGCGCACGTCCTCGATCCCCTCCAGCCCCGCGACGATCAGCTCGGCGTCGGCGCGCCAGCGGCGGTAGTCCTCCTCGTCACTGCCGTCCAGGAAGAGCTCGACGGCGGCCAGCAGGCCCATCAACTCCTCCTTGCCCACCTTCATGCCGCGGCCCACGGAGCTGGCCGGCGAGCCGTTCATGCGCGCCGCCTCGATCAGCTCCGCCTTGCCGACCACCAGGCCGCTGGACTGCGGGCCGCGCAGGCCCTTGCCGCCGGAGAACACCACCAGGCCTGCGCCCAGGCGGACCGGCTCGGTCAGGTTGGAGCGCGGCGGAAGCTGCGCCGCCGCGTCGACGATGACCGGGATGCCGCGCGGCTCGGCCACGGCGACCACCTCGGCGAGCTGCTCCAGGGTCTGCTTGCCCAGGTAGTGGAGGACCGCGGCGGTGTCGTCGTCGAGCGCCTCCTCGATGGCGGCGGTCGGGCAGGACTCCTTGCTGCCGACCTTGACCAGCTCGCCGCCGGTGGCGGCGATCACCTGGAAGAGGTAGTCGTGCGCGTCCACCTGCGGGATCACGAAGCGGTTGCGCCAGCCGTCGGTGAAGGGCAGCCGCTGCACGCGCTCGGCGTCGGTGCCGGTCAGGCAGGCGGCCGCCGCCTGCTGCACGCCGCTGGCGGCGCCGCAGGTGACCAGCGCGGCCTCGACCCCGATGCGGTGGGCGAGCCGTTCACCGATCCGCTCCTGCAGGGTCTCGACCGAGACGAAGCTCCCGGCCGCCTGGCGCATCGCCTCCACGACCGGCTCGGGCATGATGCTGCCGCCGACCGAGGTGCCGGTGCCGCGGCAGTTGATGAACGGGCGCACGCCCAGGTCGGCGTAGGTGGTCGGGCCGCTCAATAGACCCGCTCCAGCTCCCCGACCGGCACCTCGATCAGCACCGGCTCGTCGCCGGCGAACGCACGCTCCAGCTCCTGCCGCAGCGCCGTGGGGTCCTGTGCCCGCGTGCCGCGTACGCCGAAGGACTCGCTCAGGCGGACGAAGTCCGGGTTGCGCAGGTCGACGCCCACCAGCCGGCCGCCGAAATCCTCCTGCTGGGAGCGCTTCACGTTGCCGTAGGCGTCGTCGTTGAACACGACGACGGTCACGGCGATGTCGTGCAGGACCGCGGTGGCCAGCTCCTGGATGTGGTACATGACGCCGCCGTCGCCGCAGCAGGCGACCACCGGCGTGTCGGTCCGCGCCACCTTGGCGCCCATGGCGATCGGCAGCGCCCCGCCCAGGTTGCCGCGCGGATCGAAGTAGGTGTCGGGCGCGTAGACGCGGTAGTAGTTGCGGCTGTAGTAGCCCATCTGGTTCATGCCGTAGGCCAGGATGCCGTCGTCGGGAATGGCCGCGCGCAGCGCCTCGATGTAGGAGCGCTGCGGCTCGAGCTGCTCGACGTCGCCGAAGCGCACGCCGTTGAGTGCGGCGATGGCCGCGGTAGGGTCCTCGGCCTTTCCGGGGCGCACCAGTCGGGTGAGGGCCTCCAGGGCCCCTCGCGCGTCCGCTTCGATGGCCAGCGCCTGGTCGGCGTCCAGCACGTCGGCGTCCAGGTCGATGCGGATCACCCGGCCGGGGTCGACGCCGAGCAGCCCGGCCGGACCGGCCTGGGTGCCGACGGCGAGCACGACGTCGCGCGACTGTGCGAACTCCACCAGCGGCCCGTAGGCGCGCAGGGAATGTCCCAGCGCCAGCGGGCTGCGGTCGGAGATGGCGCCCTTGCCGGCCGTGGTGGTCGCGACCGGCGCCGGCAGCCGCTCGGCCAGCGCGGCCAGCGCCGCGGCGGCGCCGGAGCGGTGCACGCCGGTGCCGGCCAGGATCAGCGGCCGCTCGGCGTCAGAGAGCATGGCGGCGGCGCGCTCCAGCGCGGCGGCGTCGCCGGCGGGCGGCTCGATCGTGGCCGGCGGGGCGATCTCGACTTCCTCTTCCTGCGCCAGCACCGTTGCGGAGACTTCCAGGTAGACCGGCCGCGGGTGGCCGGAGCAGGCCGCCCGCACCGCCTCCGGCACCCTGACGGCCACCTCGCTCGGGCTGGCCGCGCGCGCCGCCCACTTGGTGATCGGATCCAGCCAGTGGCTTGATTGCGCGCCCTTGAGGCGGTCCTCGGGCGAGCCTGAGATGACGATGATGGGCGAGGAGGAGCGCAGCGCCGTGGAGACCGCGCCGGAGGCGTTGCACAGCCCGGGGCCCGGCACCACCAGCGCGCTCGCCGGCCGGTTGCTGGCGCGCGCGTAGCCGTCGGCCATGTGCGTGGTGGGCTGCTCGTTGCGGCAGGAGACGTAGCGGATGCCGTCGGTGTCGAAATAGGCGTCGACCGCCTCGTACTGGCCGGCGCCCGGCACGCCGAAGGTGACGGCCACCCCCTGCGCGGCCAGCGAGCGCACCAGCGCCTGGCCGCCGTTCATGCGTCGTTTCATCGGTTGCTCCGTTGTCGGGTATTCCTTTCTGGTGTGCCTTGTCAGGTATGCGAGGCCGCCGCGGCGTCGGCCGGTTCAGCATCGGCCGATCCGGCCGCGTTGAGCGGGTAGACTCTCGGAAAGACCGGGCCGGAGAGCTGCTCGCCGTCGGCGACGGTGATGAACTGCTTCATGATGTGGTCGTTGGCTGCCACGTAGCGGGTGGTCTCCGGCATGTAGTGAAAGGCGATGGCGCGCCGCGGCCGGCCGGACCGGTTCGGGAAGGAGGCGTGCCAGGTCAGGCCGTGATGGAAGTGGACGTGGCCCTTGGCCACCGGGCGCGGCACCTGCCGGATCGCGTGGCCGCGGTACTCGGCCGGCAGCTCGGAGTCGAAGTGGATGTCCTGGTGGAGCTCCCGGGCCGATCCCCAGCGGTGGGAGCCCGGCACCATCCACATGCAGCCGTTGCCTTCGTCCACGTCGTCCAGGGCCACCCATGCCGACATCTGCACGTGCGGGGTGAGCACCGGCCACGCGGGCGAGTCCTGGTGCCAGGAGGTGGTGCCGCCGACGTCCTTCGGCTTGTACTGCACCTGGTCGTGCCAGATCCGCAGCTCCTTCGCGCCGGTCATGCGGGCCACGTCGCCCACGATCGACGGGTTGCGGCTCAGACGGGCGAACGCGTCGCTGGCCTGCCAGATGTTGACGATCTGCCACACCGGCCGGCCCTCGTTCTTGGACAGGTCGCTGCAGCGTACCGGGCGGCGGCCGTCGGGGAAGTCGGTGGTGGTCAGGACGCGCTCCAACTCGCCGCGCAGCTCGTCGACCTGGGCATCGTCGAGCACGCGGCCGCCCAGGACGAATCCCCGGTCCCGGAACTCCCGTACTTGTGCCTCACTCAGCATGACGACGCAGTATACGCGGGGGCGGCTCAGCCCATGAAGCCGCCGCCGTTGATGTCGATGGGCGCTCCGGTGATGTAGCCGGCGGGCTCGCTGGTCAGGAAGGCCACCGTCTCGGCGACCTCCTCCGGCGTGCCCAGGCGCGAGACCGGGAAGCTCTCCTCGTACGCGGCGATCCGCTCCGGCGTGACCGTGCCGCGCACCATCTCCGTGTCGATGAGCCCGGGACATACCGCGTTGACGGTGATGCCGTGCGGGGCCAGCTCCTTGGCCAGCGCGCGTGTCAGGCCGAGCACGCCGTGCTTGGCGGCCGTGTAGTGGCAGCCGCCCAGGGTGCTGACGGTGCGGCCGGCGGTGGAGGAGAAGTGCACGATGCGGCCGTAGCCGCCTTCCCGCATCGGCCCTGCGACCGCCTTGCTGACCAGGAACGACCCCTTGAGGCTGACGGCCACCACGCGGTCGAACTCGTCCTCCTCCAGCTCGAAGAAGCGCGTGCGCAGCATGATGCCGGCGGCGTTGACCAGGATGTCCAGCCGCCCGTGGCGGTCGACCGCGGCCGCCACCGCCCGCTCCACGTCGGCCGCGCGGGTCACGTCCCCCGGGCACGCCAGCCCGTCCAGCTCGGCTGCCAGCTCCTGCAGGGGCTCCGCCTGCCGGTCGAACACCGCCACCGCGGCGCCGCCGGCGGCAAGCCGCCGCGCGCACGCCGCGCCCATGCCCTGCGCCGCGCCGGTGACCAGCGCCACCCTGCCCTGGTGATCACGTTTCATGCCGCTCCGCCTCCTGCGCGCAGGCTACCCCCCGGACGGCTCCGGCGTCAGGCCGGCGCCGTCCGTCGCGCCGGGCCGGCAGCGCGGCGGACGGTCCGCTATGCTCTCCGCGATGGGCCCGACCAACGTGCTGGTGATGTTCTGCGACCAACTCCGCCGCGACCTGCTGGGCTGCTACGGCAACCCGCTGGTGCGCACGCCCAACCTGGACGCGCTGGCCGCCGAGTCCGTGGTCTTCGACCGCGGCTACACGCCTGTGGCGATCTGCTCGCCGGCCCGCGCCAGCCTCATGACCGGCCTGTACCCGCACGGCCACCACCTGTTCAACAACACCACCCCCCGCTACTCCTACTGCCGCCACCTGCCGCCGTCGGTGCGCGCCATCCAGGACTGGGCCGCCGCCGAGACCGACTGCCAGACCGCCTACTTCGGCAAGTGGCACATCGGGCCGACGGAGGACCTGTTCGCCAGCGCCTTCGAACACACGCAGCGGCCGGGCACGCAGGCGGGCGGGGATCCGCCCTTCCTGGACAGCACGCAGTGGCATCCGTCCACGGACTACTGGCCGATGGTGCGCTCGGTCGAGCCCGGCCACGCCGGCACCGTGGACGTGCCGGTCGACGAGTTCCCGGACGGACTGGCCGTCCGCTACGCGAGCGACTTCCTGGGCAGCCGCGACCCCGACCGGCCGTTCCTGCTGTTCTGCGCCTTTCCCGGCCCGCACGGCCCGTGGCTGGTGCCGGAGGACTGGGGGCTGCGTTACGACCCGGCCGACATCCCGCTCTGGCCCAACCGCTTCGACGACTTCTCAGGCAAGCCGATCTACCAGCGCAAGCTGGCCGCGCTGGAGGCGAGGCCGGAAGGTGCCGGGATGCCGCGCTCCGACGACGAGTTGCGCCGCGCGCTCGCCTGCAACTTCTCCTACATCGAGCTGATCGACCACCTGGTCGGGCGGCTGCTCGACCGGCTGCGGGAGCTCGGCCTCGACGACTCCACGGCGATCGTGTTCACCGCCGATCACGGCGACATGGCCGGCTCGCACGGCTTCGCCAGCAAGGGCGCCTACATGTACGACGAGATCTACCGCGTGCCGATGATCGTGCGCGTGCCGGGGGCCGAGGCGCGGCGGGCGGAGCGTGAGCCCGTGAACCTGACCGACGTGACCTGTACCGCCGCGCACCTGGTCGCCGGGCGGCCGGTCACCACCTTCGGCTCCGGGCCGCTGCACGGGGAGTCGCTGGTGGACTTCGTGCGCGGGCGCGCCCCGTGGCCTCGCCCCGTGCACTTCGCGCAGTATCACGGCGACTGGTACGGTCACTACTCGTCGCGCATGGTGACCGACGGAGACTGGAAGCTGGTGTGGAACCTGACCGACCGCTGTGAGCTGTACGACCTGCGCGCCGACCCGGGCGAGCTCCACAACCGGTTCTACGACGCCGGCGACCGCCTCGTCGCCGAGGCCCGGCGCCGCTCCTTCGAGCTCCTGGCGGCGGAGGCCGCGCGCTACGGCGACGCGCAGCTCGATCTGCTGGCACCGGAGCTGGAGCTCGCCGCGGCCGGCGAAGGAGGAGGCTGGTGAGGCTGCTGTTCATCGACCGGCGTGACCTGCCGGTGGTATGGGGCCACACGCGCATCGAGGCGACGCCGCTCCGGCAGATGACCGACCTGGGCGCGCCGCCGTTCCAGATGGCGCTGGCGACCGAGGGCGCCGGCGGCCGCTGGGACGTGCTGGGCTACCGCTGCGGCAAGCGCACGCCGTGGCAGCTCTGGCGCGCGAGCACGGCCGACGGCAGCACCTTCGAGGACGCGCGGGTCGTCCTGGACTCGAACGACCACACGCTGCCCGACGGCACCCACTGGCAGCACGTGGCCACCGTGAGTTACAGCCCGGAGCAGGAGCGCTTCCTGTGCCTGAAGAACGTCGAGGTGCCGGAGGGCTTCGCCACCTACGGCTTCGTAAGCCGCGACGGCGAGTCCTGGGAGGAAGCGCCGAAGCGCCCGGTCTACACCGAGGGAGACCGCTGGGGGGCGATCTGGAGCAGCCCGGCCGGCCGCTACATCACCTACAACAAGGGCTGGCTGCGCTGCGACCACAAGCGCGTCAACGAGCTGTTCCTGGACGCGCACCGCACGGTCTGCATCCGCTCGAGCCCCGACGGGCTCACCTGGAGCCCGTCGGCGCCCAACGCCTACAAGCTCGGCATGCGCTGGGCACGCGGCATGCGCAAGGTCGGCGGGCCGCTGGTGCCGCGCGAGTTCCACGTGGCGCCGGACGCGGACGATCCGCCGGACCTGGAGTTCTACGCCTCCTGGCCGTTCACATACGCGGGGCGCTACTTCCTCAACGTGCTGACCTATTGCGGCAGCTTCCTGCCGAACGGGCTGCCGCCCATGCGTCCCGACGGCCACGGGCCCGGCACCCTGGGCCACGAGCTGTGGGTGAGCGACGACGGGCTCACCTGGGAGCGCCCCTTCCGGGGCCAGGACGTGGGCACGACTGTCCTGGCCGGCCCCATCCAGGCGGCCGGCAAGCTGCTGTTCTACACCCGCGACCAGGTGTGGGGCGTGCCGGAGGACCGGCTGACCAACGTCAGCGCGCGCTCCAACGGCCTGTTCGAGACGCGCACCTTCACGATCCCGGACCGGCCGCTGCGGCTCAACCTGCAGCTCCCGGGCGACGCCTTCGGCAACGACAACAACGAGTCATACCTGATGGCAGAGCTGGTCGACGACAGCGACCGCGTGATCGACGGATACGACCGGAACGCCTGCCTGCTGCAGGGGCCGATCGACGCCACCCGGCTGGAGCTGCGCTGGCAGGGCGCCACCTCCGAACCGCTGGCCGGCCGGCGGGCGCGGCTGCGGGTCTGTTTCCGCGGCGCTCGGATCTTCGCGGTCACCGCATGAGCACACCCGAGTAAAGGAGTCCATGATGCAAGCGGCACACGTCACCGCACCCGGCGCGGTCCGGGTCGACACCTTCCCCGATCCCGATCCGGAGGCCGGCCACGCCGTCGTCCGGCCCGAGCTGATCTCGATCTGCGGCAGCGACCTGCTCGCGGTCTACGGTCAGCCGGACGATGCCTACCCGCTGAACCCCGGCCAGAGCGGCCACGAGATCATCGGCGTGGTGGAGACGGTCGAGTATCGCGGCAAGACGGTCTTTCCGTTCGAGCCGGGCGAGCGCGTGCTGGCGACGCCGTCACCGCACGTGGGCATGGCCGAGCGCTTCCCGATCGGCCTCGACGCGCTGGTGCGGGTTCCCGAGGGGGTGCCGGCTGAGCGGCTGGCGATCGCGCAACCGCTCGGCACCGTGATCTGCGGCTGCAACAAGCTGCGCGACGTGGCCGGCGCCACCGTGGCCGTGGTCGGGCAGGGCGGCATCGGCCTGCTGTTCGACCGGATGCTGCGCCGCATGGGAGCCGGCACCGTGATCGGCCTGGACCTGGTCGAGGCGAGGCGCGCCGCCGGTCTGCGCTTCGGCGCCGACCACGTGATCGACGCCGGCGGCGACGACGTGCCGGCGGCGGTGGTGGAGGCGGCCGGCGGGGTCGAGCCGCAGATCGTCATCGAAGCCGCCGGGCAGCCGGCCTCGATCAACCTGGCCGTGGAGCTGGTGCGCCCGTTCGGCCAGTTGCTCCTGTTCGGCGTGCCCAAGAAGCCGGCCTTCGAGTTCTCGTACCTCACGTGGTTCCGCAAGCGGCCGCACACGCAGTCCTCCTCGATCAGGGACGGCACCGGCTCCGCGCCGTACGAACTGGCGTTGAACCTGATCGCGCGCGGCGATGTCGACGTCGAGGGCCTGATCTCGCACCGGCTGCCGCTGGCCCGAGTGGCCGACGCCTACGAGCTGGCACGCACCTGCGGCGACGGAGCGCTGAAGGTGGCGGTCGACTTCCGCGAGGGTGACGAGGGCGGCGCATGACCCTGCGCTTCTGCCACGCCGACGACCTGCAGAACGTCTGGGGGCACACCACCATCGGCGCGTCGCGGCTGCGCAAGCTCGCCGACTGCGAGCCGCCGCCGTTCCGGGTGTCGTTCTGCCGGCCGCATGGGGGAGGCGGCTTCGACGTGTTCGGCGTGCGCGGCGCCAAGGGCATCCCGTGGCAGGTGCTGCGCGCCGACACCGACGACGGCACGGTGTTCCGCGACGTGCGCGTGGTGCTGGAAGGCGCGGAGTTGCCGAAGCCGCCCAACTCGGAGTGGGCGCACACGGCGACCGTCAGCTACAGCCCGGAGCTGGAGCGCTACCTGGTGCTCAAGAACAGCCGCGACTACGGCGGCAGCTTCGACACGCACGCGTTCGTGTCCGGCGACGGCGAGCGCTGGGAGCCCAGCCCGCACAACCCCGTATACCGCGAGGGCGACAACTGGGGGGCGATGTGGAGCCCGGCCGCGCGCCGCTTCATCTGCTACAACAAGGGGGTCGTCCGCGAACCGGACAAGCCGCTCAACGAGCTGATCCGCGACGGCATGCGCACCGTGTCGGTGCGCACCAGCCCGGACGGGCTCCGCTGGACGCCGGATGACCCCAACGACTTCGCCAACGGCATGCAGCCGGGGTTCGACTTCTCAGGCGTTGCGGAGATGAAGCGGCTGGGCGGGCCACTGCTGGCGCGCGAGCACCAGATCACGCGCGACGAGCTGGACCCGCCTGACCTGGAGTTCTACGTCGCCCGGCCGTTCCTGTACCGGGAGACCTGCTTCCTGCAGGTGCTCAACTACGTCGGCAGCTTCATGCCGCCGGGCATCGCGCCGATGCGGCCGGACGGCCACGGGCCGGGGATGCTGGACACCGAGTGGTGGGTCAGCCGGGACGGCCTGCGCTGGGAGCGGCCCTTCCGCGGCATGCACGCAGGTTCCGTGGTGATCTCGCACAACCCGATGGCGGTGGACGGGATGCTGCTGTTCCATCAGGGGGACGAGATCTGGGGGATCGGCGAGGATCGGCTGACGTTCGTGGAGACCGTCGCCAACGGCGTGTTCGAGACGCGCACCTTCACCCACGGCGGCGGCTCGCTGTGCCTGAACGCGACGGTGCCGGCGCCGGGCGTCGACAACGGCGACAATCGCGCCTACCTGATGGCGGAACTGGTCGACGGCGCGGACCGGGTGGTGCCGGGCTACGAGAAGGAGCGCTGCATCGTGCAGGGGCCGCTGGACGCGCAGGCGTTGCCGCTGCGGTGGGGTGACGCCACGGGAGCGGAGCTCGAAGGCCAACCGCTTCGGCTGCGTTTCTACTTCTAGGCCGCGCTCATCTACGCCGTTTCCAGCGGTCCCCAGGACACCTGACCCGCACGGAGCGCGCCGCGCCCGGGGGCTGGGGGTCGTTCCTGACCCCGGACCTGTGGCGCCTGTTCGCCCACCAACTGCTCGATTCCGGGGCGATACTGCCGCGCGTCATAGCCACCGGCTGGCTGGTGCTGGAGGTGACCGACTCGCCGTTCTGGGTGGGGGCCGTGTTCGGCATCGAGGGGCTGGTGCTGCTGGCGGGCGGCGGCCTGGGCGGCGTGCTGGCCGCACGCGTGGAGCGGCGGCGCACGCTGGCGGCGGTGCAAGGAGCGCTGGCGCTGGTGCTCATCGCGATCGCCGCGCTGAGCGCGCTGGAGGTGCTGCGCCTCTGGCACCTGCTGGCCGCCGCGGTGCTGACCGGCCTGGCACGCTGCCTGCACCTCCCGCTGTCGACCGGCCTGCTGCAGCGGGCGGCCGGCCCGGGGCAGTTGATGCGGGCGATGGGCGCCAAGCAGCTCACGTTCAACATCGGCCGCATGGCCGGCTCCGCTCTCGTCGGCGTGACCATCTCCGCCCTCGGGTTCGCGGCGGCGTTCGTACTGCTGGCGATGATCCGGGCCGGCGCCGCGGCGGTGCTGGCGCGGCTCTCGCCGGAGCTGGGCCGGCCCGCGCCGGTCACGGGCTCGCGGCCGGTGTTCCTGGACCTGGTGCGCCAGCTCCGCTACACGCTGCGGGTGCCGCGCGTGCGCGCGGTGTTCGCGATGAGCATGCTGATGGAGCTCTGCGTGTTCTCCGTCAGCTCGATGATGCCGGTGCTGGCGCGCGACGTGCTGGGCGTGGGGGCCGGCGCCCTGGGGGTGCTGACCGCGGCCGGCTCGTTGGGCGCGATCCTGTTCGGGATGGTGATGACGGCGGCGGGCGAGCTGCGCAGCAAGGGGTCGGTCGCCATGCTGGCGTGCCTGCTGTGCGGCGTGGCCCTGATCGGCTACGCGTTGTCGCGCTGGTTCCTGGTTTCGGTGGGGATCGCGGTGGTGCTGGGCGTGGCGATGATGGTCTACGACGTGATGCTCTTCACGCTGGTGCAGGTGACGGTGCCGTCGTCGCGGCGCGACCAGTCGACGGGGCTGCTGGCGCAGACCTTCGGGCTCAACCCGGTCGGCTCGACCCTGGCCGGCGCGGTGGCGCAGGTCGCCGGCATGCCGGCGGCGCTGCTCGCGGCCGGCGGCATCATCGTCGCCTACGCGCTGGCCGTGCTCGCCCCCAAGCGCCGCCTGTGGGACCGGCCCGAGGCGCGCAAGCCGGGCTGACCGGAGGCGCAGCGATGCTCATCTGACTCAGAGCGAGCTCGACGGCCGCTCCGAGTGGTGAGGAACCTCTCGCGGAGCGAAAGCGCCAGCGCCCGCGTGTGCGCTTACTGGTCGATGGGGCCCACGACCTGCGGCGGCCGCACGACACGAGTGGGTGCCGTGGTAATCTGTAGCGGTACGGGGGAAAGCGAATGGCCACCTCTCTGCTGGCACCGGCCCACGTCGACTATCCGAGTTCCGACGGCCGGCCGATGGCGGAAAGCGATCACCAGCGCACGCCGCTGACCTACGCGGTGGACCGGTTGCGGCACCATTTTCGCGACCGTGACGACGTGTACGTATCGGGCAACCTGTTGATCTACTACGAAGAGGGAAACGTGGGTGCGCGGGTGGCGCCGGACGTGTTCGTGGTGGTGGGGGCGCCGAATCGGGACCGTTCGAGCTACCTGCTGTGGAACGAACCGAAGGGGCCGGACTTCGTGCTGGAGATCACGTCGCGGAGGACGTACCGGGAGGACCAGGGGCGCAAGCGGGAGTTGTACCGTTCGCTGCGGGTGCAGGAGTACTGGCAATACGACCCGACGCAGGACTACCTGCGGCCGCCGCTGCAGGGGTTGGAGTTGATCGGGGAGGAGTATCGGAGGCTGCCGAGCAGAGCGTTGCGGGATGGCACGCTGACGCTGGCCAGCCGGGTGCTGGGGCTGGAGTTGAGGCTGATGGAGCGCGGGCTGAGGTTCCACGATCCGGCAACGGGGCAGGACCTGCAGGATCTCGCGGAGACTGACGCGACACGGCAACGAGCCGAACAGGAGTGGCATCAGGAGCGGCAGGCACGGCGACGAGCCGAACAGGAGCGGGCGGCGGCGGAGACGCGACTTGCGCAGGAAGCTGCCGCCCGCGAAGAGGCCGAAGCACGGGTGGCTCGACTGGAGGCTTTGCTGCGTCGTCAGGAGCCCGGCAGCGATTCCGGGGGGAGCGCGTAAGGCGCCGGCCGCTCAGGAGCCGTCGATCAGGCCGAGCTGAACCGCCAGCTCGCGGAGCTCCCGCTGCAGCCACGGCGGTGCGTTGAGGTAGGGCGGACGCACCACGGGCGAGTCGAACAACCCCTTCCAATGCAGGATGTGCTTGCACACCGAGAAGGCATAGGGATCCGGGGTGCAGTAGGCGATCATCGGCAGCATGCGGTGGTAGAACAGCCGCCGCGCCTCGCCCCACGCCTGCTCCTGCGCCAGGCGGTGCAGATCCACCTCGCGCTCCGGCATGAACGCGGCGCTGCCGGCCACGACGCCGTCGCTCCCGGAGATGTAGGCCGGCAGGGAGAAGGTGTCCCAGCCGCAGATGTAGGCGGCCTCCGGCGCGGCCCGCTTGAGCTGGTCGAAGGCGTACACGTTGCCGCTCACCTTGACGGTCATGATCCGCTCGATGGACTCCACCAGCGGGAGAACCTCACCCGCCACGTCGAGGTTTCCTTCGTTGGTCTGGTCGTAGAGCATCACCGGGATCCGCTCGGCGACCTGGCTGAAGAAGCCGTGCAGGTCGCGCTTGCCGAACTTCTTGGTCATGGCGAAGTCGGCGCCGCAGCGGGCGGCCAGCTCGGCGGCGGGCACGCCGCGGTCCTCCTCCACGCTGATGATGCCCATGCCCACCGGGATGCGGCCGCGGACGTGCGCCAGGACCATGGTCAACACCTCCTCGATCTCCTCCAGGCTCTGTCCCTCGAACTCCCCGGCCTTGCCGCAGGCGACCACCGCGGACACTCCGGACTCCAGGGCGAAGTCGAGCTGCCGGCGCATGCTCGCGGCGTCGAACCGCTTCCCGTCGGCCGTGAACGGCGTGAACAGGAGCGTGACCACGCCCTTGACCGCCTGTCCGCTGTCGACGCTGCGTTGCGTCTGCGCCGGTGTGCTGGGTGCCATGTCGTTCAACTCCCTGGACCTGTCTCGGCGGCGCGGCGCACCAGTCCGTAGGGGGCCGTGCGCGCCCGCGTCGGCTCGGTGCCGGGCCAGCGGGCGCCGCTGCGCCCTGGTGCCAGCAGCAGCTTCAGCGTCTCCGCCAGCCGCGGTGGGAGCCCGTCGCCGGCGCCGGCGATCCGCGCTGCCAGGTGCGCCGCGCCCACGTTGGAGTAGGAGTTGCCGAGTCCGGAGAAGCCGGCCAGGCCGTGGATGCACCGATCGGCGTCGAACACGCCGATCGCCGGCAACCCGTCGAACGTGAACGCCTGCAGCCCGCCCCAGCGGTGGGTGATCGGCGCATCGGCCAGGTGAGGGAACAGCTCGGCCAGCAGCGCCTGCAGGCGCCGCTGGTGGGCCAGGGTCGGCCGGAAACCGGCGCTGCCGATGCGGGTGTTGCGGCGCCCGTCGGCCGCGTACTGCGGGAACAGGCTGTCCGGTTCGTCGCGGTTGCGGGCGCCGCCGAACAGCAGCCGGAAGCGGCCGTCGGCCTCGTTGACCTCGCGCCACCATGCGGTGCCGGCGGCGAAGCAGCCGCGGCAGGGACGCTCGGTCAGGGGTGCGGTCACCAGGACCTGCCCGCGCTCGGCGCGCAGCGTGCCGGTGAGGGCCGGCAGGAGCTGGGGAACGAGCGCGTTGGTGGCCACGCACAGGTGGTCGGCGCTCACGCTCCCGTGCCGGGTGCGTATCAGGTGAGCGGCGCCGGCGCCGGAGGACTCCAAGGCAACGACCGGCGACTCTTCGAAGATGCGCACCCGCGGGGAGCGCCCCACGGCGGCGCCCAGCCCCACGACGAACCTGCCGGAGTGGAACTGCGCGTCGCGGTGGAAACGGATGCCGCCGGCGAACAGCGGGCTGCCGGTGACCGAGCGCGCCGCGGCCGCATCGAGGTACTCGGCGGCAAAGCCGTCCTCCGCCATCAGGGACGCATCGCGCTGCAGGGGCGCAAGCGCGGCGTCCAGGTCGGCGTGGTCGCCGCGCACCAGCACGCACTCGCCCGACACCTCGTAGTCGCAGGAGATGCCGTGGCGGGCCATCTGCTCTTCCAGCAATTCCTGGTTGTGGTGGCTGAGCTGGACCAGGGAACGCGCCACGTCGCGGGAGCCCCGCGCCGCCATCTCACCGTAGGAGAGCGGCAGCCCGGTGACGATGCAGCCCTGGTTGCGCGAGGACGCGCCTTCGCCGACCTGCTTCGCCTCAAGCACGACGCAGTCCAGACCGTGTTCCGCGGCGGCGTCGGCTACCTTCAACCCGGCTATCCCGGCGCCCACGATTGCCACGTCGGCGCGCACGTCGCCGGCCAGCGCCGGATAACGGGGCCGCTCGATGTCCAGCCAGAAAGGCAGGCCGTAACCGGTCAGGTCGATGTCGTGGGGCGCCATCAGCTCGCACTGTAACCGATGCCGGGCCGTTGCGGATGCGGACCGTTCGTGATCGTGGCGGTGCTCTGCTACAACTTGGTCGGCGACGGCGTGCACGACGCCGCCGACCCGTTCGGCCACCGCTGACAGGGAGGCTACCCATGGCGGACACAGGAGCGATCTGGAGCGACCCGTTCCGGGACTGGGACCGCGTCTACGGGCGCCGCGGGGTGGCGCTGCTGCGCGAGCCGGCGCCGGTGCCGAACGCGCCGCACGTGCGGGTGAGCCCCGCCGACCTGAGCTACGGGGTGCCGCAAGGGGTGAGCCTGCGCGAGCACGCGCCCAGTGAAGGCATCGACGTGGCCAGCCCGCACTTCCAGGAACCTGTGACGCGCAACATCCGCTGCGGCTTCTTTCCGGTGTTGCGCGCCCTGCAGGACGGCAGCCTGCTGGCGGTGTGGCGCGAGGCCAGCGCCCATGCGTTCTGCTGCTTCGGCCGCACCGTCGCGGCGCGCTCCACGGACGGCGGGCAGAGCTGGAGCGATCCGTGGGTGATCTTCGCGCTGCCGGGGGCGGTCGACGCCGGCGGTCCCGAGGACCTGGTGCAGGCCGCCGACGGCACCCTGTGGATGGGGGCCTGGAGCCGCGTACCGGGGCAGCAGGCGGGCACGCAGGGCCAGCAGGTCGCCACCGCCTACGCGCTGTACTCGAAGGACGACGGCCGCACCTGGGTCACCCTGCCGCCGCTCGGCGACCATTTCTACCCGGCGTCCCCGGAGCTGGCCATGTCCAACGGCGAATTGCTGTGGCGCGGCAGCGTGCCGGCGCCGGCCGAGGAGGGGCTGACCTCCTTTCCCGCGTCGGTGCGGGCCACGCTGGTGCAGCGCGACGCGGATGACGAGCTGCCGCGCGACGCCGACGTGGCGGAGCTGGGCGGGCTGCGCTTCGAGCGCTTCGCCCACCCCCATCTGGGCGGCCCCGACGAGGAGCAGGTCACCGAGACCCTGATCCCCGGCACCCTGGTGATGCTGATGCGCTCCCAGGGTTACGGCGAGCACTACTTCCAGACCACCTCCACCGACTACGGACGCACCTGGAGCGCCGCGGTGCCGTCGCTGTGGCACTCGCCGGTGCCGAGCCAGCCCTACCTGATCACGCTTACCGACGGCACCCTGGTGGCGGTCAACGGGCAGCGCCAGAACTGCCGCATCGTGGCCACCGCCTCGTTCGACAACGGCGCGACCTGGGATGTCGCCCACCAGCAGGTGGTGCTGGACGACCAGCGCTTCCTGGGCGGCGACTTCGCCTACCCGCAGCTCACCGAGGTCGCCGGCGGACGCCTGCTGTCGATCTACTACAGCCACGATCACAGGGATGAGACCGGCGAGCGCAGCGGGATCTTCGGGACCTTCCTGGAGACGCGCTTCTTCCGCCCCGCCTACCGCGGCGTGGAGCTGGCCGAGGTGGGCGCGGTGCGGCGCGATTCCACGGTCGCGCACTGGCGCTTCGACGAGGGCGCGGGCAGCGTGGCGGCCGACGACGGCGGGCCCCACTACGCGAAGCTGGCGGGGCCAACCTGGGTTCCCGGCAAGCGCGGCAACGCGCTCCGGTTCGACGGCCGCGACGACTACGGCTACGTGCTGGAGTGCCCGGAGCTGCGCGTCGCGCGCGAGTTCACGGTGGAGGCGTGGATCTCCACCGATGCGCCGGAGCGTACCCAGACCATCGTCTCCAAGCTGCCGCACTACTGGTTCGGGCTGCACCAGGGCCGGCTGTGCCTGCGCCGCGGCGAGGTGGAGGGGATCCCGTTGCTGGAGAACCTGGCGGCTACGCCCCTGGAGGGGGGGCGCTGGTACCACGTCGCGGTGGCCGTGCGCATCACCCTGGACTGGTACGAGCGGGCGCTGTTCTACCTCGACGGGGAGGTGGACGCGAACGACAACCTCGCGCTGCCCGGCAGTGCCGAGCACGCGGCCGCCATCAGCGACTGGCACGAG
Source organism: Spirochaetaceae bacterium (assembly GCA_028820215.1). The sequence continues at coordinate 11,808 of JAPPKD010000083.1, read as the reverse complement.
TCGGCCGGTCCGCGCTGGCAGGCGAACCACCAGCGCCGCAGCCGCCACGAGGACATCGGCGAGCAGGCGGACGCCATCCGCGCCGCCGAGGACCACCTCTACATCGGCCTGCAGCACGACCGGCAGACCGCACCCTTCGCTGGCCTGATCGACGAGCTGGCGCTGCACGGCAGCGGCCTGCTGCCGGGCGAGGTGCGGGCCAGCATCGCCGTCCGCCGCCGCGCCGACGGCGAGCTCTCCTCGGGCGTGATCCCGCGCCCCGCCTCCGGCTGGGGCCGCTTCGGCGCCGAAGTGGACACCCCCGACGGCACCGGCGTCGAGTTCTCCGTCACGGCGCCGGACGGGACCGTCCTCCGCAGCGGCGTGAGCCCCGGGGACTCGCTGGCCGACCTGGACGCCCCCGAGCTGCGGCTGGCCGCGCGCCTGACCAGCTCCGACCCCGGCCGCACCCCGGTCATTCGCTCCTGGTCCTTGCACCCCACGGCCGGTTAAACCGGCCGGGCGCGGTCCTCTTCTACGATCCCGCGGCCACAGGTTGCAGCGCCCAGGACCACAGGGTCGGCGTGCGGCCGGGCACGTCACTGTGCAGGCGCGCCTGAAGCCTGATCGCCGACTCCCGCAGATCCGCCAGATCGCTGCCCGAGGTGACCTGATCGCGCAGCAGTTCGCCGTCCGGGTCCAGCACCGCGTAACGGATGGCGGTGCCCTCCGGGAGCAGGTCACACGCCGTGAAGCGGCCCCAAGAGGCGCCCGGCGGGCGCCGGAGCACCGCGGATCGGATTTCTCCGTCCTGGTGCCGGTATCGGGTCACACCGGCCGCGAGCTGGCGCGCTGTCAAGCCGGTGCGGTGCAGCGCCAACTCGTCGATGCGGCCGCAGAAGGGTGCCGTGCGGTCGTGGCGGCTGCCGATGAACAGGTGTTCCCGGGCGGCCCACCGGCCGGGCCCGGACCCGGGCGCCGTGTAGCGCCCCTGCCAGGTGGGGCCGTGGGTCTGGCGCCAGTCGCTGAGCGCCTGCGCCTGGGTCGCCGCCGCCGGCCGCTCCAGGTCCACCGCCGCGTCCAGGGCGCCGTCCACATAGAACAGCACCCGCCGCATCGAGTCGGCGGTCTCTCGCACCACCACGGCAACGTGCTGCCAGCGGTCGGCTGACAGCTCCGTCGTCCCGTGGCAGCTCGCCTGCGCGATGCCGTCCTCGCCCCCGCGCCGCAGGCAGACCCGCCGGCGGTTCAGCCCGAACCAGTAGTGGGGGAGCCGACTGACGATGGTCTGCTCGCGCTCCGGGTGCGGGGTACGGATCCACGCCTCCATGGTCAGCTCCTGCCCCAGCCAGAGACTCGGGCAGTTGGTCACGCGCAGATGATCGTCCACCCCGTCGAAGGCGAGCGCGGCGCCGAACCGGCCTTCGGTCCAGGCCGGTCCGTGCAGCACGCCGTAGTGGCGGCCGGTGTCGTCGTGCGCGGTGTCGCCCGTACCCTCGTCGAAGCGCCACCAGGCGACGGTGTCCGCGCGCCGCACCGACCCGACGTCCGCGAGCCGGACGCCGCCGAAGGTGGTTCGGAACAGGCTGCGGTCGAGGAAGGTGGCGAAGATACCGTTGTGCTCCGCCTCGGGATGGCTGGCGTTGTAGAACACCACCAGCAGGCGGCCGGCGCCCACGTCCACCACCTCCGGATAGGAGAAGTCCCTGAGGAAGAACTGCGGATCGTCCAGCACCACCTGGTGGTGGGCGAAGTCCCAGGTGGCGCCGCCGTCGAATGACGGCACCGCCAGGGTGCGGCCGTTGCCGCGCTCGTCGTGCACGGCGACCAGGGTGCCGTCGGTCAGCGTGATCAGCAGCGGCTGGCTGGCGATCGGCGTATGCCACAGGTCGGAGCGGCGGGGCGGCGACCAGGTGCGCCCGTAGTCGGTCGAGGTGGACTGCTCGTAGTGCTCGCTGACCGCGGAGCGGGTCAGCATCACCAGGTGGCCGGAAGTGGCGGTCTCGGTGACATGGCACTCGTTGGTCCCTCCAAGCTGCATGGCGCCGTAGCGCTCGAAACGCAGCCCGCCCAGCTCCACCACGTCGGCTCCGGGGGTGAGCGGCTCGCCGGGCCGGCGCAGGATGAAGACCGCACGCCGCAGCGAGGTGTAGGAGGTGACCCCTTCGTCGGCGGGATCCGGGACGCTGCCCAGCCACAGGAACTCGCCGTTGGAAAGCTCCAGCATCGGCGTGCAGAGAAACTGCCAGCCGTCGCCGAGCCTGGGGAGCTGCTCCCAGCTTCGCCCCTCGTCATGCGAGCGCAGCACGTACATCTCGGGGCGCTGAGCGCCCACGGTGCCCGGCTCGGGTTCCGGGATACGGGCCCAGGCGCCCAGCCAGAGGGTGCCGTCGCCGGTCTGCACCAGGTTCTCGGGACCGCCGGTGTCCCACGCACCCGACCGCCGGAAGCCGACCACCCAGGGGGCGCTCCAACTGCGCCCGCCGTCCGGCGAGCGCGCCGCCACGGTGCGCCCGAAGGAGCAGTAGGCGTGGGAGCTCGCCTCGCGCCACACCGCCAGCAGCGCCCCGCTGTGCAGCCGCGTCACCAGGGGAAAGAAGCCGCAGCGCAGGCGGCGCCGTTCGGGGAGGCGGAAGCAGGGAGACTCGACGTCGATGCCCTGCGCTGACGCGAGCTGCCGCAGGTCGGCGTCCGGCGGTACGTCGTAGTTCAGGTCGGCGGGACTGACGCGCACGTCGGGCCGGCGCGGCACGCGTGGGAAGCGGCGCACCAGCTCGACGTTGCGGTGCGCGGATACCGTGTTCCAATCGCGGAACGTATCGTGCAGACCGTCGCTGCTGCGCGGGATCATCCGTTCACCTCCCGCAGGCGCACGGCGCGGATCTCGCAATCCTCGTCCACGAAGTCGGTGTGGAACACGCACAGCAGGTCGCCGTCCGGCAACCGCAGCACGCTCGGGTAGCCGCAGGCGGTGGCCCAGCCCTGGAAGGGCCCCGGCGAGCGGTAGAGCAGCCCCTGGTCGTGCCACGACTCGCCTTCATCCCAGCTCGCGCTGAAGCCGATGCCCGGCCGCCCCTCGCGCATGTCGCGATACACGCAGATGATGGCGCGGCGCAGCGCCGCCAGGCGCGGGCAGTGGCCGTGGAACCCGGTCGCGGCCAGCGGCGTCCAGCTCCGGCCGCCATCCTCGGAGCAGCTCTGGTAGGAGGCATAGGGCGGTGCGTCGCTGCGCAGCACGGTGAGCAGCCGTCCGTCCGCCAGGGCCAGCGTGTCGGGCTCGCGCAGTTCCAGCGTGGCGTCGTGGCTCAGCAGCACCCGCTCCGACCAGGAATCGCCGCGGTCGCGCGAGAATGCGATGGCGGCCAGGTTGGACTCTCCGGGTGTGTCGGTGCCCTGAAAACCCAGCAGCAGGCGTCCGTCCGGCAGCCCGTGCACGACGCCCTGGCCGTACGGCTCGCTGAAGGCGGCGAACACGCGGATCTCCGGGCCGGGCGGGTCCCAGGTGCGGCCGCCGTCGCTGGACCGGATGGCGCAGGTGTGGAACCGGCCGCTGTTCCAGCGCGCCTTGCCGGCCAGCATCAGCAGCGTGCCGTCGCCGAGCTGCAGCAGGCGCTGGGCGCCGAACCAGTCCCAGCCCGGCTCGGCCAGCACCGGCGTCGGCTCGTCCCAGGTCGCCCCGCCGTCCGCCGAGCGCGTGGCCACCACCGCGCCGTGGGATTCTTCGAACATGTTGCGCCCCACGCGGTAGGCCACGAACAGGCTGCCGTCGGTCAGCACGGCGGCCCCGGCGCGCGAGCGATGGCGCGTGCTGCCGCCGCCGGCCACCACGACCTCGCCGGTGACCGCAAGCGCCTTCACGCCTATCCCAGGGCCCGCGCCAGCGCGGTGTAGAAGCGCACCGCCGCGGCCGCGGAGCTCAGCGTGGTGTGCTCGTCCACCTGGTGCGCCAGCCGCTCGTCGCCCGGCCCGAAGATCAGCGTCGGCACCCCGAGCGCCGGCGTCAGCACCGAGGCATCGGAGAAGTAGCTGACGCCGCGCGCGGCGGGCGCTCCCCCGAGCACCTGTCCGGCCACCTCCAGGGCGGTGCCGACCAGCGGTTCGTGCTCGGGCGTGTCGATCGCGGGGCGGTCGGTGAGCACTTCCACCTGCGCCGTCACACCGGTCTCGGCGGCTGCCGCGGCGGCCGCCAGCGCGCGCACCTCGCGCAGCAGCCCGGCGTGGTCCTGCCCCGGGACGCTGCGGAGATCCACCGTCAGCGCACACCGGTCGGCCACGATGTTGACCTTCGCACCGCCCTCGATGGTCCCCAGGTTGACGGTCGGCGGTCCCAGCAGCGGATGCGGCCGGTGCACGGGCCGATACGCCCGCAGCCGCTCGATGATCCGGCACATGCCGGCGATCGCGTTGCTGCCCTGTTCCGGCATCGATCCGTGGGCGGCCCGGCCGCTGGTGACGATCCTGAGCCACAGCGCTCCCTTGTGCGCCGTGACCACCTGCAGGCTGGTGGGCTCGCCGACGACCAGAGCGCCGACCGGACCCAGGTCGCCGGCGGCCAGCCGTTGCGAGCCGCAGCAGTCCACCTCCTCGCCGGCGGTGCCGGCGAAGATCAGGTCGCGCGACAGGCGGACTCCGGCGCGGGCCAGCACGGCGCAGGCCATCGCCAGCGCGGCGACGCCGCCCTTCATGTCGACGGTGCCGCGGCCGTGCAGCACGTCGCCCTCCACGACCGCTGCGTGGGGGTCGTGGCGCCATTGCTCGCGTTGCACCGGCACGGTGTCGAGGTGGCCGTTGAACAGGAGCGCGGGTGCATCGCCGGAGCCGCGCCAGCGGGCCACCACGTTGGCCCGGCCCAAGGCGAAGCGGTCCAGCTCCACCTCCAGCCCGGCCTCCCGCAGCCATCCGCCGAGCAGCTCGGCGACCGGCGCCTCCCGCCCCGGCGGGTTGGTGCTGTCGATTCGGATCAGCCGCCGCAGCAGGTCGCCCAGCTCGGCTCCCGGAATCGCGGGCCCGATCACGGCGCGCCCCCGGCGGCTTCGATGCGGCCGATCGCCGCGCTGATGTGGCGGACGCTATGCTCGACCATCACCGCCAGTGCCCGGCGCCCGCGCTCGCGATCAGCCTGGCTCGGCTCGCCCCACACGCCGCTGGGGCTCATCTGGGCCATGGTCAGGTAGTCGAACGCCTCGACCGCGCTGTCCGGCACGGCGTCGGGGACGGTGCCCTTTATCGTGCCCGGTGCGATCTCCATGATCAGCGAGGCCTCGAAGCCGCCGGCGTGGGCCTCGTTCGCGAAGTTGGGGAAGATGCCCTCAAGTTCCGCGGCGGCCAGGGTGAACGGCTGCACGCACAGCGCGCGGCCGGCATCGGTGCTGCGGTTGATCTCGCGCACCGCCGGCCGCAGGATCAGGTTGCCGCCGTGCATGTTGAGCAGCACGACGTAGCGGAACCCCTGTCCGATCAGATCCAGGGCCAGCTCCCTGACCACGGTCAGAAGAGTGCTCGGACTGAGCGACACCGAGCCGCGGAAGCCGGCGTGCGCCTCCGAGTTGCTGAACGGCAGCACCGGCAGCAGGAACCCGTCCATCCGTTCGGCCACCCCACGCGCCACCGCCTCCGCCTCCAGCGAATCGGTCGCCAGCGGCAGGTAGCTGCCGTGCTGCTCGGTGGCGCCGACCGGCAGGATCGCCAGTTCCGTGGCGCTCGCTTCCAGTTCCGCGGATGTGTTGCAGGCGTCCAGGATAGGGTTGGGGTAAAGCGAACTCTCCCGTTTTGTCAAGATCGCACGGGGCGTCGCGGGGCTATCCGCGGTAGGATTTCTCCGGCATGAGCGCAACGATGGGTGCCGCCACAACGGTCGCGGGAACCCGCCGGCCACGGTTTGCGCTGGTGGGGTGTGGGGACTTCGGCAAGCACCTGGCGGGTTACGCCATAGAGCGCGCCGAGCTGGCGGCGCTGTGCGACCCGGATGCCGGCAGCCTCGCCGCTACGGCCGCCACGCTGGGTGCCGAGGTGCCCGGCTACGGCGATTACCGCGAGCTGCTGCGGCGCGAGCGCCTGGACGCGGTGCTGGTGACCGCCGCCAACCACGTGCACGCGGAGATCACCGTGGCGGCCGCCGCGGCCGGCGTGCACGTGTTCTGCGAGAAGGCGATGGCGCGCACGGCGCGGGAGTGTTGGGACATGGTGGCGGCGTGCCGGCGCCACGGCGTGAAGCTGATGGTCGGACACAAGCGGCGGCTGCGGCCACCGTGGGCGCGGATGGTGGAGCTGACCGCCGACGGCCTGCTCGGGGCGCCGCTGTCGATCACTGTGGCGCAGTACACGGACAACCGGCCCTACGAGTTCTTCGACACCTGGTGGTCGGACCCCGCGCGCGGCGGCGGCTTCTTCCACATGCACGGCGTGCACGTGATCGACTGGTTCCGCGCCATGTGCGGCGATGCCAGGGACGTACACGCCGTGTGCGGGCCGCAACACGACTCCCGTTACGGGTTCCGGGACATCGTGCACGCGACGTACCGGTTCCACTCCGGCGCCGTGGCCACGATCGTCGGCGGCCTGTCGTTTCCCCTGCACCAGTTCCGCGAGTCGCAGGGGCCGTGGGGCGAGTGCCGCCACGGCGGCTTCAAGCTGGTGCCGGCGCTCGATCACATCGACCTGTACTGGCAGCGCCTCGACGCTCCGGCCTCGCAGCACGAGCGGTTCGACGACTTGGGCTTCGATCACGCGTACCGGCGCGAGATCGGCGACTTCTTTCGCTGGATCGCCACGGGTGCCGAGCCGTGCCTCACGTGGGTGGAGGGCCTGCGCTGCGTGGAGATGATGGAAGGCGCGTACCGATCCGCGCAGCAGGACGGGCGCGTGGTCGGGTTTCCGCTGCACCCGGAGCTGGAGCCGTGAGCGCGATGACGATCACCGACGTGCGCTGCTCGGTGGCGGCCGTGCCGCGTCCCGGCGGCGGCGCGCACCGCAACTGGGTGTTCGTCCACGTCGACACCGATGCCGGCCTGCAGGGGGTGGGCGAGGCGACCACCGAGCACCACGAGTTGGCGATCAAGGCGCACGTGGAGAGCGAGCTCAGGCCGCGCCTGCTGGGCATGGACCCGACCGACATCGAGCGTGTCTGGCAGCTGGGCTTCCGCGAGTTCTGGTGGCGCCGCGGGGTCGTCCACGGCAGCGCCATGAGCGGCATCGACCAGGCCCTGTGGGACATCGCCGGCAAGGTGGCGGGGCTGCCGGTGTTCAAGCTGCTCGGCGGCCGGGTGCGGGACCGCGTGCGCTGCTACATCCGCTTCGGACCCGAGTTCTTCGGCGTGGAGCTGGAGGATGCGGCCCGCCGCGCCCTGGAGCTGGGGTTCGACGCCTTCAAGCACGGCTTCGGCAGCGTCACCCGGCCGTATGACGCGCAGCGCCAGGCCGACGTGGCGGTGGCCGAGGTGGGCCGGCTGCGGCGGATCCTGGGCGGCGGGACGGCGCTGATGGTCGACGCGGCCGGCATGTTCGATCCCCAGGCCGCCCACCGGCTGCTGCAGGGGCTGGAGCCGCTGGCCCCGCTGTTCGTCGAGGAGCCGACCAACCAGGACACGGTGGCGCCCACGGCGCGGCTCAAGCAGAGCTTTCCGGGGATGAAGATTGCCCTGGGCGAGCGCATGGTCTCGCGCTGGGACTTCCGCCCGTGGTTCGAGCAGCAGGCGATCGACGTGTGCCAGACAGCCACGCCGGGGGCATCAGCGAGCTGTTGCGCATCGCCCAATACGCCGAGGTGTACGGCATCCTCATGGCGCCACACAATCCGTACGGCCCGGTGGCCCTGGCCGCCTCCGCCCAGGTGGCGGCCGCGATCCAGAACTTCCTGATCCTCGAGCACTGCCCCCTGCAGCCGTGGTTCGACCGCCTGCAGCGGGAGCCGCTGCCGGTGACCGGCGGCCACATCGACGTGGACGAGCTGGCGCGGCGGCCGGGACTGGGAGTGGAGCTGGACGAGGAGGTGCTCGCCGCGATGGACGGTCATACGCCGCTGGATCCCGGGCGCTTCGAGTTGCCCGACGGCGGCACGCCGCTACTCTGAAAGAGCTATGAATCCGACGCCGGCCGTGCCCCGCTTCGACAACGAGAAGATCGTCCATGTCCCGGGGGTGGACCACCCCGAGTCGCTGGCGGTCGGCCCGCGCGGGGAGCTGTACACCACCGGCACCGGCTGCCAAGTGTACCGGGTCGACGTGGCGGCCAACCGCGCCGAGCAGTTCGCCGCCACCGCCAACCGCTGTCTGGGCCAGGCGGTCGATTCCGCCGGCAACCTGTACTGCGCCGAGACCGGCCTCGGCGCCGTGATCCGGGTCACGCCGGACGGGTCGGTCACCACCTACGCCACAGGATCTGCGGGACGCCCGTTTCTCTGCGCCAACTACCCGGCCTTCGATCGCCGCGGCGCCCTGTACCTGTCCGACAGCGGCGACTGGTCAGGCGCGCTCAACGGACGGCTCTACAAGATCGAGCCGGGCGGCGGAGCCGCGCGCCTCTGGTATCCGGACGCGGTCGACACGCCAAACGCCATCGCCCTGGACGCCGACGAGCGCTACCTGTACCTGGTGGAGACCTTCGGCGCCGGCATCGCCCGCGTGGCGATCGACGACGACGGGTCCGCCGGCCGCTTCGAGCGCGTGCTGCACATGCCGCGCCACGTCCCTGACGGCATCGCCTTCGACGAACAGGGCCGGCTGTGGATCGCCTGCCACCGCCCGGACGCCATCTACGTGTTCGACCTGGACAGCCGCCGCCTGGAGCTGTTCGCCGAGGACTGGATGGGAGAGGCGCTGCGCGGCCCGACCGACGTCGCCTTCGCCGGCCCCGAACGTGACATCCTGTTCGCCGCCTCCCTGGACAACCTGGTCATCCACCGCTTCGACGGCGTCGGCGTGCGCGGCCTCCCGCTCAACCACCCGGCCCTCTGAGTCCGTCGGCCCGGCTGGAGACTCCATCCACTGAAGGGCGACCGATCCGGGCATTGGAGCCTTCGCGTTTCCGCCAACCGGAGGCTCATCTTTCGGTTCGACGAAGGCGAAGCGGTGGACGTGGACCTGATTGACTATCACTGAGGGAGGCTGCGATGGGTGGCATGTACGATCCCGCACATCCGGGGGAGATCATCCGGGAGGCGATTACAGCAGAGGGCTGGACGGTGGGCGACGCGGCAGATCGCCTCGGAGTCACGCGAAACACACTGTCGCGGGTCTTGAACGGCAAGGCCGGCGTGTCGCCTCGGCTCGCCATCGCTTTGGAGCGGCTCGGCTGGAGCGACGCCGGCCATTGGGTCCGGATGCAGGGAGCCTACGAGTTGGCGCAAGCCCGCAGAGCCGATTCCGCAGCCTGACGACCATGAGCCGGCGGCCGACCGGGTACAGCGGACTCAGACTCGGAAGGTTGCGATGGGCCAATACCGGAGCCGCAGGCGACGGTATCGGGCGCTGACGGCTACGCCGCGAGGCGGTCGCGGGTGGCGCGCAGGAAGCGCAGGCAGTACTCGTTGATGCTGGCGATGGCGCCGCGGTCGGAGTTGTCGGCGGCGACGGAGGCGTACGCCTGCACCGCCGCGATGAGATGGGCGAGGGCGGCGCTCACGCCGGCCAGTGCGTCGTCATGGCGGCCCGCGGCTTCGGCGATGCCCGCCTCGCGGGTGGCTGCCACCGCATCCAGATAGCCAACCGCGAAGCGCAGCCGCTCCGCGTGGTAGCGCGCAAACGGCACCCCCGCAGGCCGCGCCACGGTGATCGCTTCACCGACCCGCGCCAATGCAGCGGCATAGCGCTCGCGCACGTCGTGCAGATCCGCCGACAGCGGCTCGCCCGCCTGCCAGTGCTTCTCCATCATCCCCGGCACCGGGAAGGAGAACCCCATGCCGTGACGGTCCAGGTCGTCGGTGATCGCATCGACCTGCTGCCAGGCCGTCACCAGGGGCGCTGCCGCCGCCTCGCCGCAAACGCCCGCTGCCAGCTCACGGTACGCCGCCGCCGGCGTGCAGTCGGCGTCCCAGCAGGAGCGCGCCATGTAGCGCATCGTCGGGTCCAGGTCGCCGATCATCCAGTGGCGGGTGCTGAACCCGCTCCAGCCGTCCCCGCGCATGCGCGTGGCGAGGGTGTGCAACGGCCTGGTGGCCAGTTGCGGCAGGACGCCCACGTTGTCGTCCGCCAGCGTGAAGATGAACCGGCTCGGCATCGCGTCGGGCACGGCGTTGTCCATCACCTCGATATGGTCGGCGGCGCGCCGCGCCGTGTAGTCGATGAACGCCACCGCGCCGGCGCCGGGCGGCGCGATGCGCGGCAGGATCGGCAGCAGCTCCTCGGCCGGCTGGCCGTAGAGGATGCGCGCAGGCGCAGCGTGACCGGGGCGTTCCAGCACGCTGCGGTCCTCCAGCACGCAGTCGATCAGCCGCAGCATGGCGATGTCGCCGAGCACGCGCGACTCCTGGCGGCCGGGTCCGCCGTGCACGTCGGTGCGGCGCCGCGCGTTCGCCAGCGCCTGCTCCAGCGTCAGGACCTCGGATATGGCGTACTTGTCGTCCAGGCTGCGCCACGCGTCCTCGGCGCGATCCAGCCACTCGCGGTGCTCGGGAAAACCCAGGAACAGGCGCTCGACCCCGGGATAGGTGTGCAGGTGGGCCGAGATCTTGGTGCGCGCCAGGTCGACGAGCAGCGGGTCGTCGGGAGCCTGGTCGCTGCCGGGGACGCAGGTCCTCTCCGCGAGCTGGCGGGCCACGTGCGCCCCCGGAATGACCGGCATGAACTCCCGCGGATACTCGAGCAGCGACAGCGACATGCTGCTGCCGATGCCGCGGGCGGCTGCGTGCTCGATGATCCCGGCGGCGAGGCGGCGGGCGGCGGCGTGGCGCTCGTGGTAGTCGTCGATCCCGGCCAGGTCGGGGTTCTCGAACTCGTCGGCCCCCCCGAACAGCTCGCGGCCCACGGTGTGCTCGTCCACCGGGTAGCGGAACCCGAACCAGGAGCAGCCGGTGCTCTTGGCCACGCCGCGGAACTCGTAGTGGACGAACGACTGCCACGGCCACAGCGACAGCAGGACCTCGTTGAAGGCGTTCTTGGCGAGCTGGTCGATGAAGCGCCGATTCTCCGCGAGCCCCCACGACTCGGGACCGCAGACGAAGTCGTTGATCAGGCGCCAGCAGCGCGTGTCCAGATTCGGGGCGCAGGTGCGGTCGCCGTCCGGCAGGCGCAACGGCCCGGGATCGTCGGGCAGCAGGTCTCCGCTCAACAGGAACTGCACTCCCCAGCCGCGCACCAGTTCGTACACGGCCCAGAGGGTGGCGGCCGGGCTGCCTCCGGCGGCCAGCAGGTGATCGCCTCCCGCCGGGCGCGTGAAGCGCCGCAGGGTGTAGCTCTGCGGCTCGTCCGGCGCCGCCATTCCGGTGCCGTCCGGGTCCAGCCACACGCTGGCCGTCGCTGCCGCGGGCCGGGCGTTGACCGCCGCGGCGACGCCGAACAGGTCGCGGGCGTAGCGCGCCAGCTCGGCGCCGGCGAATGCCGTAATGGGTTCGGGATTCGGACCGGTCACGATCTGCAGGTCGGTCATGGCATCACCTCCCGCGGGGGCTCTCTTGCACAGACTGTACCCAACTGCACGAGGTGTGGGTACGTGATGGATCGGGTGGAGGGTGGGTGATGACGTACTGTCACCAAAACCTCACGCTGCTACCTTGATATCCATGGCGGATTCAAGACGAACCACCGTGTACTTCGACCCTCAGGTGTATCGCGGGCTCCGCATCAACCCGGCTTATTCGGTGCGCCGTGAGAAGGCGTCATTCCCTAGCGGGTGCGA